>DATENA010000074.1:0-24707 GCA_035275285.1 Fibrobacteria bacterium | reverse complement strand
ATGGGTCAAGCCGATATCGATGCCAAACCGGTGAATGATCCGCCCGTCGACTATCCCGCCAGAGCCGCCCGGGAAGGAGTCGGAGGGTACGTGGACGTCATCTTCATCGTAAATGAAGCCGGACTTGTCGAGCAGGTATCCGTGCTGAAAGAGGAACCGACGGGTTACGGGTTCGGAAACCAAGCCATCGCCTCGGCGAAAAAGATACGCTTCAAACCCGCCACCTTTCAAAAAATCCCGGTAAGGCAGCGATTCAAAAAACGCTTTACTTTCACCGTCCCGGACTGAGCCATGAATCGCCTGCACAAATCCGCTCTCGCGCTGGCCGTTGCACTCTGCGGATCGATTCCGGTCCGCGCCCAGGAAAGCGCGGGCCCGCAAGGCGGCGCGGACGCCGCGACCGCCGTCGCCCAGGCCGCCGCCAAGAACCCGCTCGCCAACGGCAACAAACTGTACGAGAAGGGCGACTATGCCGCCGCCGCCGAGCAATACCGCCTGGCGGCCCGCACGGACAAGTTCCCGATCAACCGCGCCTTCGCCTGGTTCAACCTGGGGAACTGCCACGTGCAGGCCAAGGCCAACAACAAGGCCATCGTGGCCTACCGCCGCAGCCTGGAAGAGGCGCCCACCTTCACCCGCACCTGGATGATGCTGGGCGAAGTCTACGCGGCCATGGGCGCGGTCGGGGACGCCTACCCCTGTTTCCGCCGGGCCCTGGAACTGGACGGGCCCAACGTGCGCGCCTACCAGATGCTCGGCGAGCTCTCCCTGCGGGCCGGCGACGCGGCGGAGGCGCTGCGGAATTTCGAGGCCGCCCTCAAGCTGGAGCCGAACCAGCCGGACATCTACCTGGCCATGGCGGAGGCCAATGCCCGCATCCGCGACTATGCCGCCGCGGAGAAGGTGATGGAAGAGGCCCTGCTCATCATCCCCCTGCCGGCCGCCGACCTGTACTTCTACCTGGGGCAGCTCTACGAACTGGGCGAGAACGATCGCAAGGCCGTGCGCGCCTACGAGGAAGGCCTGCTCATCGATCCCAAGCGCGCCGAATATTACATGCGCATCGCCAACATCCACGAGCGCAAAGGCGACGATTTCCTGGCCCTGCTCGCCCTGGAGAACGCGGTGAAGGCGGGGATCAAGAAACCGGAAATCCGCCTCAAGCGCGGGAAGCTGCTCTTCGGCCAGGCCCGGTACGACAAGGCGCTGGAGGAGTTCAAGGCCGCCTACGACCTGGGGAGCCTGCAGGGGCGCAGCGGGATAGAGAACATCGCGGCGGTGTATTTCAATTCCGGCAACAAGAAAAAGGCGGATGAGGTCATGGAAGCGATTTCCAGGCCCTGAGAATGGGGTTGCGTTTTTTCCCATCAAGGACTAAGTTACGGGCAGATGGAAAAGCCCGCATCCCCCTCAATCCAATCCCCCGCCTCCGGCGTGGACGGTTCGGCTTTTCCCTGGATAGAGTCCCCTTTCTTCCGGAATGCGCTGGATGCGCGGAACCTGTCCGAGGCGGAGCGGGAACTCGCCCGGCACTACCATGAAAAAGGTTACGTCATTCTCAAGGGCGTATTGGACGAGGCCCTGATCGAGCGGCTGAAATCGGAAGTGGGCCCGCTTTTCGATCCTAAGGTCCCGGACGGCCCCCGGAGCGCCTACCGCGTAATGGATGCCTGGAAAGAATCCCCTTCCGTCCGTGCGGTGGCCGCCACGGAGCGGGTCCTGTCCGCCCTGCGGTTCCTCTACGCCAGGAAGCCCATCCCCTTCCAGACCTTGAACTTCCTGCGCGGCTCGCAGCAGCGGGCCCATAGCGACTCCATCCATTTCAGTTGCCTGCCGGCCCGGTTCATGTGCGGGGCCTGGGCCGCGCTGGAAGACGTGACGCCGGAAAACGGGCCCCTGTTCTATTACCCCGGCTCGCACAAGCTCCCGGAATTCAATTACTACCAGATGGGCCTTTCCGTCCGGAACCAGGATTACCGGAAATACGAGGACTTCATTTCCGGCGTCATGGAAGCCCAGGGATTCGCCAAGGAACATCTGTCGGCCCGGAAAGGCGACGTCCTGATCTGGTCTTCCAACCTGGTGCATGGCGGGGAAAAGATTCTGCGGGAGGGCTCGACGCGCTGGTCCCAGGTCACGCATTATTATTTCGAGGATTGCCTCTATTACACCCCGATGTTATCGGATTTCCTCACGGGCCAGCTCTTCCATCGCGAAATCCGCGACATCACGACCGGCGCCTTCGTGGAGCAATCCTTCAACGGCAGGCGGTTCTCCCTGTTCCCCACGGGAGGCGGCCGCTTCCGGATCGCCGACGGATCCGACCTGGTGGGGAATACGGTGACCTTCGCCAGGAGGGCCGCCAGGTCCTTGAAACGACGGCTGAAAGGCCCGTGACCGGGCGCATCCGGGAGGCCTGAGGGCCTCCTTTCGACCCATTTTGGCTCCTTTTTTATACTTTACCCGGGTCTGAGAGCGGGTCGATCGGCCCCATATCGGCTTCGGGAGGTGCGATGGAAATCCTGGTGGATCCGCTTGGGAAGGCGAATGCCTATCAAAGCGCCCGACCTTTTCCCCATGCCATCCTCACCGGGGTATTCCCGGAATCGATCCTGGAGGCGGTGCTGGCGGAATTCCCTTCGCCCAAAGGCATCGATTGGATAAAGTTCGACAATGACCAGGAAAAGAAGCTGGGATCGCGCGTCGAAAACAAGATGGGCGATGCCACCCAACGCTTCCTGGCGTACCTGAACTCCGCTCCCGTGATCCGGTTCCTGGAGGATTTGACGGGCATCCAAGGCCTGATTCCCGACCCTTATTTCGAAGGGGGCGGCCTTCACCAAATCCTGCCCGGCGGGTTCCTCAAGATCCACGCGGATTTCAATTGGCACAACCGGCTCAAGCTGCATCGCCGCATCAACCTGTTGATATACCTGAACAAGGATTGGGAAGAGGGATTCGGCGGACACCTGGAGCTTTGGGACAAGGACATGAAGGAGTGCCGGGAAAAGGTGCTCCCGACTTTCGGGAAAGTGGTGGTTTTCAACACCACGGATTACGCCTACCATGGCCATCCCAATCCGCTCCAGTGCCCGCAGGACCGGACCCGGAAATCCATCGCCCTGTACTATTACTCGAGCACGCGGCCGAAAAAGGAGATCTCCAACGCGCATTGGACCCTGTTCCAGAAACGCCGGGGAGAGGAATGGAAGGAAAGCTTTTCCGAAAAGGCGGTGCGCCGCCTGCTCCCCCCGATCCTGGTGGATTGGGCCAGGGCCGTCAAATCCGGCCGCAGGGCGCGAACCGGCGCGTGATGGATCGCTTCCCGCCCGAAGGGGCCGCCATATCCGGATGACGGACCGCGCCCATCCCCTGATCAGCATCCTGATCGTGAACTACAACGGCCTGGCCCACGTGGAGGAATGCTTCGCTTCGATCTTCGCCCAGACCTATCCGCGCTTCGAAGTCGTCATGGTCGACAACGGTTCCCGGGACGGCTCCGCGGAGCGCGTCGAGCGGGACTACCCGTCCGTGAAGGTGGTCCGGGCGGGCGGGAACCTGGGGTTCGCGGGAGGCAACAACCACGGGATCCCCCATTGTTCGGGCGATTTCATCTTCCTGCTGAACAACGATACCCGCATGGAGCCGGATACCCTGGATGCCCTGGCCCGGGCGGCCGCGGACCATCCGGACGTCCACATCTTCGCCTGCTTCCTGCTGAACTATTACCGGCCCGACCTGGCCGATTCGGCCGGCGATACCTTGTATGCGACGGGGGCGCCGTTCTCGTTCCAGGGGTATCCCGCCGCCGCTTTCCGCCTGCCCCGCTTCGTGACCTGTGCCTGCGCGGGCGCGGCACTGTATTCGCGGGAATGCCTGGAACGGACCGGCGGGTTCGACACGGACTTCTTCCTCATCTTCGAGGACATGGACCTGTCCCTGCGGGCCAGGCATCTGGGCTATTCCATCCTGTTCCTGCCCGCGGCGCGGGTGCACCATAAAAGCTCGGCCTCCCTGGGAGGGAAGCGGAGCCCATTGGCCATCTACTATTGCGAGCGGAACCACGCCAACCTGCTGCTGAAGAACTTCCCCCTGGCGGACCTGCTGCGCTTGGTCCCGGCCTTTACCCTGATGAAGCTGGCCGCCCTGCTCAAGGCGATGCGCGAGGGCAATCTCAAGCCTTTCCTGAAGGGGAACCTGGAGGCCTTGCGCCTGGTGCCCGGCACCCTCCGGAAACGGAAGCGGATCCTGGGCGCCTCGACGCTTTCCCGGCCGGAATTCACGGCCCTGTTGCGGAAGCGCTGGTGGCAGGAACGGCGGGCGTTCAAACGGGGCGACTTCGGGATCGGCCCCCAGGAATTGGCCCGCTGATGGAATCCTCCACCCCCCTCATCAGCATCCTCATCGTCAACTACAACGGCCTGAAGCACCTGCCGGAATGCCTGGAGTCGCTGCAAGCGCAGACCTTCAAGGACTTCGAGGTAGTCCTGGTGGACAATGGGTCCAAGGACGGATCCCTGGACTGGGTGGAACGGCATCATCCCGAAGTCCGGCGCGTTCCTTCGGACCGGAACCTCGGGTTCGCGGGCGGCAACAATTTCGGCTATCCCCATTGCCGCGGCAGGTATATCTACTTCCTCAACAACGACGTGAAAGCGGAACCGGACGCCGTGCAGGCCCTGGCTTCCGCCATCGGGGCCAATCCGGGAATCAACGTCTTCGCCAGCCTGTTGATCAATTACCGCGAGCCGGACAAGGTTGATTCGGCCGGGGACTCCGTCTACACGTGCGGGAAGGGGTTTTCCTTCACCCATTATCCCGTCTCGCTGTTCACCTCGCCGAGACTGATCACCTCCGCCTGCGCCGGCGCCGCCCTGTATGCACGGACGGTCCTGGAGAAAATCGGCTTGTTCGACGAGGACTTCTTCCTGAACTACGAGGATCTGGATCTGTCCTTCCGCGCCCAGCACGCCGGCGAGAAGATCCTGTTCATTCCCGCTTCCCGCATCCTGCACAAAGGCTCTTCCACCCTGGGCGGCAAGAAGAGCGCCCTGAGCCTGTATTATGCGGAGAGGAATTTCGGCCAGTTCGTCTTCAAGAATTTCCCGATGCCGTACCTTTTGAAATTCATCCCCTCGATCCTTTTCGTAAAAGCCTGGGGATTGTTCGCGGCCCTGTGGTTCAGGGTCCCGGGCGCCTACGTGCGCGGGAACCTCAGCTTCCTGGGCCAGTTGCCCAGGCTTCCCGCCAAGCGGCGGCGGATCCTGGAAACGTCCGTCCTGACGAGCAGGGACTTCGAAAAGCTGCTGCGGCGGGGATGGTTGCGGGAGAAGATCGCGTTCCTGCGGGGCCGGTACCGGGTCCCTTAAGGAACCTAGGCCCGCTTTTGCGAGACCACGATATCCTGGAAGCTCAGATAAGAAGCGCGTCCGCACCATTTCCCGAAATGGATGGGCGCTTGCACGTCCAATCCATATCTCGAGAACGTATCGAGCACCCATTTCTCCGGCAGCGCGATCGCCTCTTCGGGGACGTACTTGACCGCATGCCGGTAGCCCTTGCCTTCGAACGGGAACAGCAGGCTGCTCTTGCCCGCTTCGACCAGGCCGGCGGATTCGGGGTTCCAGATGAAAAAGGTGGCCAGGCAGCGCCCCCCGGGTTTCAGGACCCTGGCGATTTCGGAGATGTAGCGGTTCACGTCATCGGGAAACATATGGGTGAATACCGAGGTGAGGAAGAGGAAATCGAACGTGCCATCCGCAAAGGGAAAGCGGAAATCCCTGGCCTGCGTCGCCCCTTTGGGATTGTAGATCTTATTGTAGAGATCGACGGGTTGGAACCGGAAATGCGGGAATTTGACGGAAATGTTCTTCCGGCACCATTCGACCCCGGACCGGGTGATATCGAACCCCTCGTACCGCGCCCCCTTGGAGGGGTCGAGGAAACGGGTAAGGGGCCTGGCCATCCTCCCGATGCCGCTTCCCACGTCGAGGACGGCATGATGCGGGCGCAATCCCCCGGGCTCCTGGAAGATGCGGAGGAACTCCTCCCCCACTTCCTTGAAGTCCTGCCCGCCGATGAAAATCATGCGGCGCGGGGGAACCATTTCCTCCCTTCTGCCCAGCAAGGAATCGATGAAGTCCGCTGTGCCATAGTAAAGGGTCCTTTGAAATTGCACTACAGCACGTCGCTTCAGAATGGCTTTCGCCGCTTCTTTCAACATTCTCTATCTCCTCGGTGCGCGCGGCTTCGAAGGTTCCGGAAATGATCCGTCGCTTCGAAGGGGTTTGCGAGGCAATATACAAAACCGTCTTTCTCAGACTATTGCGGAGACCAATTATCCCGTTGGCAATCGGGTCGGCCATTTGGCCTTGCCAGCCTTCCTGGGCAGGGTTCACCCAAAAGGACTTTGTGATTTCCGCCGCATGGGACGCGGCCCGGGAAGGCGATTCGGTGCGCTACCTGGCGCGCCTGAAAAAGTACCGGGAGGCGCATTTCAACCTGGTGTTCAACCAAGTGCCGGCAGACGTGGATCCCTGGACGCCCCGTGAGAACGCGCTCAAGCTGGAACAGGTCGCGAAGGTTCCCGGCCTCAAGATGCTCGTTTGGGACTCGCGGATAGTCGACACGATCACGGCCTGCTGCGATTCCGCCAAGGCCGGGGACCATCTCCACCATGATTATGACGGCGCGCTTCCGCTTCGACTCCGGGACAGGATTTTCGGGTACTATATCGACGATGAACCGTCCGAAGGGAAGCGGTTGGCGCGGGATCTGGCTTGGCAGGATTTCCTGATGCGGGCGCAGGAGCTGAAACCGGGGTATATCAATCTGCTTCCCTTCGCGCCTGGCCATTTCGCGGGATCGAAAAGGACGTTCGAGGCTTACACGGCCTATATCCGCGGCGTGCAGACCCATCCTTCCACGCGCATCACCGGGTTCGACTATTATCCCTTCGTTTCAGGCTCCCGATGGGACAACGGTTTCGGGTGGAACACCTTCGATGAAAGGCCCGGGACGCAGACCCGCTATTTCCGGAACCTGGAAGCGTTCGCGGACGGGATCGATTCGGGCCAAGCCTTCTGGGCCTATCCGCTGACGACGCCGCATGCGAACTACCTCCAGCCGGAAAAAGGCGGCGCCGCCGCCATCCGATTCATGGCCCATGCGCCGCTGCTCTACGGGGCCAAGGGCCTCGTCTACTTCACCTATGCCCCGCCCTACGTCCTGGATGCGGCCGGCATGCGGATCCGCATGCCGGGATACCCGAACGACGGGATCGTCGATCTCGCCTACCGTCCCACCTGGCGCTATGGCGTGGTGGCGGGCATCAACGCCGCACTGGAGCGCCTGGGACCGATCCTGATGCCCTTGCGCCGCGAAGCGACGATCCATGCTTCATCGGTCGATCCCTGGTCCCGGGAGGCCGGTCTGCCCACCCTGGCCGGCGGCGGAGGCGCGGGCGGATTGACGTCCATTGATGCGGGGGACCCGGGGCTCGGATGGTATGCCGCAGGCATCTTCAGGAACCCGGAGGATGCGAAAACATACCTGCTCCTGTTCAATAAGGACCGGGCCGCGAGCCACCGCCTCAAGGGATTGGGGATCGCGGGGAAGGGAACGGCGGAACGGTTTTTGCGGAAGGATGGAACGTGGAAGGCGCTCGCTCCGCGCCGGGCGGCCGCCTCGGACGAGACGGACTTCAGGTTGGACCTGGACCTGTCCGGGTCGGAATTGGAATTAGTTAGATTTTCCCGATGAGCCATGCGGGAAATGCCTTTGACGGCCCTCTTCGAAACTCGGTGACCCCTTGCTGAAAATCGCGAAATCCGCGGCCAAGTCGCTGCTGCTCAAATCGGGCCTGAGCCGCCTGACGGAATACGGGATCATGGCGAACTATATCGGCAAGAACCTGAACAACCGGCGCAAGGCCGTGCTCAAATCCCCGTATGTTTGCGAGTTTCCGGCCTTCAGCCCGGAACGCTGCGTGGAATACGTCGACGAAGTGGTCGGGGACTATTTCAAGCGATCCGGGGTCGCCATCGACTCCGTCCGGGGAAAGCGCATCCTGGAAATCGGTCCCGGGGAGAACCTAGGCGTAGGCCTGCAGCTCCTGATGCTGGGGGCCAAGGAAGTGATGAGCGTGGATCGCTTCCGATCTTTGCGGCCCATTGCCGATCAGACGTCCATTTACCGCAAGCTGCGCGAGCGCCTCGATCCCGCGGGGAAAGCGGAGTTCGATGCCCTGATCCGGCTGGACGGGGACGCATATACGCTCAACCCGGAAAGATACCGTTACATTCCGGATACCCCCCTGGAAACCCTGAGCCTCTCCGGGGCCCGGGAGGATGCATTCGACTTGATCCTTTCCCGCGCGGTCCTGGAACATCTCTATGACCTGGACAAGGCCATGGACGTGATGCATCGGCTCTTGAAACCGGGGGGACGGATGATCCACGAGGTGGATTTCCGCGACCATGGCATGTATACCAACCTGGGCCTGAACCCGCTCTCCTATCTGACGGTCCCGGATCGCATCTGGGGCATGATGTCGAGCCATCTGGGCGCTCCCAACCGATGCCTGTCCGACTTCTTCTCCGCCAAGATGGAGAAGCTGGGGTACCGCCACCACACCATCGTGAAAAGCATCCTGGACGGAAGCCGGACGGTTTACAAAGCGGCGCTCGTCCGGGGCGTGGATTTCGACGAGAACGATGTCCGGCAGGTGGAAGCGATCCGCCCCAGGCTGCTGCCCCGGTACCGGGATCTGCCCTTGGAAACGCTCCTGGTTTCCATCATCATCCTGGCGGCCGAGAAACCCGCCTAGCCCTCATCCTTGCAGGGGTATCGCCCCCGGCAAGGACCTGGCCTCCTCGGCCGAAGCTTCCCCGGCCAAGGCATCCCTTTCCTCTTGCGCCAACCTGGCGGCCAGGAACAGGGTCGCGCAAATGGCCGCGTAGAGTACATTGATGTTCGCGAAGGCCTCGTTCGGATACATGGTTTCCTGGGTGAAGCCCGTCAGGAACACGCCGGCCACCAGGCCCGCGGCGACGGTCATCTCGGGAAGATGCTTCCGCAGGGCGAAGGCCCGCCTCATGGGGGCCCAATACATCCACAGGAACAATGCGAAGCCGATCAAACCCGTTTCCGCCCACACGTGGATATAGGCGTTGTGGGCCGCGTTGGTGTAGAAGGGAAGCTTGATGCTCTTGCCGTATTCCCACCGGTAATTGGTGTATCCGAATCCGGCGATGAAATTCCGGGGCGAGGAGGTGATCGCCTTCCAGGTGACCATCCACATCAGCAACCTCCGTCCCGAAGAAACGTCCACCTGGACGCCGTTCCCCATTTCGAACGACATGTTGCCCTGGGCCTTGTTCTCCTTGCGGTTTTCCACGGCCATCCACAGGGCCGAGGCCATCAAGAACCCCGCCAGGCCGAGCTTGACCAGGTTCGCGAACGAGAGCCGGTTGAGAAAGAACGCGACCAGGACGGGGACGCTGCCGATCTGGGCGGCCCGGGATCCGGAGATGAAGATCACGATGAACGCCAGGACGGCCGAGACCGGGCAAAGCCATCCCGGCCTCCGGGAGGACCGGAACAGCGCCACCGTCAAGGCGAAGAGCATGTACAGGCCCAGTTGCGCATGGTTGACGCCCAAGGATGAATTGGGGTTCTCGAACAGCCTGGCGGGCTGGACGATGACCTGGCCGATGGAGCCCAAAGCCACCAGGACGCTCATCTTCAGGAAGGTGTCCAGGGTGAAGGCCGTCAATCCATAGGCGCCGAGGATGCCCGGGAGCAGCAGGAAAGCCGCGATCCCGCCGGCGAATTGCACGATGGAACTCCAGAAGAGCTCGGGGTTCCGGGCCATGATCAGGCCGGAGCCGAGCCACCAGATGCCGACCAGGGCCATGGGGAGGAAGGAGGTGTCGATGCGCCAGGGGTGGGCCTTGCCGGGATTCAAGGCCCGGTACAGGAGGATGAAGAGGAACAGGACGATCAGGATGGGCGTATCCGCATAGATCATGGCGGAGTATTTGGGGGAGTAGCCGAACTTCAAGGGAAGCCGGGTCACCGAGCAGGAGGCGAGCAGGCAGAAGATCAGGAATTGGAAGCAAAGCCGGTCGAAGTCCCGCCCCGAGGTCGGAATCCCGGATGGCGGCTTCACTGCAACTCGCGCACCTTACGCAGGAACAGGGCCAGCGAAGCGGGCCGGTAACGCGGGTTGAAGGCCAATTCGCGGAAGCCCAGGAGGAGGGTCCAGAGCAGGCCGGCGCCCAGCGTGACAAAGACGATGATCAGGGCCCGCTTGGGGCCGTTCTTGTAGGGAGGCGTGAAACTGGGATCGATCACGTTGAGGACGGGAACGGTTTCGATGGTCTTGATCCGGCTGTCCTCGAGCTTGGGCAGGAGGACCTTGAGCATCGTCTTGTTCTTCTCGATGTTGAGATCGATCTTGGCCATGAACGCCGTCATGGTGGGGATGGAATCGTAGTTCATGGCGAAGTTGAACCCCTTGCGGGAATCCGGATTGTGGGACAATTCGCCCTGCTTCCGCCTGAGCATGCCGATGAGGGTCTTCAGGTTGTCCTTGTCCTGAGGCGTCTTGCTGTTATCTATCTTGGCCAGCGCAAACTCGCCTTCCAGCTCGGTGAGGTTCTCCTGGATCTTCGCATAGGATTTCAGGGACAGCTCGACATGCCGCTCGAAGTCCACGATGCGGGTGCGGTTCATGAAGGCGATGGTCTCCCGGCTCAGGGAATCCAGGTTCGCGTACACGGAATCGACCAGGGTGCGGTTGAACTCGAACTCCTGCCTGGCCTTGTGGGTGGAATAGAGGATGGATTCCCGGTTCAGGTAGGCCAGGATGGAATCCGCCACCAGCCTGGCGGTGTCCGGGGAGGAATGGATGAACGAGATTTGCACGATGCCCTCGTCGAAGACGTCGTATTCGAATTTCTTGCGGAACTTCTTGATCGCGAGATGATCCCACTTGGTGCGGTATTCCTTCTTGAGATGGTACATCTCGATCATGGTCATGGCCAGCTTGCGGCTGTCCAGGATCGACAATGCCAAGGCGGTGCCGCCCCCGGAAGAATTGAACCTCGGGTCCAGCATTTTCAGGCCCTCCGGCAAACCCAGCTTCATGCCGCCCTGGGTGTTGATTTGGAAGGTGGTTTCGGTCTTGTATTCCTTGGGCAGCAGGAAGGCGAGGAGGATGGAGCCGAAAAAAGCGACGGCCCATCCCCCGACGAAAAAAACCCTGCGCAGGAACAGGATCGCGAGAAAAGTTCCGAAAGCGGAAACGTCCCCGGCGCGGGAGGGTCCGGCTTCCGGGCGGGATTCCCCGAGGGAAGACGGAACGGGCTTGGAGCCGGGCTGGGGGCTGATCATCAATTGTTGTTGGTGGTGGTGTAGTACAAGGTCGCCGCGGTGAGCACTATCCCCGCCAGGGAAGCCAGGATGGTGAGATAATCCCGGGTCAGCTCCACCTTGTTCCGCTCCAGGAAGATTTTGTCGCCGGGGCGGACGGCCTCGTCGAAAATCGCCCGTCCGGACAGGATTTCCTTGTTGCGGGTGACCGTATACTTCAGCTTGGTGTCGCTTTGCAAGGTGACGCCCGCCAGGAAGAGATAGTCGCCGATCCGGAAGGTCGGCACGTAATCATACAACTGGGGGCGCAGGACCGCCCCTCCCACGAACACGAACTCCACGTCCTTCAGGAACTCCACGGTATCCTTGTCCGCAGGCAGGTAGGAACCCATCTGATCCGGGGTCAGCAGGAGGGTCCCCTTGGATGCGCCCTTGCGGATCCGGCAATGGGCGGGCGGGGAGGATTGGGCGTAATTGTTGACCTGGGCGTAGATCTCCTTGACGGAAGTATTCCCTTCGATCTGGTGGAAATAGACCTCGTCCCCGGATTTCACCGTGCAGAACGGCTTGTCGAACCGGACCGTTTCGATGATGAGCATGTCCCCGATATTGAGGTAGGGGTTGCCCTCCTCCTTGAACCCGGAGTAATAAGTCGAAAGGGGTATCACGGAAGTGTCCCCGGAGGGATGCTTGATCTTGATGCGGTCCCGGATGGAATACTTGGTGAAGCCCCCGGCCGTGGCCAGGGCCTCCACGACGCGGGTGAAGGAATTGATGGACTTGGCGCCCGGATTCACGACCTCCCCCATCACCTGCGCCTTGAAGGTATTGGGCGCCGCCAGGGTGATGTACACCTTTGCGGTATCGTATTGCTTGGCCAGGGCGCTCTTGAGCATGCGTTTGCTTTCCGACAACGATTTGCCCGAAACGTTCACGGGGGGAATGTCCGGGAGCAGGACGAAACCTTCCGGGGTTACGGGGTAGCGCGCCGAGTTCCCCAAATATACCGTCAGGAGATCCCCGGGACCCAGGAGATATTTGTCCTCCTGGATGGGCCCGTCATTGGGAAGCTTGGGAAGCGGCGCCTCGGTGGGCAGGGAGAGCCTATTGGCAAGATTGGCTTTCTTGGATTTGTTGATGAGGGACGGGACCTTGAACAGGTCGATTTCCTCCTGGGCCGCGAGGGTACCGGTGGAAATAACGGCCATGAGCAGGCCCAAAACCATTCCCCAATTCCGCTTCATAATTGATGGTCCATTTGTATTTTAATCGGCTAGGAGCCCCTAAAGTACTAAACTTGATATCTCGGGCCAATCTCCGGGAAAAATCCGGTAGGGACATGGGGACCAGGGCGGCTTTTCCAATGGGCGGACTTTGAAAATCAATTTTATCCTGCCGTCCGTGCTCAAGGCCGGCGGGGTCATCGTCGTGCTGGAGTACGCGCGCCGCCTGGGCAGGCTCGGACATGAGGTCAGGGTGTATTACCCGCTGCTGCCGTACTCGGGCTTCCTGCTGAACGAGCCTTCGAAATGGAAAAGGCTTTTCCGTCTCCGGCTGAAACCGCTCCTGGGAAACCTGTTGCGGATGACGCGCAGGATCGAATGGCTGTCCGGGCCCGTGCAGGTGCGCCCCATCCCTTTCATCCACCGCCTCTTCGTCGGGAACGCGGACGCCACTATCGCCACGGCCTGGCCGACGGCCTACAGCGTTCACGCCCTCCCGCCCTCCAAGGGCGCGAAATACTACCTGATCCAGCACTATGAGACCTGGGACTCGGAAGCGGCGCGGGTGGAGGGCTCCTATCTCCTGCCGCTGAAGCTGATCACCATTGCCCCTTGGTTGACCGCGCTCATGAGATCGAAGTTTTCCCGCCCGGTGGCCGGGGAAATCCACAACGGCATCGACCGGGAACGCTTCCGGCCCGGCCCGGAGCGTTCCTGGGAGAGTCCCGCCCTGCTGATGTTGTTCCACGAGTCGGAATGGAAATGTTCGCTCGACGGCATCCGGATCCTCAGGAACCTCAAGGCCGCCTTCCCGCAGGTGCGGGTGCGCCTGTTCGGGATCAGCTTTCCGACCGGGGCCCTGCAAGGCCTGGAATACCATCGCGACCCCGCGCCGGAGTTCCTGCTCGAATTGTACCGGACGTCGCATATTTTCCTGAGTCCCAGCGCTTCCGAAGGATGGGGCCTGCCCGTGGTGGAGGCGATGGCCTGCGGCTGCGCCGTGGTCGCCACGCGCACGGGATGCGTGCCTTTGCTGGAGCCCGAACGCGCCCTGCTGGCTTCCGAGCCGGGGGATTTCCGGGGCCTGCAAGCGCATATGGAGTACCTTCTGACCCATGCGGACGAGGCCCGGGCCATGGCCGGGCGCGGCATCGCGGCGGCGCGGAAGTTCGACTGGGACGAGTCCGCGCGGCGGCTGGCCGGCGTGCTTTCGGAACCGGCCCCTTAAGATGGCGGCCGCCGGAACATCCGCTCCGGGACGATCCGTCCTCGGCAATTTCGCCTGGTCGTCCCTGTACGTGATCCTGGGCAGGGGCATCCGCTTCGCGGCCATCGCCTATTGCGTGCGCATGCTGGGAGCGGAGGGATGGGGCCAGGTGGTCTCCACCTTCGTGATCGTGGCGTTCCTCAATTTCCCCATGGATCAAGGGCTCGGCCTGGTGCCCGCCCTCTACCGCGTCGGGGACGCCTCCCTGGACGGGGCTTTCCTCCGCAAGATCACCGTATACCGCACGTGCATGGCGCTCGGCCTCATCGCCGGCATCCAGGCATGGCAAGGCTGGTCCCATTCCCTGAACCCGCTGATCCCGTTGTTCGCCCTGGCCTTGCTGCCCCGCGCCTGGAACCTGGATTGGTGGTTCCAAAGGCAGCATCTCTACCGCCTGGCCATGGGGATTGCCGCGGCCAAGGCCCTGTTGTTCGCAGGGGGGATCGCGCTGGCGCTGAACGCGGGGGCGGGCCCGAAAGCCGTGGTCGCCGTGGAATTGGGCACCGAATTCGCGGGCGCGGCCCTGGGGTATGCGCTGTACCGCATCCATCGCCTGCCGGCCGTTCCGGGCGATGCGGTCGCCTCCGGCTTGCGCTACCGGCTGCTCCTGCGGTTGGGCATGCCCTTGCTTTTGATAGGGATCCTGAACACGGTTCATCAATCCATCGACGTGGTCTTCCTCAAGCACATGTGCGGGTACGGGGTGGTGGGCGAGTACGATGTAGGGTACAAGATCGGATATTTCCTATTCTTCCTGGGCGGGACCATCGTCCAGATCATCCGTCCGCGTTTGGCGGGGATGCGCGAAAGCGGGCGGTCCGCGGAAATCGGCGGCGTGCTCAAGAGCATTTCCGGCCTGCTTTCCTGCCTGGGGGCGGCGTTCATGATCTTTTCGTTCTACTTCAGCGAGTGGGCCGTTTCCTTCATTTTCGGCCAGCGGACCGACCTGTCGCGGTTCGTGTTCCAATGGGCTCCGTTGTGGGTGGCCTCGGCGTTCATGACCATATTGTGCGCGGACACCTTGCTCAGCCTCGGCATGAAATCGAGATACATCCAGGGCGCGTTGCTATGCGCCGCGGTCAACGTCCTGGGCAATTATTTCCTCATCGAGGCCTTCGGCGGTTATGGCTCCCTTTTCGCCACGGTGGGGGCGGAGCTGGCCTTTTTGGGCTTCTCCCTGTGGGCGCTGCCCGCGGACATCCGCGGCCGCCTCTCCGGGACTTTCATGGCGCAAGCCTCGGCCTATGCCTGCCTGATCGCCATCTTCCTCGCCACGCGCCGGGACGCTTCCGGCCTCACCGGCCTGGGACTATCCCTGGTCTGCTACGGATTCCTCCTGGGGCTCCGGAAACCCTTCGCGAAGTCGGCGCTCGCCGCCTTGCGGGCGGGCTGAACGCGCCGTTCAACCCCGCCTGAAAAGCCGGGGGAAACGCCGCCGATACCGGGCCTCGCCGGAAAAGGCGTCGATCAGCCCCCATAGGATGGCGCGCATCTTGGCGCCCCGATCGGGAATGCCCGGGTGCAGGGTGAACTGGGCCAGCTTGACGGCGGCGACGGCGGCGGCGGCGAAATACAGGTACAAGGTATAGGCCTCCCCCCGCAGGACGAGGGGTTTGTTGCGGATGCTGAAATACAGGTAGTAGTCCGGGCGCAGGGGAAGATGCGATCCGGATCCCAGGTCATGTTCGATGGCGGCCTTGGGCTCGTAATAGATGCGGAGGCCCGCCTTGCGCACGCGCAGGCAGAACTCGATATCGTCCAGGTACATGAAGAAGCGCTCGTCCAACAGGCCGGCGCGCCGGAACACGGGGTTGGGGATGAGCATGAAGCACCCGGTCGCGTATTGCACCTCTCGGAACGCATCGAATTGGCCGCGGTCGGTTTCGTTGAACCCCAGGTTCTTCCCCGCCCCGATCAGCCGGTCGAAATAACCGCCCGCGTACCAGAGGCGCTTTCCGCCCGTGAAATAGATCTTGCCCGTCAGGATCCCCAAGTCCTTGAGGCCGGCGGCGCGCTCCGCCAGGATGCCCAGGGTTTCCCGGCTTAGCCGGGCATCGTGGTTCAGCATCAGCGTATAGCGCGTGCCCAGCTCCCAGGAGATCCGGAACCCCACGTTGTTCGCCCCGCAGAAGCCGAGGTTCTCGGCCATCCTCCGGTAATGGACGGCGGGATAGGCGGCCAGCCCCGTGCGGACGTCCTCCAGCGTGCTGTTGTCCACCACGATGATCTCGACGGAACGGTAGGAGCTTTCCAGGATCGAGGCGATGCACCGTTCCAGCAAAGGGAAATCGTTGTACGCTACGATCACGATCCCGATATGTCCGGGGCGGAACGCGGATTCCGTCACTGCGGATTCCCGCCTAGGCGGTGGTCCCGGCGTTCCCGGCCGGGCGCTCGAGGGTGAGGGCGAGCGTGGTGATGTTCAGGGTTTCGGCCGCCGCGGCCGCGCCTCCGAGCAATTCCGGATGGACGCGCACCCGGCCCGGATAGGGCCGCGGCACCGCGGAAACGATGCGGAAGCCGTTGGCGGCGGCCAGGCGCAGGTAGTCCGGCATCAGCGCCCTGTTCATGTAGCATTTGGGATCGTTGAGCAGATCGAACATGCGCTTGGAGTAACGGAGATGGTACAGGGCGCGCGCGCTGTTCAATCCCGAAAGCATCCGGAAGCGGGCGAACACCTGGTAGGTGTGGTCGGACAGGTCCACCAGATGGTAAGCCCTGCCGCCCGGCTTGAGCAGCCGGGCGCTCAGGGAAAAGAAGCCGGGAAGATCCCTCACGTGCTCCAGGACGGTGAAAGAACACATCAGGTCCGCCACGCCCGGCCCTTCCGCGGGAATGGCCGACAGGTCCTGATAGCAGGCAATCTGGCTTTCGACGTCTTCCGCCCTCAAGGGTTTGGGCGAACCCTCGTTGAACTCGGCCAGGAAACGCAGGAGCGTCTCGCGCGTATAGGTGAGCTTGGGCTCCACCAGGATCACCTTGGCCGCGCCCCCGGCGAGCATGTACAGGGCGGTGAAATATTGGAGCCCCGCGCCCACTTCGAGGACCGTCTTGCCCCGGAAATCCAGGCCCTGCTCCAGGTAATGGCGATGGATGGCGGAATAGGTTTCCAGACGCTCGTAATGGCGCCGCCGGCCCAGCCAATTGTACGAAATCCTGTCGTACAGGCCGGAGCCCAGGGACTTGCGGGCGAGTTTCATGGCGATATCGAAGAGCATGCCGGAAAACTAGCAATCTCCCCGGGGTCAGGACCCGAGGGCGTAGCGCAGGCTCAGGGCGTGGACCCAGCTCAGCCCGTACCAGTACTGCACCGCGTAGTCCAGGGAGATGTCGTCGGCCAGGAAGGTGAAACCGCCGGCGAGCTTGAGCGCATTGCCCCCCTGGAGCTCGCCGGGACGCTCGTCCGCGACCTTGAGAAAGTAGTGGCGGGTTTCCACCCAGTCGACGCGGCTGCCGGCGCGCACGATGAAGGCCGGATTGAGGGCGTACTCGATCCCGCCCGCCAGGCGCGGGACATCGTGCCAGGGCGCTTCCAGGTCCACCGCCACCTTGGCCTTGGGGAGGTCCAGGGGGTAGAAGAACATGCCGCCCTTGAGGGAAACCGGCAAGAGCCCCCCCGTGCGGCCGTCCACGGTATGCGCCACCTCCTTGCGGCCCAGGTTCAGGAGCGCCAGGCCGAAACCCAGGTTGCGCGCGTTCGGCCGGTACAGCAGGCCCAGGTCCACGCCCCAGCCCAGGGCCATCTGGGAACCGTCATAATCGCCCAGGTATTCCGAGAGTCCCTTGAGGGTGATCCCGATCCGGACGTTCTCATTGGCCTTGCGGGAAGCCGTGAAGGACGGATTGAAGGAGACGGGGATGTTCTTGCGGCCCGAGGCGTTCCCTTCTTCGTCCAGTTCTTCGATGCGGCCGTAGTTGATATACGCGGCGGAGAAGGCGTAGGACAGGCCGCCCATCCCCGGATAACCGTACGTCACGTTTCCGGAGGTGACGTCCAGGAAATGGTACCGGACCGTGCCGGTCACGCTGCGGGCCTGCTCCGACTTGGATACGCCGGCGGGGTTGTATCCCACGGCATCGGGACCCTGGGCCAGGCTGGTATAGGCTCCGGCCAGGCCCGCGGGCCGCGCATAAACCAGGGTTTCCAGGTATTGGAACTCCGCGGTGCCGGCCCTATCGGCATAGTCCTGGGCGGAAGCCAGGGTGAGGCCGCATACGAGGGATACGGCGGCCGAGCGGGCGGTGAGGTGCGGCAATCTGTGCGTGAAGCTTGATTTCCGGGCTAAAATCACCGGGACAAGGTACATAATGGAAAAAGAAAAACAATCGCGCCGCCCTCTAAAAACGGCTCAAATGCTTGCAAGGGCGGGGGTGGGGAGCTATCTTTGCCACTCCCTCGGGAGTAAAATTCCGGGGAGAGCCCGAGCTAGTAGCTCAGTTGGTAGAGCAGCGCCCTTTTAAGGCGTGGGTCGTAGGTTCAAATCCTACCTGGCTCAGATCTTCGGCTCCCGGGACCCGCCTTTTCGCGGTTGTCCCGGGGGCTTTTTTTGCCCGGTCCCCTGCCGATCGCAACCCCTTTCCGGGAAAAACCTGAATTCACAAAAAAGCCGGGGATTTTACCGCCGGATTTTCAAAATCTTTCGTAAGATCTTGCCATGCAAATAGTTATCCTTGCATAGGACGGGTCGGCGATTCACAAGAGTGAATCGAAAAAAGGGGGCCCGGGGGTTTCGGAAAGCAGGTTCCCCAGGCCAGGAGTATCGTTGAGCACCGCGACGGACCATCCACAAGAGCCTATGAAAAGCATCCTCGACAGGCTGTTCGAATACGACAATTACCGCACCTTCCTGGAAGACTATTACGCCTTCATGAAAAAGAAGAAGGCGGCCTTTACGTTGAAATATTTCGCGAAAAAGGCCGGCCTCAACTCGGCCAGTTTCTGCATGTACATCATGGACGGCCGGCGCAACCTTTCCTACCGCACCATTCCCCGCTTCGTCCAGGCCTTGGAATTGAAGGGCAAGAAGGCGGAATACTTCGAGGCCCTGGTCCTGATGAACCAGAGCGTGACCCTGGAGGAGAAGGAGCGGTACGCGAACGCCATCACCAAGCTGAGGAAGACCACCAAGTATTACAGCCTCGAGAAATGGCAACATGCCTATTTCGAGGAATGGTACTATCCGGTCTTGCGGGAACTGGCCGCCTTCGCGGATTGGGAAGGGGATTATTCCCGCCTGGGCAGGATGGTGCGGCCCGCCATTACTGCGGACAAGGCCAAGAAAGCGGTGGAACTGCTGGTGGATATCGGCCTGCTGGTGAAAAAGGAAGACGGCCGTTACGCGCAGGCGGAGGTCGCCATCGACGCGGAAGGCCTGCCCCAATTCCTGATCCGCAAGGTGCGCCGCGACTTCCTCATGAAAGGCATCGAAGCCTCGGAAACCATCCCCCCCCAGGAATGCCACGTTTCCTGTTCCACCGTGGCCCTGAGCAGGGAGAATTTCCAGCGCGCGTCCATGCTGCTGACCGAGTTCCACAAAGAGCTCGCGGAAATGGCCGAGACGGACCAGGGCCATGCCGCCAACACCGTGTTCCAGGTGAACCTGGAAGCCTTCCCCCTCTCCAACCAGGCCGGGGAGAAGCGCTGACCTGACGCCGCGGACCTGGCCGATGCGATGGGCGGCAACACGGCGATCAACCATGGCGCCGAAGGCGTGGACGGCATTATCGGCGAACGGCGTGGCTTAATCGCCCACGCGGAAATGGAACATCATGCCGGCTTCCATGTGTTCGGCGATGTGGCAATGGGCCATCCAGCCGCCCGGGTTGGAGGCGTCCAGGAGCAGGTCCGCCGTGGCGGCGGCGGGCACCAGGTAGGTATCCTTCCAGGCCAGGTCCGGGTTGGGCTTGCCGTTCACCCGCACCACCAGGAAGCGTTGGCCGTGGAAGTGGATGGGATGGGGCATGGAATGGACGGCGTTGGAATCGTTCCGGATGCGGATGAGCGCTTGGTCCCCGCGCTTGAAGCTCCAGAAGATCGCATGGTTCTCATCCCCGGTCCGCTGGTCCCGGATCACCCAGGCCATGTTCTCCGGCGTGGCTTGCGAGTTCATGGTCCCCATGGTGTCCACCCATTCGATGCCCTCGGATCCGTCCGGGCCGTGGCGGGACGCCGCGGTTTTCATGGCCCGGTGGCCGTGCCCTCCCATGCTGCCGGTGAAGAGCAGTTCCCTGTCCGGCGGTTTGGAAAAAGAGGCGCGGAAGGCATCGATGTCCTTGACGACGGCGGCGGCCGTATCCGTATCCGCATAGGCGCGCCCATAAGGCGTGTCGACCGAATCCTCCAGGACGTGCACGGTGCCGAGCTTGAGGTACCGCTCCGGCATTTCGTGGTAGAGGAGCGCGTCGCCGGCCTCCTTGAACAGCACCTCGAACGCCACGCGCTCGCCGGGCGCGATGAACTCGCTGGCCACGAGCCGGGACCGTTCGTATTTGCCGTTGTCCGAGCCCACCACCTTCATCCAATGCTGGTTGGTCACCAGGTTGAGGACGCGCGTGTTGCAGGCGTTGGTCGCATAGAAGCGCACGTACTCGTTGCGTTTCACCGTGACCGTGAAGTCCGTGTCCCCGTTGACCAGGAACACGTTCCCGAAGCGGCCCATCAGGACGTGGTCCGCCATGTCCTTGCGGATGGGCGCCAGTCCGCCGCTGTCCATCAGCACTTCGCCGATCACGAGCGGGACCTCCCGGTCCACGGGGTTCCAATATGCCGAATCCCGCGGGGTAACCAAAAAGTTACCGTACAGGCCCAGGGTCTGGTAGGCGTCCTCGCGGATGTGGCTGTGGTACCAGAACATCCCCGGATCCGGGAATGCGATCTTGTAGGCGAAGTCCCCGCCGTCCTCCACGGGCGCCTGGGAAAAGCCGGCCGCGCCGTCGAAACGGTAGTCGAGGCGGATCCCGTGGGGATGCAAGGTGAGGGGGGAGCCGCAGCGGTTGCGGAGGTTGACGGTGATGGTGTCGCCCTGCCTCACCCGGATGAGCGGGCCCGGAATGGACCCGTTGAAGGCGGTCATGCGGACTTCTTTGCCCAGGATGACCTTCTTCACGGGCGCGGCCGTCAGATCGAAACCATCGCCATTGCGGAGCTCGCGGGTTTCGGCGGGGACGGCTTCGTCCAAGCCCTCCACGCTGCGGGAAAAGTAGGGGTCTTCCGGGGAGCCGCCGGTCTCGCGGGTTTCGAAAAGACAACCGGTCAACGCGCAAGCGAACAGGATTGCCTTGCCGACGCGCGCGCCCTTCACGTTCGCTCCCTTATCCAATTCCCTGGAAACCTCGCAAGCGCCGAACCGCAGAGTCCGGCTTTCGTCGCGAAAGCGGGATTCTCCGGCACGACCCGACTCCGGACTAGCGGGCGAACCGGACGCCGCGCCCCGGGATCAGGCGGCTTCCGGGGTCGAAATGACCCGGCCTGCCGATGGCATCGAAAAGCGGGCCGGGGAAGGCTTCGGCAAAGTAGGGGCCGGAGAATGCGCGCGCTCCGGAGCGGTGGCCGCTCCGCCCGGGCCGCTTTTCCGTCGCGAGACGGGAAGCGGTCCCGCCGGGGGGCACGAAAGCCTCCACCGTATTGGTGGAACCGCCGGCGGAAAAGCCCCCGAAAACGAATATGGTATCCTCGAAAGCGACCGCCGAGATCGCCTTGCGCGTGGCGGTCATTTTCAGGGAGGTCTTCCAGGAGTCGCCCACCGGATCGTATACCTCGTTGAGGTCGAAGATGCCGGGCTTTTCGCCCCCCATGGAATAGAACTTGCCGCCGCTTTGCGCGAAACCCACGTCGCTGCGCACGGTGGGCATGTCCTTGAGGGCATACCACTTGTCGCTGGCGGGGGAATAGGCTTCCAGCTTGGTCAGGCTGGTCTGCCCGACCCGGCCCGAAACGATATAGATGAGGCTGTCCAGCACCGCCGCGCCTACGTGTTCGCGCTTGGTGGGCATGGGCGAACGCATGGCCCAGGCGTCCGTGGCGGGAGTGTATTCCTGCACCAGGTCCAAGGCCACGCCCTCCGCATCCACCCCGCCGATGACGTATATCTTGCCGCCGAAGGAGACGACTCCGGCCGCCGCGGTCGCATGGGGCAGGGCCTTGACGGTCCGCCATTGGTCGCCGGCGGGATTGTATTCCAGGGCCGTGGTGCTGCCGCTCCATTCCGCCCCGGTGTTGAGCCGGGGGCCGCCGCCGCGACCGTAGGTGACGCCGCCCATCACGTACAGTTTGCCTCCCGCGGCCGCCATGGCGGTATGGTGCAAGGCCACGGGCACGGAGGCGAGGGTCTGCCAGGCGTTCTTGCCGGGGGTGTAGGCATAGGCGTCCTTGGAGGGGTTGAGGCCTCCCGCGAAGCCGCAGGCCAGGTATATCTTGTCTCCCAGGCGGGCCGCGCCGGTCTCGGCGCGCGCGGTGGGCAGGGAGGCCCGGGACATCCACTTGGCGGCCGTGGATTGCGCGCGCGCGGGGATCCAGGGCAGCAACCCCAGCAATCCGATCCGCGATGCCTTCGCCATCCAGGTCATGAGGGGCCCATTCCTTTCCTTGCTTTCACTCCGAACCCGACCACCGCCCAGGCCCGGACATTTCCGGACCCAGGCGGGGCGGTGCATCCATGACCCTTTGGGGGAGGTGGCCAGGGATGTCGATCGTATAAGTCACCGCGCCGGAGGCAGGATGCCGGATGGTGCTTGCGCTTTGTTGGGTTCCCATTTTCCCGGCCGCCCTTTTCGGCGGACTCCGGCCCGGAAATCCGGGTCCGAAGGGCTGTCCGTAAAATATATGCGCAGGGAGCGATGGACGTCGGAAATTTCGGTTCCGGGGAATGAATATTCACAATTGTGAACCCCGGCGGCCGGCGTTCAATTCCGCTTGTGCACGCCGAACGAAGGGAAGCGCACCGGCAAGCCGCGCGCATCCTTCGCCCGGGCCTCCCTTCCGGTCTTGAGATAATCGCCCATGGAAAAGGAGCGTCCCAGGGCCTGCCGCGCCAGGATGAGCGCGTACAGGCCCACCTCCCGCCACCTGGGGATCCAGGCCGCCAGGAAACGCGGGGCGAGCATTCTCCGGACCGGGAGCATTTCGCATTCGTACAGGTTGAAGAGCGTGATGAGCAGGCGGAAATACTTCGCGTCCGCCTTGCGGGACCGGAACAGCACCCGTTTGCTTATCCCCAGGTGGATGAACAGGTCCAGGGCCATGCATTTGCGGAAAACGTAGGCGGAAGTGTAGATCTGCAGGGGATGGGTGTCGTCGTCCATCCCCGCCACCTCGCGGACCACCCCCCGGTGGATGTCTATCCAGAAACGGGCGGTGCGCCGCCCCGATAACACGCAGGTTACCTGCCTGCCTTTGAAAGCGCGCCGGACCGCCCAGGGCAGGGCGCCGATGAACCCGCGGAAATACCCCTCGACCTGGGCCAGGGTGGCTTCGGTCCTGGCCTCCAGGTCGTAGAACTTCTCCAGCGCGGGCGCTTGCGCGGCGGCGTACTTTTCCAGGCAGCGATCGCGCTCGCTGAAATACGGGCCCTCCGCGATGGAGAATCCCGATTCCGAGGACCAGGAGTCCCCGCTGACCATGGCCTTCACTTCCGGATGGGCCATGCCGATGGCGCGGCAATGCGTCTCCACCTGCACGGGCGTGATGATGGTGTCGTTGAGATGGAAGGTTTCCCGGTGCAGGTAGCAATGGTTGCTCGCGAAAGGGATGGCGTACCGGGCCCCCACCTTGGCCGCGAAATCGGAGAAGCCGCGCAGGTAGCGTCCCGCGTCCTCGCGCGGCCGGATCGGCTCGTCCATGTAGTCGAAGCACATGCGCTCGTTGGCGGAACTGTGGCTGCGGAACACGAAATCGATGCGCGGGTGCCGGGCCAGGATCTGATCCAGGGGGCCTCCCATGAACTTGGCGTCGTTGGCGTTGAAAAGGGTCACCCCGCCGCATTCCACCACGGCGGCGCTGTCGGTGAAAGGGTAGAACTGGTAGGAGCTCAGGCGCAGGCCCGGCGCCAGTTCCAGGGTCCTGCCGTGGCCGATCTCGATCACGTTGGCGAACCCCATTTCCAGGAGGTCGCGTTTCATCCGCCTGGCCGGCGATTTGGGGATGATGATGGGGGTTTCCCTCGGGAACTTGCGCAGGGAAGGACCGTGCATGTGGTCCCAGTGGATGTGGGTGAGATAGATGAAGTCCGGCCGCAAGGACTCGATGAGGTCGCGCGGAACCGGGGGGAAGTTCCACCAGGACCTCCAATAGGCGCTGCCCACCAGCCACGGATCGAAGATCAACTCCTTGCCGGCTCCCTTGACGCGCAAACCGGCATGGGACAGAATCTGGAATTCAAAGGAGGTTCCCGGAAAAGCCGGACGGGAAAAAACGGGATCGGGACCTGAAGGCATGGGCCACCTCGGCGAACGCGGATAAGGTTGAGAGCCGCTACGGCCCGTCGGGCCGCAGCGGCGATGCCCCGGGAGCGCGGTTCCCGGAAGCATCCATCGGGAAGGGAAGCAAAATGGATACCGGATTCGCGGAAGGCTTAAGCTCCCGATCAACCCGGCCATTCCCGGCTTTTTTCCGGGTTTTGGGGAAGGGGCCCGGATTTCCCGGACGGCGGCCGATCAAATCCTGCTCCCGCGGTACGGAATTGAGCACCTGGGCCTTTACCGAAGTCCATTGCAACATCCATCCGCCCGCGGAGACCCATGCGTATATGGGGATCCATGAGGGGATGCGCGCCCGGAAAACGGGAGGCCCATCTTGGTATTTTGATCCCCAGTCCGGAGGTTTCCATGTCCCGCATCGCTTCTAG
>DATENA010000073.1:0-7873 GCA_035275285.1 Fibrobacteria bacterium | reverse complement strand
CTCCAGACACTTCTCCCGCTATCTCATGGGCTCCGTCTTCCTGCTGTGCGGGTTGTTGCTGGCCACCCAGAACCTCCTGGCCGGGGGGATATTCCTGCCGCTCTCGGCGGTGGTGTTCTACTACGCTCCCCGCTGGAACCTGCGCATCGAGATCACGCCCCGGACCATCCGCTTTTCGGAAAACGTGGTGGAGACCTACGCCTTGGAACTGGCCCTGTCCGATATCGCGGAAATCCGCCGTGTCGAGGAGAAGGCGGAACGGAAAGGCCTGCTGACCACCTATCCGGAGTACTTCCCCTTCGTGGAGTTCGAGACCCGGAGCGGCAAAACCTACCGTATGCACGACATCTTCGATGCGGGATTCGACGAAGACATCCTGCGCGCCGGGACCGCGGCCGGCATCGACCTGGCCGGATTTCCCCGTCCCGGCGAAGACGGGTCCGTTCCGGACGTTTAGCCTCCCGCTTTTGGATGGATCCGCACATAATTTTACCTTAGACCCACCATGTCGGATATTTACGCGGCCCCTGCCGCCCCTCCATCGGCCACTCCCCTGCCGGCTTTCCCGGCCGAGGCCTTCGACCGCTTGTTGCCCTGGGCTTTCTCCGAGGACGAGGGCCACGGGGACGTGACTTCCCTTGCGACCATCGCCGAAGGCACCGTCGGGCGCGCCCGCTTGCTCTGCAAACAGGCGGGCGTGATCGCCGGGCTGCCCCTGGTGGAGCGCGTGTTCCGCCATCGCGGGTACCATCCCACCCTCAACCTGCTCTGCCGCGAAGGCGAGGCGGTCGCCCCCGGCCGGGCGCTGATGGACATCCAGGGACCGATGCGCGCCTTGCTGGTCTGCGAGCGCATCCTGCTCAACTTCCTGCAACGGCTTTCCGGGATCGCCAGCGTTTCCCGCGAGTATGCGGACGCCCTGGGGAGCTCCACCACGCGCCTGCTGGACACCCGCAAGACCATGCCCGGATACCGGGCCCTGGACAAATACGCCGTGGCCACGGGCGGCGGGACCAATCACCGCATGGGGCTGTACGACATGGTGCTGGTGAAGGACAACCACGCCGAGGCCTGCGGATCGGTGCGGGCGGCCGTGGACAAGGTCCATGCGGACTATGCGGGCAAGTACACGGTGGAGGCGGAGGTCCGCACCCTGGCGGAACTGGAAACCTTGCTGGACGCGCCCGTGGACATCGTCCTTCTGGACAACATGGACGATGGGACCCTTAAGGAAGCGGTGGCGATGGCCCGGAGCCGCGCGCCGCGCCTGAAGCTGGAAGCGAGCGGCAACATGGATCTGGAACGCGTGCGCCGCATCCGGGATTTCGGTTTGGACTACGTTTCCGTGGGCGCCCTGACCCACAGCGTGCGGGCGCTGGACATCTCCCTGGACATCGTAGGCGAGGCTTCCAAGTGAAGGATCTCCGCCTGGCCGTGGATATCGGCAATACCAATACCGTGATAGGCCTGTTCGACGGCAAGTCGATCCGGCATCGCTGGCGCCTGGCCACCCGCAAGGACACCACCGTCGACGAGATCTCCATTTCCCTGCATGGGCTCATGCGTTCGGACAAGGAGCTGGACGGCGTCCGGACTTCGGCCATGGCCTCCGTGGTCCCGGCCCTGGACGACAGTTGGGCGCGCGCCCTGGAGGGGGCGTTCGGGAAGGCCCCGCACGTCCTGGACTACTCCAATTGCCTGGGTCTCAAGCTCGAATACGAGCTGCCGCGGCAAATCGGCGCGGACCGCCTGGCCAACGTGCTGGGCGCCCACGCCCTGGGCCATGAGCAAGGCGTGGTCATCGATCTGGGCACGGCCACCACGTACGACGTGTTCGGGGAGAACGCCTATTTCGGCGGCATCATCTGCCCGGGCATCCAGAGCTCCATGCGCGGCCTGGCCCAGACCGCGGCCAAGCTTTCGGAAGTCGAGCTGCGCTGGATCGGCAAAGCCATCGGCAAGACCACCGACGACGCGCTCCGCATCGGCATGTTGCAGGGCACCCTGGGCCAGGTGGAATACCTGCTCAAGGCCATCTTCGCGGAAAAGAGCATGCGCAATCCTTCCGTGATCGCGACGGGCGGGCTCGCTCCCTTGCTGGGAGGCCGGTCCAAGGCCATCCACTCCGTGGAACCGGACCTCACCCTGATCGGGATCAATCATCTCATGGACGGCAAAGCCGGGAAAAAAAAGAAGGTCAAATGAAAAGGATTCTGGTTACGGGCGGCGCGGGGTTCCTGGGCTCCCACCTCTGCGAACGTTTGGTGGAGCAGGGCCACGACGTGGTCTGCCTGGACAATTATTTCACCGGGAACAAGCGGAACGTGGAGCACTTGCGGGGACGCGGGAACTTCGAACTCATCCGCCACGACGTCACCATGCCCCTGTTCCTGGAAGTGGATCGGATATTCAACCTGGCCTGCCCGGCGTCTCCCATCCACTACCAGTACAACCCGGTCAAAACCATCAAGACCAGCGTCATGGGCGCCATCAACATGCTGGGGTTGGCCAAGCGCGTCAAGGCCCGCATCCTCCAGGCGTCCACCAGCGAAGTCTACGGCGATCCGGAAATCCACCCCCAGAAGGAGGAGTATTGGGGGCACGTGAACCCCATCGGCATCCGCTCCTGCTATGACGAGGGCAAGCGCGTGGCGGAAACCCTGTTCTTCGACTACAAGCGCCAGAACAAAGTGGACATCCGCATCATCCGCATCTTCAACACCTACGGGCCCAAAATGCATCCGCACGACGGGCGCGTGGTGTCCAATTTCATCGTCCAGGCCCTGCAAGGCAAGGACATCACCATCTACGGCGACGGTTCCCAGACGCGCTCCTTCTGCTACGTTTCGGATCTGATCGACGGCATGATGCGCTTGATGGAGCATTCCACCCTGGTCGGACCCGTCAACGTGGGCAACCCGAACGAGTTCACCATCCGCGAGTTGGCAGAACAGGTGATCGCCATGACGGGAAGCAAGAGCAAGATAGTGTCCAAACCCCTCCCCAGCGACGATCCCAGGCAACGCCAGCCGGACATCACCGTAGCCAAGCGGGAACTGGGCTGGACTCCCAAGGTGGAACTCAGGCAAGGCCTGGAAAAGACCATCGCCTATTTCGACACCCTGCTCGCTTCCAAGGAAAGCATGGAGGACTACGTACGCCAGCCCCAGGGTTGAACGCGTTCCGCCGGGCGGCCGTCCTCTTGACCGCCGCTTTCCTTGCCGCCCCGGTTTCCTTTCTCCATGCATCCGTACGGATGGTGGAACCCCTCTACACCCGGCTTCCGGGGAATTGTTTCATCGGCATGGTCCAGGTTTCGCGGATCCGCGAGGGCGCGCCGCGGACCGTGATCGAAAAGGATCCGCGGCCGGGGTTCCCCGCGGCCAGGACGGAGATCACGGACACGGTTTCCGCCACCGTGACCAAGGTCCTCAGGAACGTATGCGGCGATCCCGGGAAGGATCCCGATCTCCGGGGCGGCCCGGACGCCCGCATCGCCCCGGGGCGGAGGCTGGAATTCCTCCGGCCCAAGGACGCGATCCCCGCCACCTTCGCGGCGGAGGGGCTCAAGATAGGGGACATGGCCATTGTCCTGGCGGATGCCCGGAACAAGGCCCTGGAAACGCCCGACCTCAAATGGGTGGAACCCGCCGGGAAAAAACCCGTGCTGGAAATCCTGATCCGGCACGCCTCCGGCCGTCCGGGGACCGCCGCGGACCTGGCGGAGGACCTGGATTGGAAAGATCCGGACGTGAGCGCTTCGGCGATCCACGCCTTGGGGGCCCTGGGACCGCGGGCCAAGGACGCGAAAGCCCCGTTGCTCGCCCGGCTGGACCGTCCGGACGCATCGGAACACCTGGAGGAGACCTTCCAGGCGCTCCAGGCCATCGGCCTCGAAAAGGAAGAGTTCCGCAAGCTGCTGGAAGCGACCATGGACAAGGCGGACCTTTCCCGGACCAAAGGGTTGGTCGGGATGCTGGCGAAGCTCGGCCCCGCGGCTTTCCCCAAGGTGGCCCGGCTGGCGGAAACGCACCCGGACAAATGGATCCGCTACGAAGCGGTGTACAACCTGTGCCTTGAGGAAATCAAGGGGCCCGCGGCCGAAGCGCTGGCGAAGAAGAAGAGCGTCGAGGATCCGGAGAACGTGGTCAAGAACATCGCGCGGCGGATCCTGCGGGATTGCTACGGCGCATCCCCGCGCTGACTCGTTTCCGATCAGGCGGTCCGCCGCAGCCGCGCGTACCAGGGCGTCCAGGTGGCCCGCACCCCGCCCTCCACGGCGTAACTCCGCTGATACGTTTCCAGGAGCCCGGCCAGCCGGGTGCGCGTCATGGGGCTGCCTTCCCGGGGCCTGCGGGCCGAGCCCATGGCCTTGATGGAGGCCAGGAATCCCTGCGCGGACGCGAAGCGCATTTCCACCGACCCCGTCTCCAGCGCCTCGACGGTGAATCCGGCGGCCGCCGCCGCCGCCCGGATCGCCTCCGGGGCGTTGCCGGGAAACTCCTTGAATCCGAAGGGCGGCGCGCGCAGGATGGCGTTCAACTCGGGGAAATTCTCCGGGGTGAAGCCCGAGACCAGGTAGGTCCCGCGGGCCTCCAAGAGGGAAGCGACCAGGCGGAAATGGGCTTCCAGATCGGGAAACCACTGGACCAGGGCATTGCTGGCCGCCAACCCGTAAGGGGCCGGGACCGCGATGGGTTCCGGAACGGCGGCCAGGCCGGAGGCGTCCATGAGCGCCCACCGGATTGCCGCGGTACCGGCCGGATCGGCGGGAACGGCCCGCGCCGCTTCGAGCATGCGCGGCGCGGCGTCGGTGGCGCACAGGGGTTCTCCGGGGAAGCGCGCCCGCAGGCGCCGCGTCAGGAGTCCCGTCCCGCATCCCAGTTCCAGGATCCCGTTCCCGGAAAGGCGCGCCGGCGCGGAGGCCGCGAGCGGATCGGGCGCCGCCAGTCCGATCAGGGTTTCCGCCATGGCATCCTGCACCCGGGAATGGGCCTCGTAGCTCCCGGCGGCCCGATCGAAACGCTTGGGATGGAAGGGATGGGAAAGCGGCTGCGACGGCCCGGTCATGCGCGGCCCGCGGTACGCGATCCGTCCAGGATGGGACCCAGCAATCCCGGATGGTCCAGGAAGGGAAGATGGCCTTGCGGATAGGCTATCCAGGTCCCGCGGGGGAATTCCCCCCGGGGCGTGGGCGCCAGGGGGTCCCGCGGGCTGCTCAGGAAGAAATGGCGATTGTCGGCGGGCAGGGCGGCGCGGTCCAGGACGGTGGATCCGAGGACTTCCAGGCCCTGCAGCAGGGACTCCAGGCCGTACGTGCGGGATTGCCCGAGCCAGGCCGCTTCGGCGCCTTCGGGCAGGGAGGAGGCGCCCTTCACCAGGCCCCAGAACTCCGCCAGCACCGCCTCGCGCTCGCTCTTGAGGCGGCGGGCCATGCGGATGACGGCCGCTTTGGGCCAAGGTCCGTTCGCATTGCAGAACTCGAAGACGGGGGCGGCGGAGACCAGGCGGCAACCCGGACGCAGGCTTCCCTCCGCCAGGGCCCGGTGCAGGAGCAGGCTCCCCAGGGACCAGGCGACCAGGGTTCCGTCGGCGGGCAGCCCCGCCACCGCCAGGGCCAGCAGTCCCGGCTCTTCCAGGATGGCGTGGGAGTCCAGGAAGGTGTGCTCGCGGCGGGGATACAAGGCTTCGATCGCCGGCCGCCAGCAGGCCAATCCGGAGGCCCAGCCTCCCAGCCATACCACGGGGTCACCCATCGGCGGTCTCGTTTGCGCTCGCGTCCCGCGCGGCGGACTGCGCGTCCCGTGCGGCGGACTGCACGTCCCGTGCGGCGGACTGCACGTCCCGTGCAGCGGACAGCGCATCGGCCAGGGCGGCGACGTCCGCGGGGCTGATTTCGCAGGTGAGGTTGATGCGCAGGCGGGCTTTCCCTTGCGGAACGGTGGGGTGGCGCACGGGCGGGGCATGGTAACCTGCGTGGAACAGGGCCTCCGAAAGGCGCACCGCCGCCCGGTCGGAACCGGCCAGCACGGGCACGATGTGGCTTTCGCTGGCGCCGATGTCGAATCCGCGCCCGCGGAAGAGGCCGCGCGCGAATGCGGCGGTGGCGGCGAGCTTCTCCCGGCGCCAGGGTTCGGATTCCGCGACCTTCAGGGCCGCCAGGGCCGCGGCCGCGGCGGCCGGGGGCAAAGCGGTGCTGAAGATGAAGCTGCGCGCGGCATTGACCAGGTAGTCGATGGCCTGCGCGGGACCCGCCACGTAGGCGCCGAAGCCTCCGTATGCCTTGCCGAAGGTGCCCATGATCAGGACCTTTCCGGACGCGGCGCCCGCGGCCAGGGCCCGGGAGACCGTTTCCGGACAGCAACCGGTGGAATGCGCTTCGTCGAGATAGAGATAGAAGCCGAAGCGTTCCTGCAGCGCCAGCAAGCCTTCCAGGGGCGCGAAATCCCCGTCCATGCTGAACAGGGTTTCGCTGCAGACCAGGCCGGGCGCGGAAACCGCAACGCTTCCGGAAGCCGTCTCCGCGCCCCGGGCGCCCGGATCCGCATGCGCGGCCAGCAGGGATTCCAGATGGGCCAGATCCCGGTGGCGGTAGCGATGGAAGGCGTTCGGCCGGGCGCGCAGGGCCTCGGCCACGCTGGCATGATTGAGCTTATCGCTGTAGACCGGCCCGAGCAGCGGCGCCAGCGCCTGGAGAACGCCCAGGTTGGCCATGAAACCGGTGTTGAACAGCAAGGCCTTGCCCAACGGGCGCATGTCCGCGACCGCGGATTCCAGCTCCCGATGCAAAGCCAATCCGCCCCCCAGGAGCCGGGACCCGCCCGCCCCCGCGCCGTAACGCAGGAGCGCGTCCGCGCCGGCTTGTTTCACCAGCGGGTGGTCCGCCAGGCCCAGGTAATTGTTGGAGCTCAGGTTGAGGCAACGGCGCCCTTCCCGCACCACATGCTTGCCGGGCAGGCCGTCGGGGGCGGAAAGGGATCGCAGGCGGTCCCGCGCTTCCAGATCCCGCAGGGGCCCCTCGAACGGGTTCACGTCCGGCCTCCGTGCCAGGCGTCCAGGGACGGCGCCAGGGGAGCGATCCAGGCCTCCGCTTCCTCCCGGGTCAGCCCTACGCCCCGGGCCAGGTTCGCGTGAAAAGGCAAGTGCCCGAAAAAAGGGAGGCCGGTCAGGCCGCGCAGGGTTTCGGCATTGTCACGGGACAGCTCCGGCTCCGCGGCCTCGCGATGGCAGAAGGCGAAGCCGGCGACGCGGACGCGCTTGGATTCGAGATAGGCCAGGGTGCTCAGGGTATGATGCAAGGTGCCCAAGCCGGGCGCGCAGGCGAGGAGACAGGGCATCGACAGGTCCGCGGCCAACGCGGCCAGGGTGGAGCCCCGGCGGTCCAGGGGAACCGCGGGTCCGCCCGCTCCTTCCAGGACGAGCAGATCGGCGCCGTTCCGGAGCGACGAAGCCTCGCTCCGGATCCGCTCCGGATCGAGGGCCGCGCCTTCCCGCTCCGCGGCCAGGTGGGGGGAGGCGGGCATACGTAACCGGTACGTGACCTGGGTGGCGATCCCGCCCCCGGCCAGGGTTTCGATCCATTCCGCATCCCCGCCTTCGACGCTCCCGGCCGGGACGGATCCGGTCCGGCCCGAGGATGCTCCGAAAGCGGACGTCCCGCATTGCACGGGCTTATGGTAGACCGCCCGCAGTCCGCGGTTCCGGGCCCAAAGAAGGACGGCCAGACTCAAGGCGGATTTGCCCACGTCCGTACCCGTGCCGGTGATGAATAACGCGCTGCCCATAAGGATTGTCCGACCCGGGGAAACGCTCCACCGGAGCGTTTCCCCATAAGGATTGTCCGACCCGGGGAAACGCTCCACCGGAGCGTTTC
>DATENA010000072.1:0-6786 GCA_035275285.1 Fibrobacteria bacterium | reverse complement strand
GGGGAATCCGTCGAACTCAAACTGGAAATCTTCCCGGGCCCAACCGGCGCCCACGCCGAAACCTACCTGGTTCCCTGCCGCATCGCCAATACGGCGCGCCTGGACAAAGGCATGCGCATAGGCTTGAGCCGCCTCGATTTTTCGGAACCGGAGAATGGGAGCCCGCGCTTTCCCGCCGGCCATCTAGTGGATGATTTCCTGACCTTGACGGCGAAAATCCGGAATCCCTTCCTCTACAACGAATGGGCCGAGGCGAAGTTGCTCGCCATCGGTCCCAACGCCTCTTTCGTTTTCGAATCCTCGGATCCGGCGCTGCTGCTGTTCGCCGGGGCCCGCATTACCGTGGATGTCGAAGTACCCTTGGATTCCAAAGGCATCCTGACCGGAAAGGTGAAATGGATCCGGCCCGGCGGGGAAGGAAAGCTGGTTTTTTCGATCGGGGATAACGACCTCTCCTTCGACCTTTCCAACGCCATAGGCGAACATTTCATCCAATCCGAAATTTGCAAGCCCAGCTTGCTCAGCGATTTCGGCATCCGGGTGAAGCGCTTCAAGGATCAATTCCGCTTCAGGTTCATCACTACCCAGGAAGAATACGAGGGCCTGCTTGGGCTCAGGAGGGCCGCCTATGTCCAGGCCGGCAAATTGGCTCCCGACGCGTCCATCGATCCGGCCGAGGCCGAATTCGACGCCAGGAGCCGGCTGCTCACGGCTTTCCACGGCGAAACCCTCGTGGCTTCCATCGCCCTCTGTTTCGGCACCCCGAACGTGCCGTTCCGGTCGGAAGGGAGCTTCCCCGGTTCCAAGTACCCGGATTGCATTCCGCCAAGGCATACCCTGATCGAAGCACGGTCCCTGTGCACCGATTTCGATTATCGGGGGGGAGACCTGATCCAAGGGATGTTCGAGCACATCGCCCGCTGCATCCTTTTTTCCGACCGGCGATGGATGATTACCTTCACGACCGACAGACTATGGCCCCTTTACCGCCGGATCGGATTCAGGAAGACCGGGGTTTCCGTCGCCGTCAAGGATTTGGGGGGGCTTAAACACCACTTGATCCTCTTGCACAGGGACAGCCTGGTATGCGGTCTGCGGATGACGCCTTTCGATTGGAATTATTTCTTCGGCCAGTTGGTGCGGGAATTGGTCGGCCGCGGCCAACTCCGCTTGGGAAAGGCCCAGAAAGCCAGGTTGGCCTGGTATTCCCTCTTCTCGGGAATGACCCGCAAGTGGATCCGGGCGCAATTGGAACGCGATTTCAGGATCCTTCTCCAGAAGAATCCGGCGAGGACGGAAGATGATCGATAGATTGAAAACCGAATGGGGCAAATCCCTGGAGCACCTCTTGCGCGGGGAGTTCTTCCGGCGCTTGGGGGAGGGAACCCTGACCGAGAGCCATTATCGGCTGCTCTTGCGGGAAATATATTACAATACGCGGGAAAATCCCCAGTCCTTCGCCCTGATGGCCGGCCATCTGAAGGGCAACAAGCGCGACCTGTCCCCGAAGATCTTCCGGCATTGCCTGGCGGAATACGGCCACCACAACATGGCCTTGGAGGATTTGCGGAACCTGGGCGCGGACGTTTCGGACATTCCCGGCGGCCGTCCGCTGCCCACCACCGAAGCCATGATCGCCTTCGCCTCGTACCAGATCCAGCACTCGAATCCCATCGGGTACCTGGGCTACGTATACCATTTGGAAATGCTCCCGGCGGGCAAAGGCGGGGGCATCCTGAAAAGCCTTTCCGCCATGGGCATCCCCGCATCCGCCATGTCCTTCCTGGATGAACATGCCAAAGCGGACGAGGTCCATACCAAGTGGCTGGAAGGCTACCTGCGCGAAAGCATCGAGTCGGAGGAGGATCTCGAGGCGGTTATCCATGGGGCCAAGGGCACCGCACGTTTGCATGCGCTCATGCTGCAAGGAATCCTGGACGCGGCCGAAGAAGACGGCGATTGGAAAATCGGACGGTCCGGAGCGTCCCCGATCCGGGTCCAAGCCAAGAGCGCCCAAAGGAATTGACGGGCGTCGCGGGATTCAAGATGGAACGGGATTCACGGAAGGGAATGGAAATCGCGAACCCGGGGAGGGAGCTTCCCGGTGTTCCGGCCGCCGCCGACGTCGATTGGACTCCTACTACTGCGGTCCATGAGCGGAAGCCCAAATCGAAGAAGCACAAACGTCCCTCCGTCAAGAAGGAAAAGCGGGATCAGAACCGCTTTTCCCAGCGCGAACTCGGCGCCGTATCCGTCGCCCTCCGGCTCCGGGAAGGGGAATGGAACCCCGTGCGCCTCTACGATTTCTCCTCCATCGGGTTCGGGATCATCATCCCCGCCGACGAAGGCGGTAACCTCCCGGAACCGGAGTACGGCGAAGGGGACCAGGCCGGAATCCGCATCAAGGTCGAGGACAAGCAGGAGTTCGAAGTCTGGTGCGAAGTAAAGAACGCCGGCCGGTGCAAGGATGGCCTCAAACTGGGATTGCGGCGGACGGATCTCAACTTTCCCCGGGCCGTGGATCTGGAGCGCCGCGAAAGTTACCGGCTTCCGATCGGGCCGTCGCTTTCCCTTGCGGCCCGCATCCGCCATCCATTCATCTACGGCCACTGGTGCATGATCCAGGCTTCCGACCTGAACAAGAACATGGGCTTGTCCTTTTTTTCCAAGGATGAGTCCATTCTCTTGTTCGAAGGGATGGAACTGCGGGTTTTTTTCGAATTGGCCGCTTACCGGCAGATAGCCATGCGCGCCCGCGTGACCTGGGTCAACGCCAATGAGGCGAACGAAGTCCGCTTCGGCGTGGAATGCCTGGACATGGATTTCCGGCTGCACAACGGGATCTGCGATTTCCTGTTGTTCTCCCGGCAATGGACCCCCGCCCGCCTGTTCGGGGCCGGGTTCCGGGCGCAGCAAGTCAAGAACCACCTGCGTTTCCGATCCGTGAAGACCCTGGAGGATTACGCGGAGGTCTTGCATCTCCGCCGCGACGCTTACGTAGGCGCAGGCAAAAGGACCGAGGCGACCACCCCGGAGGACATGGCCACTCCCCTGGACGGCAAGAGCCGCATCCTCATGGCGCATCATCACGATTGCCTGGTAGGGACGATCACCTTCACGTTCCCTTCTTCCGAGGATACCGTCCTGGACAGCCAATCCGGATTCCCCGGCGGGAAATATCCCGTGTCCCTGCCGCCCAAGGCCAACCTCATCGAAGTCTCGCGGCTCTGCATCCACCAGGAGTATCGCGGCACGGACGTTCTGCAGGGCATGTTCGAGCATGGACTCAAGCATTTCCTGATGTCCGACAGGCATTGGCTGCTGACCTCGGCCATGGATGACCTGCTTCCGATCTACGAGCGGGTCGGGTTCAAGCGCCTCAAGGCGAGTTATAAGCACCCGCAATTGAACCATAAGGAGCATCACCTGATCATGGCGTCCCGTACGGCGTTCCTGGGAGGATTGGGAATCAATCTCTTCCTGTGGAATTCGGTTTTCGGGGATTTGGTCGGATACCTGATGTCCCACGAACTCGTCGCGCTCACGAAAACGGAACGGGCCTTCATCCGCGCCAAACTCTGGTTCAGGCCGCTCTCCAAAAACATCCTCAGGGCCAGGGCGGAAAAGGCGTATCGGCGCCACTTGGAGGCCTTGAGGCAGGCCATGTTCAAAGTTCCCGCCGGCGATACCGCAGAGTCGGCCTCCGGACCTCTGGACCAGCGCCCTTAACTAGTCCGCCCCATTTTCGTACTTTTACCGCCTTAGCCGCCTTTTCCCCGTAATCCAGGATCCCCATAGTGGCCGACAACGTCCTCACCGCCCAGAACCTCCATAAGGCCTGGGGCGAAAAAGTCCTCTTCAACGGCCTCTCCTTCGGCGTCGACCGCGGCCAGAAGGTCGCCTTGCTGGGCCTCAACGGCAGCGGCAAGTCCACCCTGCTCCGCATCCTGGCGGGGCGGGAGACCGATTTCGAGGGCGCCGTCACCCGCCGCTCCAATTTCATCCACCGCTACCTGGACCAGGCCGCCAAGGTGGTCAAGCCCGGGGACCCCGCGGCCGCCCCCGGGGACCTGGTGGCGGGCCGGTCCGTGGCCGACGAGGTCTTCGCCCCCCAGGGACCCATCGGCGCCTTGCTGGCCCGGTACGTCATGGTTCTGCAGGAAATGGGCTCTCCCGCCCATGCGGCCCTGGGCGAAGCGGCCGCGGACAAAGCCCATGAGGAACTGTCCCACCTGAACGACGCCATCGAGCGCGATCACGGCTGGGACCTGTACGGCCAGGTGCAGGCATTGGCCGGGCAGTTGGACATGGATCTGGCCTGGACCATAGAACCCTCCCTGTCCGGCGGGCAGCTCAAGAAAATCCAGCTCATCCGCGCCCTGGCGGGGACGCCCGATCTGCTGCTCCTGGACGAACCCACCAACCATCTGGACGAAAGCGCCATCCGCTGGCTGGAAGAGAAACTCGCAAGTTACCCCGGCACCATGATCGTCGTGACCCATGACCGCTACTTCCTGGAGAACGCCGTGGATCACATCCTCGAGCTCTGGAACGGCGACATGCGCTCCTTCCCCGGCAATTACGGGCGCTATCTGGAAAAGAAGGCCGAGCTGGAAGAGAACCTGGCGGTCACCGAGGGCAAGCGCATGGCCTTCCTCAAGGAGGAGATCAACTGGATCCGCCGCGGGCCCAAGGCGCGCGGCACCAAGGCCAAATCCCGCATCCAGCGCTACGAGGAGATCCGGGACAAGAAGGCCTTCGCCGCGGACAAGGTCATGGACCTGGACCTGGACTCCGCGGCCCGCCTGGGCAAGACCATCCTGGAGATCAAGGGCCTGGCCAAGGCTTACGGGGATAAGCCGCTTTTCAAGGGCCTGGAACTGAGTCTCATGCCCGGCGATCGCATCGGCATCCTGGGCCCCAACGGTTCCGGCAAGACCACCTTCCTGAAGATCCTGCTCGGGAAGATCAAGGCGGATTCGGGAGAGATCAAGCTCGGGGTGAATACCCTTACGGCCTACTTCGATCAGAAGCGCGAAAGCCTGGACCCGGAGAAGACCGTGTGGCAGACCCTGGGCGGCGACGCGGAATACGTCGAGTTCGGCGGCGCCAAGGTCCCCAAGCGCGGCTTCCTGGAGAACTTCCTGTTCCCGGCGCGCATGCACTTCTCCAAAGCCGGGCGCCTGAGCGGCGGCGAGCAGAACCGCCTGCAATTGGCCATGGCCCTGGTCTCCAATCCCGCCAACCTGCTCATCCTGGACGAGCCTACCAACGATCTGGACATCGCCACCCTGCAGGTCCTGGAACGCGCCCTGTCCGATTTCCCCGGCTGCGCCATCGTGGTCAGCCATGATCGCTTCTTCCTCGATCAGGTGGCGACGTCCATGCTGATCTTCAGCAAAAGCGGCAAAGTGCGCCAGGTCCAGGGCAATTACAGCGATTACCTGGAGTCCGAAGCGGAGGACGAAAAGGCCGCCGCCGAAGCGGCCGCGGCGGCCAAGGGGGTGGTGGAGCAGACCAAGAAGCGCCCGGGCCTCTCCCACCAGGAGAAAAAGGATCTGGAAACCATCGAGGCCCGCATCGCCGCGACCGAAAAGGAGCAGGAACGGGCGGAGCAGGCCATGCTGGAGGCTTCCGCCTCGGGGAAGTTCGAATCGGTCAAGGAAGCCAACCGGATCCTCGCGGCCAAGCGGAAGGAAGTGGCCGACCTGTACGCGCGCTGGGAATGGCTCGAAGCCAGGCAGCGCGGCGAAGGCTGAAGCGGGTTCGCAGGCCGAAGCGGATTACATCACCCGATCGCCGGCCGCCGCCGGTTCCGCCGGCTTGGGATCGGCCGAAGGCGCGATCGCCGGTATCGCGGTCTTGACGGGCTTGGGCAGCACCGGGTTCACCTTCATGTCCACCAGTTCGGTCCGGCAGGCTTCCGGATCCGGGGACAAGGACAGCACGGAAGTGTTGCCGGAAGGCTCCACCATCACCGTGAGCTTGTTCTTCACCTTCATGTTCAGCAGTTCGAGCTTCAGCTCCAGGCGCTCCTTGGTGCGGTTCTCCACCAGGAACATCACGCTGGCGCCGTCGGACACGCAGTTCTCCGGCCGCTTGCCGTAGACGCTGACTTTCTCATCCTGCTTCACCAACTGAAAGGAGGCGTCCGCCGCGAAGGCGGAAGCGGAGAAAAGGAACAGGCCGGCTACGAACGCTTTGGAAGACATAAACCCCTCTGCTGCAATTATGCGTATTCTATGATTCTCAAAAACCAATAACAATACTTTTGGACGCGGTAGTCAAGAATATAGTAACTGTCCCGCGCCCTTTGTACGCTGGGCCGTAAGCCGTTCGCGCCTATCAGAAATAGTGTAAAATGGCGCCCGCCGGAGCAGGGAAATCTTACACCGCCAGGGCCCATTCGGCTCCGATTGCCCGAAAGGACGGATCGCATTTTGCTCGGTAAAACCCTCCAGCGTCCCCACTTTGGAAAGGTTGGAGCATGCGATACCCGATTCCAATCAGTGTTTTGGCCTGTTCTGTGAGTTTTGCGATGGCGGCCAGTCCTCCCCAGGCCAAGGCTAACGCCGCCGCCAAACCCGATTTCCCGAGCCGGGAAATGGCCGTTCCCGCTGCGGAAAAGGCACCCGTCCATAAGAAAACGGAAAAAGCCCCGACACCTCAAGCCAAGCCCGAGCCTGCGGAGGAGGAAGAGCCCGCGGATTCCCCCGCCGAGGCGGAAGACATCACGGATTGCGACGATTGCGTCATCGTACAGGCGGTTCCCGCCCGGTCCGGCCA
>DATENA010000071.1:0-2736 GCA_035275285.1 Fibrobacteria bacterium | reverse complement strand
GGGTCAGATTGGCCCGATCGGATTGAGCAAAACCTGAGGCATAGCAGCGCTATGTCGAAGGTTTTGCGATTGACGATCGGGCCAAGATGGCCCTCAGATGGGCGGCGAACTGCTTCAGTTATTTCTTAACGGACCCTTAGTACTGCGACGAGGGCAATGACGGAGGCGGGCCGTGATCGTGTCAATGTGCACCGGAGTAAAACCGGATTCCGGGCCAAAGACAGGGTGGTGTCCCCACGCCGACTCGAACGGCGATCAACAGTTTAGGAAACTATTGCTCTATCCTGTTGAGCTATGGGGACACGGCACCCATGTCCAAAACGAAGGCGGAAGCCGGACGCTTCCAACCGGAGCGGGAAAGCTAGGAATTTTCCCCGGCCCTGGGGCGCCAAGCGCCGGACCTGGAGCCGAAAACCCGCTCCGGGCAATTTCGCTCTTCCTTACCCCATCCCGCCTTTTTCACCCTGGGCTTCAATGGGAATCCTTTTCTCAAATTTCTAAACCAATTTTAAAGCCGTCCTTCGTTTTTCACAAATAATCCCTGGATATTTTTAATGGGTTAAGATATATTTTGAAATATGAAATCAATCGACTCCAATCTGGCCTGTCCCTCGTGCCAGAGCTTGTTGCAGCCCAAGGTGCTGGCCTGCCCCGCCTGCGACATCAAGGTCGAAGGACCTTTCCAACTCAATGAGTTCGCCACCTTGGCTCGGGACGATTTGCATTTCCTCCGCATCTTCGTGCGTTGCGAAGGGCGCATCCGGGACATGGAAGCGGCGCTGGGCCTGAGCTACCCCACCATCCGCGCGCGCCTGAGCGCCCTCAAACACAAGCTGACCGGGGAGGAACCCGCGGATGCGAAGGCCCAGGGAGCGGGCAAGCCGGCCGATCCGCCCGATGCGGGGCGCATCCTGGAAAAGTTGCGGGCCGGGGAAATCCCTTTCGACGAAGCCATGAACCAGATCAAGCGCTTGCGCGCCAACCCCGAGAGGAGCGACCGGATATGAAGGCGGAGATACGGCAGGTATTGAAGATGAACAAGGAAGGCACCCTCACGGACGAACAGGCGGCGGAATTGCTCGCGGAACTGGCCGGGAAAGGATCGGAGCCCGAAGGCGCGGGCATGCGCGACTGGAACCGCTCCGGCATCGTGGAACCGCTGCTTTCCAAGGTGAACACCACGGTGAAGTACGCCCTGGACGCGGCGTTCGGCTGGAACCAGGCCGGTTCGCAAGGGTACCAGGGCGAAGCCTATGGCGGGCAGGAATCCAAGAACGCCGTCCACATGTCCCATTTCGAATTCCCGGAAGGGCGGGACCAGGTCTTCACCGGCAACGCCATCCGCATGTCCTCCGTGAAAGGCATGCGCCTGGAGCGCGGGGAGATGACGGACAATACCATCGACATGAGCAAGGCGGATGGGATCTCCGTGCGGGACGGAAAGGTCATCGGGTGCGAGATCCGCGCCAGTTCGGTGGGAGGCTGGAGCGTGGACGGCGCCACCGTGCGGGCCGTGTCCATCCAGGGGTCCAAGGTGGCGGACTTCCGCTGCGCCGCGGCCAGCGTGTTGCGCAGCCTGCGCATCCAAGGCGCCTCCGTCAAGGATTTCGGCGTCATGGACGGGAGCAAGCTGGTGGAAATCCTGATCAATGGCTCGGCGGTATCGGATCTGAAGCTGATCCGCTCGACCGTCACCGCCAGCGAGATCCAGGCTTCCAAGATAGCGGATCTTTGCATGCAGGGCTGCGAGATGAAGGATCTGATGGTGCGCATGATGAGCGTGCGCGATACGCGCTTTGCGGACTGTTCCTTCCAGGACGTGGTGTTCTCGGGATCGGACGGCTGGGCGTGGAAGAAGCAGGGCCTCAAGGCCGTGCGCTTCGAGAATTGCCGCCTGGAAAAGGTGCTGTTCACCAATTGCCGGATCGCGGACGTGGTGCTGAAGAACGTCACCCTGAAGGATCGGCAGTTCCGGGATCTGGACCTGCACGGCAAGACCCTGGACGGCGACGAAGCCTTTCTCAAAGCCGCGGCCGGGGCGTAGCGGTTCCCTTGTTACAAATCGTTACAAGCCGGAAAGGTCCGGTACATGTTGCGCGCTTAATTTTCAAAACCATGGGAGACATCCGCATGAACCTCTTTCCCGCGGACGACCGGCGACTCCGGGAATTGATCCTCCACATTTCCCGGCGCTGCGGGGATTGGGATCCTTTCACCCCGGCGCTGCTCGAGCGCATGCTCTTTCAGGCCGACTTCCTCCACTTCCGCCTGCACGGCTTCCCCATCACGGGACAGACCTACCGCAGGGGCGTCCGTTCCCCCGCCCCCAGGACCATGGCGCGCATGGTGCGGGACATGGCCCGGGCCGGGGAATTCGAGATCAGCGAGGAACCGATCGGGGACGGGCTCCACGTCCGCCGCCGCGCGCATGCGTACCGGGAACCGGAGCTGAGGATTTTCGACGGCCAGGAAATCGCCCTGGTGGAGCGGGTGATCCGTTTCTACCGGCGCCATTGGCGGACCGGGTCCGCGGGACCGGACCTGCTGGTCCTGCCCTGGGAACTGGCCGCCCCCCGGGAAGAGATCCCGTATCCCCTGGCCCTTTTGGGCGCGGTGGAAGAACCCGACGCCAAGCGCATGTCCCGCAACCGCCTTCCCTTCGAAACGGAGCAGGCGCAAGGAATGCGCGAACTCGCGCATCACGCCCTGACATCGGCCTCATGAAAAGAACCCTGA
>DATENA010000070.1:0-8072 GCA_035275285.1 Fibrobacteria bacterium | reverse complement strand
GCTCCGGCCATCGGCTTCATGCTTCAGGGAATCCGCATGCGCGGCCTTCTGCGCGGCCACGGCGGAATCATTGGCGCGCCGGACCGCCGCGGCCAGGGCGGCGGCGGCTTTGGCCGAATCGGAAACGGGGCCGGAAGCGGCCTGGGCGGTATCCCCGGTGATGGCCGGCTTGGCGCGGGGCTTTCCGATATGCTTGGTCGACGGCCTGGCGGCCAGGCTGAACGTCCCGAGGCAAGCGGTCAGGGCCAGGAATTTCCACGCGCCGTTCATGTATGGAAAACTAACAATCGGGCCGGTGCCGGGCACGGCATAGTCGCGGGAGAGCGCGGGGAGGGACGGGCGGACGGGAATGGGCGGAGGAGCGGGGGATCAGAACGGGGAAGGCCGCTTGGCGGGGAACTTGGTGATGCCCAGATCCACCAACTTGACTTCATACCGGTCGCGCAGGTACCCGCCGATCTCGTCCGCCGTGGTCAGGCGGAGCACGTCCTCGCTGCAAACGCGGGCCTCGTCGAAGGAAATGGAACGGATCAGCTTCTTCATCTCCAGCAGGACGCCGGGCCCCATGGAGAGCTCATCGATGCCCATGCCGATGAGGACGATGGCCGCCAAGGGATCCCCCGCCATCTCCCCACAGACGCAGACCTGGATCCCGTGCCGCCGCGCCACTTCGATCACGCTCTTGATCTGGCGCCAGACGGCCGGGCTGTTGGGCTCGAACAATTCGGCGATCCGCTCGTTGGCCCGGTCCACCGCCAGGGTGAACTGGATGAGGTCGTTGGTGCCGATGCTGAAGAAGTCCACCTCCCGGGCCAGCTCGTCGGCCATGACCACGGCCGAGGGCACTTCCACCATGCAGCCGATTTCCAGGTCCCGGTTGAACGCGATGCCGTCCTTGTCCAGCTCCCTGCGGACCTCGTCGAGGATCTTCTTGGTCTCCCGGATCTCCCACAGGTTGGAGATCATCGGGAACATGAGGCGGATGTTGCTGAAGGCGGTGGCGCGGAGCACGGCGCGCAGTTGGATCTTGAAGATGTCCCGGTTGTCCAGGCACACCCGGATGGAGCGCCAGCCCATGTAGGGATTGAGCTCGCCCGCCATCTTGAGGGCCGGGACCAGCTTGTCGCCGCCCGCGTCCATGGTGCGGATGGTGACCGCCCGGGGGCTCATGCGCTCGCCGATGTACTTGTAGGCCTGGTACTGTTCCTCTTCGCTGGGCATGTCCTCCCGGGTCAGGAACAGGAATTCCGAACGGTAGAGGCCCACCGAGTCCGCGCCGTATTGCAGCACGCTTTCCACCTCGATGGGCAGCTCGATGTTGGCCGAAAGCTCGATGTACTTCCCGTCCGTGGTGACGGGCTCCAGGTCCCGCAGGGTGGAAAGCTCCCGCTCCATGGCGAAGAAGGCGGCCTTCTTGATCTCGTATTCCTTGATGTCCCGCAAGGAGGGGTTCAGGATGATGAACCCGGCGGTGCCGTCCAGGATCACGGTCTGGCCGGGCTCGATGTCGATGCCGGAGAGGGAGATGCCGGACACGGCCGGGATCTCCAGCGAGCGGGCCAGGATGGAGACGTGCGAGGTCTTGCCGCCCACCTCCGTGGTCAGCCCCAGGGTGTTCTTGCGGTTGAACTGGGACAGCACCGAGGGCGTGAGGTTCCGGCTCATGACGATCACGGGTTCCGGCACGTCCAGGTAGGACAGGTTGTTCTCGCTCAGCATGAGGATGTCGATGACGCGGGTGGCCACGTCCCGAAGATCGCTCATGTGGTCCTTGAGGAAGCCGCCGCTCATGTTCTCGAAGCGCTCCGCCAGGGAGTTGATGCGCCCGCTGTAGGCGTACTCGGCGTTGTGCAGGTTCTCGTGGATGTCCTTGATGACCGCGTCCACGATCTCGCTGTCCTGCAGCATCATCATGTGGCTGTCGAAGATGCGGGCCTCGTACTCGCCCACGTCCCCGCTGATGCGGGTCTTGATGCCCAGGATCTCCTTATGGGCCTTGTCCAGGGCGCGCTTGAGGCGGGCCACTTCCTGCTCCACCTTCTCCGGGGGGATGATGCGCTTCTTGACGACGCGATCCTCCGGATGCAACAGATAGGCGGGGCCGATGGCGAACCCGGGCGAAGCGGGGACTCCTTGCAGCACCACGCGCTTGGGCTTGGGACCGGACATATGGGCCGTCAGTCGTACTTGAAGCGGGAGAGGAAAAGGGCCTCGATGGCGGCCAGGGCGTCGGCTTCGTCCGGACCTTCGGTCTCCACGCGGATCACGGCTCCCGGTTCCGCCGCCAGCAGCATGATGTTCATGATGCTCTTGGCGTTGGCGCGCATGCCGTCCTTGATGAAGATGACGTTGCTCTTGTACTTGGTGGCTGTCTCCACGATGAGGGCGGCCGGCCGGGCATGGATGCCGGAATCGTTGATGACGGTGAGTTCTATGGTGACCATGGCTTTCAGGCTCCCTCTGCGAATTGGATGGACAGGACGGCCGCGCCTTCGGCCCCCGGCGCCAGCTTTTGATCCCAGACGGGTATCAGGACCGTGCCCTGGTATACCCGCTCGTATCCGCCTTCGGACTGGCTGACGGTTTCGATGGCGTCCCGCCAGGCGCGGCCCGCGCCGGGGAACTTCGCCTCGCAACGCAGCCTGAGCCATTCATCGGTGACCGTCACGCGGGAAGCGCCGGGCATTTCGCCCCGGGAGGCCAGGATGTCCCGGTGGGGCTCCCCGGCGGCCTTGGCGCCGGACGCGGGCGCATCCCATTCGATATAGCGATCATGGGCGTTCCCGGCGAGCAGACAGAACAAGGCCTCGGTCCCGAAACGGAACTCCACCGGGGGCTTGCCGGAATTGGTGACCGGGTTGGTGAACTTCCATTCCACCCTGAGGTCGGGAGAACCCTTGGCCAGGACGATCTCTTTCTCCACGCCGATCACGGTGCCGTCCGGGGTCCTGGCGATCCCCAGGACGCGGACCGCGGTTTCCTTGGGGCGGCGTTCCAGCACGGTCTCCTTGGCCTCGAAGGCCAGGGCCGCGGGATAATCCTGGGAGGCGTATTCCTTGAAGGAAGCGCCGGGTTTCATGAACACGTCCGACAGGGAGCGGCGCTTGCGGCGATCGTAGATCAGGTAGCCGCGGAGGTTGGCTTCCTTTTCGCCCAGGGAGTTCTCCAGCTTGGTGCCGGCCTCGCCCTTGCCGCCGATCAGTTCATGGTAGGCCTCGTACCGCCGGGTCAGGGTGTCGGAAAGGTTGATGCCCGTGTCCTTGAGCCAGAACTGATCGATTTCCCCCTGGTGGGTGATGCTGAGATAGACTTCGCGGGAATTCAGGGTGTACTCCGGTTTGCCGTCGCAATTCCAGTCCAGCACCTCCCACAAGGGGTCTTCCTTGGCGGCGAAAAGCCCCACGTCCAGCAGGCGCTGGGCCTGGATGAGATGGCGGTAGAGGGCGAAACGCAGATGCGGCAGGTACAGGCCCCCGAAGACCCCGTGCCAATAGCCGCAATTGCACTCGGACTGCCAGATGTGGTCCTGGGCCTCGTTCTTGACCTTGGCCGGAAGGGTGCCCTGCAGGCGATCGTAGATGCGCGCGAGGCGGAGCCCCTGCTTGTGCATCTGGTTGCTTTCCGAATACTTGTTGAAGAAATTGCGCCAGAACGTCCCGCGCAGGAACTTCAGGGAATCGTTGCCTTCCGCCTGGGCGATGGTCTTCTGGGCATGGCGGAACTTGCCGATGTCGTGGGCGTCCTGGGCCCAGACCATCATCTCCTGGTAGGAGGCGGGCGGCAGGTACACCAGTCCCAGGTTCTTCTCGGGTTTCAGGCCGGCCTCCACCGGCACCACCCGGATGCGATCGGAAAGGCCCTCCACCTTCTCGAAGAAGCGGTGCAGCCACCGATCGGTGTAGACGTGGTGGTGCGTGCCCGGCCAATCGCCGAACTTCTCGCCGTCGTCGCCGAACACCACCTGCACGTCCCCGCCCTTGTCCAGGGCCAGCAGGGTGTCCGCCACCTCATCCACCGATCGGAACGGGATATAGTCCCGCACCACGTCGTGGATGGGGAACAGCTTCAGGGTATGGCCGTTGTCCTCGGACATGAAATAGCCGTCCATGTCCGCGTCGGTCTTCCCCACCATCTTGAAATGGCTCCCGTCCAGGAGCACGTATTCCAGGCCCGCCTCCGAGATGGGCTTCACCAGGGTGGGCTCCCAGACCCGCTCCGCCAGCCAGATGCCCTTGGGGGCGGTGCCGAAGAGCCGGCGCACGGATTCGGACAGCTTCTTGAGCTGGCCTATCTTGTGGGAATCGGAGATCACGGGCAGGATGGGCTCATAGAAGGCCCCGCCCAGGATCTCCAACTGGCCGCGCTCCACCAGGCCGCGCAGGCCGGCCAGGTATTGGGGGCGCTTGGCCTCCAGCCAGTCCAGCAGGATGCCGGAGAAATGCATGCTCATGCGGATCTTGGGATGGGATCCCAGCACGTCCAGGAAAGGGCCGTAGGCCTGGTTGAACGCCCGTTCGAAGATGAAGTCGAAGTTGCCCACCGGTTGGTGGTTATGGATGGCCCAGTGAAGGTTGATCATGAGGCGGCTTTCAGAAGAGATTCACGTTTACGTCCAGCCCCTTTTTCTTGATATGGCGGAACAGCGAGTCCGCGCTGTTCAAGGTGCCGCGCAGCTCCAGGTAGAAGGTGGAGTCGTTGAGCATGGCCCCCAGGGTGCTGTTGCTGGAATTCACCTTGGCCAGCAGGCGGTTCATCTCGTCGGCGACGCGATCGGCCTTTTCGACCACCTCGCGCAGCTTGCCGGAGACTTCCTGCCCGTTCTGGATGATGTTCTTGACGGGGATTTCCTGATCCTTGAGCAGGATGTGCACGCGCGAACTGGCGTCTTCGAGATTGGCCAGGCTGTGCTTGACCTTGGGATCGATTTCGCGGAGGAAGGCGTTCAGGCGGGTGCTGAGCTCCTCGGTGCTGCCGACCACGTTGTTGAAGGAGGCCACGAACTCGGGCTTGCCCACCGTGCTGTCCATGATGTTGTGCAGAGAGCGCACCAGGGTCTCCGATTCCACGAACACCTCTCCCGCCACGCCCAAGGCCTCGGCGATACCCGCGTCCAGCTTGCCTTCCAGCTCGGCCCCGGTGGGCCAGTATTCCTGGGACCGGCCCATCTGGATCCCGACCTGCCTTTCCCCCATCAAACCGATGTTCTGGATGCGCACGTCCGAATCCTTGGGCAGCTTGAGCCCGCGGTCCAGCTTCAGGCTCACGCGGACGCGGTTGCCTTGCAGTTCGATGCCTTGCACCTTGCCCATCTTCACGCCGTTCACCTTAACCGGATCGCCGTCTTGCAGGGTGGATACTTGGGGGAAAAGCACATGATAGTTGTCCGATTTCCGGCCCGGGACCGTCTCCTTAAGGAAATACACTCCGAAAAGAAGGATGAGCAGGGACAGGATGACGAACAGTCCCACCACGATGTTGTTTTTGCGGTTGGTCATGTCCTGCTGCCGGCGGCCTGGAACGGCGACGGCGGAAACCTCCATTTTCCAGTATTATCGCAAATATAGCTTATATAGGCCACGGTATTGAGGAATCGGAGGAAGAGTAAAGACCGGATCAGGAATGTGGGGAGATGGGAGATGCGACGGTTCCCGGGGGTGCATCACGTCGGGAGTCGGGAGTTGAAGAAAAGAGGCTGGGAATCAGCCTTGGAGCATGCCAGGCATGCTTTCTTTTCTTCAACTCCCGACTCCGAAGGGCGAAGCCGCGGAAGCAGGGTATAAGCCTGTACTCCCGACCGAAGGCGAGCGACTTCCATGTAACTTTTGCCTGTACTCCCGACCCTGGCGCTGCCTAAAGCGCCGGAGATTCAATTAAGCGATCCGGTTTCTTACCGCAGGTTGGGACTCCGTTGCCGACCTACTCGTAGACCTCGGTACTCAACCTGGTCAACGAATTCAGCCTGCTCTTGTTCTTCATGGTCTCGATGAGTTTTTCGTTGAAGAGTTTGGCCGCGTCGATGCCGTTCATCTTGAGGAGCATGTTCATGGCGATGACTTCGGAAATCACGGTGATGTTCTTGCCGGGGGAGATGGGGATGATGACCTTGGAGACGGGCACGCCGATGACGTCCGTGGTGAGGGGATCCAGGCCCGTGCGCTCGTAATTCTCCCCGTCCCGCCATTTCTGGAGCTCCACCACCACTTCCACCTTCTTGGTGTTGCGGATGGCCCGGATGCCGAAGAGCTTGCCCACGTCCACGATGCCGATGCCGCGGATTTCCATGTGATGGCCCAGGATCTTGTTGCCCTTGCCGATGATGGAGTGGCCTTTGCGGATGAGATGGACGATATCGTCCGCGACCAGGCGGTGGCCGCGCTCCACCAGGTCCAGCACGCACTCGGATTTGCCCACGCCGCTCTCGCCCACGTAGAGCATGCCCACGCCGTACACGTCGACCAGGGAGGCATGCACGGAACAGTAGGGTGCGAACCAATCCTCCAGGATGTCCTGCACTTCCGTGCAGAAGTCCAGGGTCTCCCGGGAGGTGGTGATGATGGGGACGTTCTGCGTCAGGCACATCTGCAAGAGCTCCTCATGGAGCCCGGCGTTGTGGGTCAGCACCCAGAGGGGCGAGCGGTAGTCCTGGAGCCGCGCGAAGATCTCGCGGCGCTTCTCCGCGCCCACCGATTCCAGGTAGGACCATTCCGTGGTGCCGATGATCTGGACGCGCTGGTAGGAATACACGCCGGTGAAGCCCGCCAGGGCCAGGCCCGGACGGTGCAGGTTCGCCTCGATGATTTCGGTGCAGAGGGAGGATTCGGGGGTTTTCAGCGTCAGGGACAGTTCGTCCTTGAACTGATAATAGAAATCCCTCACGGGGAGGGATCTCTTTCGGTTTATTTCGAGACGGTTGAATTCGATGCTGTCGGGCAAATTCGGCTCAGTGCCTCATTCCGCCACGAGCGCCGAGGTAGGCACGGACTTGTGGATCTTCAATTTCTCGTTCTCTTTCTTCAATTGTCGTTCGACCTTGTCCAGCATGCTTTCGATGGCCTTGTACATGTTGTCTTCTTCAGCGTGCGCGCAGACGGTCTTGTCCAGGACCTTGACGATGATCTCCGCCCGTCGGACTCCGCTCCTTTCCGCGTCCAGGATCACGTGGGCGCCGGTGATGGAGTCGTTGAACTTCTCGATCTTGTTCAGGCTGTCTTTCAAACTGGCATGAAGCTGGGGGGAGGCATGAAAGTGCCGCGCGGTTATCTGAATCTTCATGTGTTTTCTCCTTTGAAGAAGAGCCTCCGTGCCGGTGGTCGGAGGCGGGGTTACCCGATAATTAATCTACATAAATGGCCCGCAAGGGGGTGAACACTTTGCCGTGCCGTTTTTGCATGGTCGGAGCGGGCCGGACCCGGTAGTGTCCCTTTACGATCCCCCCGGCAAAAACCGTCAAACCCGGAAGGGGACAAGAGGCACATGTAGTGTATCTTACGCGCTGAGTAAGGAGGTTGTCAAGCCGTTCCTGAGGTGATTTTCACTCCGGAAAACCGTCGCGAGTAATGCCTCCAGTCCCCTGATTTGCAAGAACTTGCGGAGAAATGCTGGCAAGGTGTTTGCGGGAGGGTGCCCAAGCCTGGGGAATCCCGCCGGTTCCCGAAAGTTACGGTGCGCGGACCGGCGGGAACGGACTCAAAACTTCATCATTGTTTGCGACCGGCCGGACCCGTTCAGTATTGCTTGCGGAGCCGCGCCGGCAGGATCTCCAACTGGTCGCGGTACTTGGCCACGGTCCGGCGCGCCACGTCCAACCCCTTGGCCTTCAGGATCTCCACTATCTTCTGATCGCTCAGGGGTCGCTTGGTGTCCTCGGACTCGATCAACTTCTTGATTTCATCCTTGGTCGTGACGGAGGATACTTCGCGCCCGTCCGCCTGGGTCACTCCCGCCGTGAAGAAATACTTCAGTTCGAAGATCCCGTGGCCGGTCTGCACGTACTTGCCGTTGGTCACCCGGCTGACCGTGGAGATGTGCATGCCGATCTTGTCCGCCACGTCCTGGAGGATGAGCGGACGCAG
>DATENA010000069.1:0-41735 GCA_035275285.1 Fibrobacteria bacterium | reverse complement strand
ATGGACCGCAAATCCGTGCCCTGCTCAAGAAGATGCGTTGCGAAAGAATGCCGCAGCGAATGGATGCCACCCGGAAATTTCAGCCCGGATTTGCGCTTCGCATGTTCGAAAACGGCTTGAAACGTCCGCGCGGAAAGCCGTGCTGCCGAGCCGCCCCATTCCTCCCCGCCCTGTCGCATTTGACCCTGGGTTTGTCGCATCCGCCCACCTTCCTCCGGCCCCGCCCCTTGGTACCTTGGGATAACCGCATGGCCCATTTCAACCCGGAGGATCCATGACGCAAGCAGACGCACTCGAAGAGTTCCAAACCGCCAAGGACGCGCTCCTTTCCCTGCTGGAGCCTTTGGACGAGGAAAGGCTGAACCGGGTTCCTTTTCCGGGGAGTTGGACCGCGGGGCAGCTCGGGGATCATTTGCTGAAATCCTATGGCCTGGGGGAGCTGCTGAAAGGGCGGACCGCTCCCACCCAGCGGCCCGTGGACGAAAAGCGGGAGGCCATAGATCTGGTTTTCCTGGATTTCCAGTTGCAGTTGAAGTCCCCGGAGTTCATCGTGCCTTCGGAGGGGCGCATTTCCAAGGCGGCGCTGCTGGAGGGCCTGCGGGCCAAGGCCGACGGCATCCTGGAGTATGCCCGGGACAAGGATCTCTCTTTCACCTGCCTGGACTTCGTACTTCCCTCCTTCGGCACCTTGACGGGAACGGAGTGGGTCCATTTCATCGCCACGCATACCCGGCGGCACGTGCGCCAATTGGAGCGTATCGTGGCCGAGCTGCCCTGACCCCGGCCCTTTTTTCCTATCTTTCGGGTAAAATCAACCCGTCGAGACAGGACCATGGACAGCCGCTACTCCCCGCAGGACATTGAAGAAAAATGGTACCGGACCTGGCAGGACGCCGGGGCGTTCAAGCCCCAGGGCCAAGGCAAACCTTTCACCATCGTCATTCCTCCGCCCAACGTGACCGGGGCCCTGCACATGGGCCATGCCCTGAACAATACGTTGCAGGACGTGCTCACGCGTTTCAAGCGGTTGCAGGGCCATCGCACCCTGTGGCAGCCGGGCACGGACCACGCCGGCATCGCGACGCAGAGCGTGGTGGAGAAACAGCTCGCCAAGGAAGGCGTGAAGCGCCAGGACCTGGGCCGCGGGAAGTTCGTGGAGAAGGTGTGGGAATGGAAGAACGAGTACGGCGATCGCATCGTGAACCAGCTGATGCGGCTGGGGAGCTCCTGCGACTGGTCCCGTTTGCGCTTCACCATGGACGAGGGCCTGTCCAAGGCCGTGCGCGAAGTGTTCGTGCGCCTGTACGAGGACGGGCTCATCTACCGCGGCACGCGCCTCATCAATTGGTGCCCCAAGCTGCAGACGGCCCTGGCGGACGAGGAAGTGGAGAACAAGGAGACCAAGGGCCATTTCTGGTCCATCAAGTATCCCTTGGCCGACGATCCCGCGTCCTTCATCACCGTTTCCACCACGCGCCCGGAGACCATGTTCGGGGACGTGGCCGTGGCCGTGAACGCCGAAGACGGGCGTTACAAGCATCTCATCGGCAAGCAAGTGCGGATCCCGGGGTTGGACCGCACCATCCCCGTCATCGCGGACGAGCATGCGGATCCGACCAAGGGCACGGGCGCGGTCAAGATCACGCCCGCGCATGATTTCAACGATTACGAGGTGGGCAAGCGCCACGACCTCAAGCCCATCATCGCCATGAACCTGGACGCCACCCTGAACCATCAGGCGGGCAAGTACCAGGGCATGAACCGTTTCGATGCGCGCAAGGCGGTGGTGGCCGATCTGGAGGCCGCGGGGCTGCTGGCTGCCGTCGAGGATCGCGTGATCCCCATCCCCACCTGCTATCGCTCCGGGGACGTGGTGGAGCCGTACCTGCTGGACCAATGGTTCGTGGAGATGAAGCCCCTGGCCGTGCCCGCGCTGGACGCGGTGGAGCAGGGCCGCACGCGCTTCGTGCCCGGGCGCTATGCCAAGACCTACCGGGACTGGCTGGAACCGTTCAAGGACTGGTGCATTTCCCGGCAATTGTGGTGGGGGCACCAGATCCCCGCCTGGTACGTGGTGAGCGAGACGGACGGCAAGCGCCGCCAGGACACGCCCTTCGTGGTGGCCCGCACGGCGGAAGAGGCCCGGATCGCGGCCGTCGGGAAGTACGGCGCGAACGCGGCGCTGGTGCAGGAAGAGGACGTGCTGGACACGTGGTTCTCCAGCGCTCTGTGGCCTTTCAGCACCCTGGGCTGGCCGGACAAGACGCCGGAATTGGCGACGCATTACCCCACCGACGTGCTGGTGACCGATCGCGGCATCATCTATTTCTGGGTGGCGCGCATGATCTTCTCGGGACTGAAGTTCCTGGGCAAGGAGCCGTTCCATACCGTGTACATCCACGGGACCATCCTGGACGAAAAGGGCCAACGCATGTCGAAGTCGAAAGGCAACGGCATCGATCCCATCGAGATGATCGGCAAGTACGGGGCGGACGCGGTGCGCTTCGCGCTCATGATCCTGACCACGGAAGGGCAGGACATCAAGCTCTCGCCGGTGAAGTTCGAGACGGGGCGGAATTTCGCCAACAAGCTGTGGAATGCGGTGCGCTTCGTGCTGCCGCATTTGGAAGGCAATCGCGAGCCGTTGCGGGCCGGCGATCTGCAGTTGGCGGATCGCTGGATATTGGCGCGCCTGGACGAGACCATCAAGACGGTGACGGAAAGCCTGGAGCCGCCCGCCCTGCGCTTCTCCGAGGCCGCACAGGCCCTGTACCGCTTCACCTGGGACGATTTCTGCTCCAGCTACCTGGAGATCCGCAAGAAGGTGATTACGACCGATGCGGCCGGGGCGTCGCCGGAAGCGCTGGCGGCCAAGCGGCAGGCCGTGTCCGTGTTCGCGACCGTGCTGGAGAAACTGATCACCTTGCTGCATCCCTTCATGCCGTTCATCACCGAGGAGATAAGGCAGGCTTTGGGCAAGCCGGAATTGCTCATCACGTCTCGTTGGCCGGAGGCGGGCGATCCCGGAGCCGGGGACGCGGAGGCGGCGGCCACGATGGAACTGCTGCTCAAGATCGTGGACTCGGTCCGTTCCATCCGCGGGGACTATACCATTCCGGCCTCGCAGGCCACGGACCTGATCATCAGCTGCGACACCGCGGCCCTGCAGGCGCGGCTCAAGCCCCATGCGGACGTGATTTCCAGCCTGGAAAAGGTAGGCGTCCTCAAGGTGGAGCTCAACGCCAAGAAGCCCGCGTTCTCGGCTCCGGGCCTGTTCCCGGGGGGGCACATCTACCTTCCCCTGGAAGGCATTCTGGATCCGGTGCAGGAGAAGGCGCGGCTCACCAAGGAGCTGGGCAAGGCCGAGTCGTTCGCGGCGGCGCAGGAGAAGAAGCTGTCCAACGAGAGCTTCGTGAAAAGCGCGCCCGCGGAGGTGGTGGAAGGCGAGCGGACCAAGCTGCGCTCGCAGAAGGACCGCGTGGAGAAGCTGAAGGCGGCGTTGGCGGATTTGGGCTGATATGCGATCCAAGGGTGTCGCGTCTTCCTTTTCCGTGAGTCCCTGCTCTTCCAAACGCATGGCATGGGCGACTGCGTTCAACTTCCTTTCGGACATCTTCCGGGCTTGATCCCGAAGGGACGTTTCCAAGTCGGTCCTGGGCACGAAGGCATAGACGAGTCCGCAGTCCATCGCCTCCGCGGCGCGGCGCAAGGATTTCAGGGTGACGTTTCCATGCGTTTCGGCCTTTTCCATTTCCGCAATGCGCGGAGTCGCCACCTGGATGCGTTCGGCCAATTGCCGGCCTGACATGCCCAAAGCTTCCCGGACCGAGCGGATCCAGCCCTTTGAAGGCCTTCCCTTTTGCGTCAAAGGAGCGAGGCCTTTGTAGGTCTCTTCCAATTGCTCTCGAATTTTGGCTGAATTTCTCATTTTGACACCTTTTTGTAAGATTTACCTTATTTTATAACTGGTAGCTATTTTTTCCGGTTTTAATATAAAATGGTATTATTAATTTCCACTTTATATTAAAACTGGGAGTTTAAATGACCGATTTCTGGAAGCCGCTTATCCGGGACCTGGTGGAAAGAAGACGGATACCGGAAGTTCCGCCCGGAATAACCCGTGACGTAAGCACGGCTCAACTGACCGGAAAAGCGACCGTGATCATCGGTGTAAGGCGTTCGGGGAAATCGACCCTATTGGCGCAGAGGATGGCCGAACTTCGCAGGCAAGGGGTGCCTCGCAGCGACATCCTATACCTTGATTTCTTCGACGAACGATTGGCGGGATTCGGGCCCCATCAATTCCAGGACATCGTGGATGCTTTCCTGGCGGAACGCGGCCGAACCGAAGGGTCGGGACGGGTCCACGCGTTTTTCGACGAGATCCAGGAAACCAAAGGATGGGAGGGATTCGTCCATAGGGCCCAGCAACATCTCGGATGGCAAATCCATCTCACGGGTTCATCGTCACGGATGCTTTCCAAGGAAATGGCGACCCAGATGCGCGGGCGCTCGCTTTCCCATGAACTGTTTCCCTTTTCTTTCCGGGAGTTTCTGCGGGCGGGGAACCTGCCGGAAACCGCGGATAGCGATGAAGCCAAAGCCCTCATCGAAAGGGCTTGCGAGGAATTCCTGGAAGAAGGGGGGTTTCCGGAAATCAATACGCGCCAAGCGATCCCTCGGGAACGGGAAACCATAAGGACCCGAATCCATCAGGAATACTTTTCTTCGATCGTGCAAAGGGATTTGATCCTCCGCAATGACGCGGGCCATCCCGTCGCGATCAGGGATCTGACGCATAAGCTCATCCATGACAATGCCTGCATCCACTCCCTGAACCGCTTGACGGAGATGCTGAAGGCGGCGGGGCATTCCGTCTCCAAGACGTTCGTATCCGATTGCCTGGAATGGATGCACGACGCTTTCCTGTTCTTCCCGGTGCCCATCCATGCCCATTCCATGACGAAGCGCAGGGCCAATCCGAACAAATGGTATTGCGTGGACACGGGATTGGTGGGATCCATCGGCTCCAAGTTCACGGCGGATCGCGGACGGATGCTGGAGACCATGGTATTCCTCGCCTTGAGGCGGAACGGGATCGCGCCTTCGTATCACCGGACTCCGTCCGGCAAGGAAATCGATTTCGTTTACAAGGGGAGCGATGGCCGGATGCGCTTGATCCAGGTATGCTGGGCGATGGGGGATCCGGCGACCCTGAAGCGCGAAACCTCGGCGATGGAGGAAGGCATTTCCGAGTTGAAACCTTCGGAGGCCGTCATCGTATCGTGGCAGGGTTCGGGAACGGTCCAGGCAGGCGGGCGCAAAATCGAAATCCAACCCGCCTGGCGTTTTCTGCTGGACCCGGCGAAGGCCGCCTAGCGGTTTGGAAACACCGTCGCGCCCCGCGACGCCCGCCCGCCCGTGCCGGCGGATCAATGGACCCGGGCGATGTAGATGCCGGTCCGCAGGGAATGCTCGGGCGCGACCACGAGCACGGCGCCGGAAGCGCGCACGGTAACCGGGATGCGACGGCCGGAAAGATCGATCAATTGCAGGGCGGGCTTGGGCCTTCCCGGATCCCAGCCCAACACGATGGGGGACTCGCCGCCGGAATGGTACAGGCGGGCCAGGCCCGTTTCCGACAAGGGGGGATTGATGGGCACCTGGAGCTTGCGGGCCGCCGCCGCCGCGTCCGCCAGGCCGTTGCCCACCAGGGAGTCCGGCCGGGAGCGGTGATCGGCGGTCGTGATGATGGCCTGGCGGATTTCTTCCGCGGTGAGCTCCGGGCGCAACTGGCGCAGGAGGGCCGCCACCCCGGCGAGGACGGGCGCGGCGAAGCTGGTGCCTCCGATGGCCCGGGTTTCCGCCAGGGGCGAAGAGGTGTTCGCCACGGGCACCTGGCAATCGCCCACGACGCCCATGGACATCACGTCCGGCTTCACGCGTCCGTCCGCGCTCGGCCCCGTGCAGGAATAGGAGCATCTGCGCCGGAGCCGATCGGCGATGCCCACGGCCAGGATGCTGTCCGCGTCCGCCGGAGCGTTGAGGGTGGGCGTGGGAGGCTCGTTCCCGGATTCATTGCCCATGGCCACGGAGACCAGCACATTGCGGCGGGCGGCGCCCAGGGCGGCCAGGGAAGAAGGGCGCGTGCGGCCGTCGAATTCGGCGTACGGGCGGTCCGGGCTGCCGTCCGTGAAATCGTAGCGGTAACCCAGGCTGACGCTGATCACCTGCGCGCCGGAATCCACCGCCCGTTCGATGGCCGCCGCCACGAAGTCCTCCTCCACGTAGCGTTCCTGCTCGTCCTCTTCCGCCCGGTAGAGCAGGAAATCCGCCTCCGGGGCCGCGCCCACCAGGGTACCGGGAAAGTTGCCCCCGATGAGAGACATGCACTGCGCCCCGTGGCTGCTCAGCAAGCTGTCCGTGACCGCCCCGGGCTTCCCGGCCACGAAATCGTACTGGTCCTTGATGCGGCCTTTCATGGCCGCGAAGATGGGGCTGCCCAAGTGGAAGTCCGCGTCGATGACCGCCACGCGCACGCCCTTGCCGGGAGGCATGCCTGAGGCCGTCATGTAGGCGTGGACCTTGTCCACGCGCAGGGACTCCATCAGGGCGCGGCCCGCGCCGTAGTCGAGGCCTTCGGCGGCGCGCTTGGCCAGGGCCCCGGGCTTCCAAGGGAACGGGGAAGCGGGCGGCGGCGGAAGCTTGGCTTTGCGGGGCATGAGGGTCACGGACGCAACGAAGGACAGGCCGCGGATCGCCGCTATCGAGTCCGCGTCCACGTAGCCGGAAACGCGGTTCTGCCATTTGAGGCGCACGTCCGGGACCAGGCCCCGGGCGCCCAAGGCCGCGACATAAGGGGCGTGGACGGAAAGGTCCTCGTAGGCGATGGAGCCGCGGGCCAGGGAAGCGGAGGCCGGTCCCTTGTCCGTGAAGGTGACCCAGACTTTGACGGGCAAGCCGGTGCGGGCCGGGAGGGCCGTGCCGGGCGCCTCGCCTTTCCCGGCGGCGGACGGACGGGCCGGGCAGGCCAGCGTCAGGAGAACCAGCGCCCGCAGCACGGATTGGGTAAAGGGAATCATGGCTTCTACATTCTACCTCATTCGGGGGCGGTTGCCTTCGCTCGCGCGCCTCCGGGGTGGATTTGCCGGAAGCCCGGTCGCAGCGATACCGGCAAACCGCTTCGAGTTCCTTTGCGCATGGACACCCCCTCGGATCCCTATTATATCGCCGGACTGCGCCCAGGAATGCCCTTTTTCCTTGATTTTGTTAGATTCCGCAAAGGTATGAAGACATTGGAAGAGATCCGGCCCCTGGCCGCGCATGCGAACGTCATCCCGCTCCACAAGGAATTCCTGCCGGATCTGGATACCCCCATTACCGCCTTGCTCAAATTGAAGCGTCCGGGACATCGCGTATTCCTGCTGGAAAGCGTCGAGGTGGGGGAAAAGCTGGCCCGTTTCTCCTTTCTGGGCAAGGATCCGCTGTATACTTTCACGGCGAAAGGGCGCCACATCGAAATCCGCGGCAAGGAACGCCGGGACCTCGAAGGCGATGCCCTGGCGGAGCTGCAGAAATTCCTGGGCCGGTTCCGCGGCGCGGTCGATCCGGAGCTTCCGCCCTTTTCCGGAGGCGCGGTCGGATTCGTCTGCTACGATGCCATCCGCCTGGTGGAAAACGTCCCCGCCTCCGGGAAGGACGATTTCCACCTTCCCGATCTGCATTTCGGCATCTACGAATCCTTCCTGGTGTTCGATCATATCAAGCACAAGCTCAGCATCGTCTCCAATGTCCTGACCGACGAGTTCCCCGGCCTGGAAGCGGCCTACGCCGCCGCCGCCGCGAAGATCGCCCGGTTGGAAGCGGACCTGGCCAGGCCCCTGCCGCCCCTCGAGCCCGCGCCGGCGGGCACGGCCGCGCCGCCGCCCGCGCATTGGGAATCGAACTTCACCCGTGAAGGCTTCAAGGCCGGCGTGGAGAAGTGCAAGGAATACATCAAGGCGGGAGACGCGTTCCAGATCGTGCTGTCGCAGCGCTTCACCACCAAGCCTTCCGCGAGCCCGCTGTCCATTTACCGCGCCCTGCGGTCCATCAATCCCTCCCCGTACATGTACTACCTGGACTACGGCGATTTCGAAATCGTGGGCGCGTCCCCGGAGACCCTGGTGAAGGTGCAGAACGGCCGGGCCGAGACCAAGCCCATCGCGGGCACGCGCCGCCGCGGCAAGGACGAGGCCGAGGACAAGGCCCTGGAGAAGGAATTGCTGGCGGACGCGAAGGAGCGGGCCGAGCACCTGATGCTGGTGGACCTGGGCCGCAACGACATCGGCCGCGTCTCCGAGTTCGGCAGCGTCGAGGTGACCCGGTTCATGGCCGTGGAACGCTTCAGCAACGTGATGCACATCGTCTCCGCGGTGCAGGGCCGGCTCGGCAAAGACTGCCACCCCCTGCGCGCGCTCATGTCCTGCCTGCCGGCGGGGACCCTGTCCGGGGCGCCCAAGATCCGCGCCATGGAGATCATCGACGGCCTGGAGCCCCATCGCCGCGGGCTTTACGGCGGCGCCATCTGCTACATGGATTTCCGCGGCAACCTGGACTCGTGCATCGCCATCCGCACCATGCTCGTCAAGGACGGCGTCGCCTACGTGCAGGCCGGAGGCGGCATCGTGGCCGATTCCGATCCGCAGATGGAGTTCGAGGAGACCAAGCACAAGGCGCAGGCGCTGATGCGGGCGGTGGATGCGGCGGGGAAGATTTAGGAAGAGAAGTCAAAGTGCAAAAGTCAAAGTGCAAAGTTCAAAATTTATCCGGGCGCTCCGCGCGCGGGATGGAGATTTGCCGCCCACGGATGGGCACGGCGGCATCTCCGCTCGGTAGCCGTTCCGTTCCGGTCTTTTCTTTTTCTTCCATTTTGCCCTTTGACTTTTGCGCTTTGATTTTTTCACTCTATCGAGCGGCCCCATGATCCTGATACTCGATAACTACGATTCCTTCACCTTCAACCTGATGCAGTATTTCGGGGAGATCAATCCCGATCTGAAGGTGGTGCGCAACGACAAGCTCACCGTGGCCGAGGCGCTGGCCCTCGGGCCCACCCACATCGTGGTCTCGCCCGGTCCCTGCACGCCCGCGGAAGCCGGCATCTCGGTGGAGCTGATCCGCAACGTCCCCGCCTCCATCCCCTTGTTCGGCGTGTGCCTGGGGCACCAAGCCATGGGCGAAGCGTTCGGCGGCGAGGTGGTGCGGGCCCCGGCCCCGATGCACGGCAAGCTTTCCGTGATGGAATGCGACGGCAAGGGGCTATTCGCCGGCCTGCCCAAGACCTTCAACGCCACGCGTTACCATTCCTTGATCGTCAAAAAAGAGGGCCTGCCCGCGGAGCTGGAGATCACGGCGACCTGCAAGGACGAGGCGGCCATGGCATCGGCGGCCCGGGGGGCCGCCGGAGACGGGACCCTGATCATGGCCATGCGCCACCGGACGCGGCCCATCTTCGGCGTCCAATTCCATCCCGAATCCATCCTCACCGAGCATGGCAAGGCCATGATCCGGAACTTCCTCGCCATGAAAGGCGCCTGACATGATCGCCCCGCTGCTCGGAAAACTCATCAAAGGCGAGGATTTGGCCTTCGCGGAAATGCAGGGGGCCATGGCCGGCATCATGGAAGGCCGATGGACGCCCGCCCAGATCGGCGGCTTCCTCATCGCCTTGCGCATCAAGGGCGAGACGCCCCAGGAAATCGCCGCCGCCGTCACCATCTTGCGCGAGAAGGCCACCTTGGTGCCCACCTCGGCCAAGCCGGTGGTGGACACTTGCGGCACGGGCGGCGATCACAGCGGATCGTTCAACATCTCCACCGCGGCCGCCATCGTGGCCGCGGGCGGGGGCGTGGCGGTGGCCAAGCACGGCAACCGGGCCATGAGCAGCCGCTGCGGCAGCGCCAACGTGCTGCAGGAGCTGGGCGTCAACCTGGAGCTGACCCCGGAGCAGGTGGGCGATTGCGTGGACAAATGCCGCATCGGCTTCCTCTTCGCGTCCAAGCTGCACGCCTCCTTCAAGCACGTGGCGGGGGCCCGCCAGGAGCTGGGGCAGCGCACCATCTTCAACCTGCTGGGACCCATGCTCAACCCCGCCCGGGCCAGGCGGCAGCTGATCGGGGTTTACGATCTGAACCTCACCCGCACCCTGGCGGAGGTGCTGGCGGAACTGCGCTCCGAGCACGTGATGATCGTGGCGGGCACGGACGGAATGGACGAGATCAGCCTGACCGCTCCCACCCGGGTGTCGGAGCTCAAGGACGGGGCCGTCACGGACTATGTCCTCAATCCCCAGGACCTGGGTTTCTCCCTGTGCACGGCGGCGGATCTGATGGGCGGGGACGCGCCCGCGAACGCCGCCATCATCCGTGGTGTTTTGGACGGGAAGCGATCGGCCGCGCTGGACATCGTCCTGCTGAACGCGGGAGCGGCCCTGTACGTGGGCGGCGTGGCCCCGGATCTGCAGGGCGGCGTGGCCCTGGCCCGCAAGTCCGTGGAGTCGGGAGCGGCGCGCAAGACCCTGGAGCAATGGGTTTCCCACTCGCGATCGTTCGCGGCCGCATGATATAATAATCCGGCGGTCCGATACCATGCCAAGCAACATCCTGGACAAGATCCTCAAGGCCAAGGCCGCCAGACTGGCGGACCTGAAGGGCGACGTGTCCCTGGCCGACATCGAAGCCAAGGCCCGCGGCCTGCCGCCGCCCGCCCTGGATTTCCTCGCCGCCCTCGCGGCTCCCAAGACCTCCGCGTCCGGCGGGCAGGGCATCCACGTGATCGCGGAAGTGAAGAAGGCGTCCCCTTCGCGCGGCGTCATCCGCGACGATTTCAAGCCCCTGGAGATCGCCAAGGCGTACCAGGCCGGCGGCGCGTCCGCCCTCTCCGTCCTCACCGAGGAAGATCATTTCCAGGGCCACGACCGCTATCTCCGGGACATCTCCCGCAACGTGGGGCTGCCCACCTTGCGCAAGGACTTCATCGTGGACCCGTACCAGATCTTCGAGGCCAAGGTGCTGGGCGCCAGCGCCTATCTGCTCATCGTGGCCTGCCTGAAGCCCAAGCAGCTCGCCTCCATGATCGCCCTGGGCGCGGAGCTCAAGCTCACCCCCCTGGTGGAGGTCCATACCGAGGAGGAAGTGAAGGTGGCCGTGGACGCGGGCTCGCCCATCATCGGCATCAACAACCGCGATCTCAAGACCTTCCTCACCTCCCTGGAAACCACCTACCGCCTGAGGCCCCTGATCCCGGACGGCACCCCGGTGGTTTCCGAATCCGGCATCTTCAAGAAGGAAGATCTGCGGGCCCTGGCCGGCGCCGGGATCCAGGCCGCCCTCATCGGCGAGAGCTTAATCAAGCAGAAGGACGTGAAGGCCGCCCTCGCGGAGATCCTTTCCTTTTGAGCGCCAAGGTCCTGTTCGTCTGCCTGGGCAACATCTGCCGCTCCCCCATCGCGGAGGGCATCTTCGCCCATCTGGTGCGCGAGCGCGGGCTGGAAGGACGCTACCTGGCCGACTCCGCCGGCACGGGCGACTGGCACGTCGGGCAGCCGCCCGATCCGCGCTCCGTTTCCGCGGCCAAAAAGCGCGGCGTGCACCTGCCCAGTCTGTGCCGCCAGGTGAGCCGGGACGACTTCCGGGAATTCGACCTGATCCTCGCCATGGATCGGAACAACCTGCGGGACCTGGACGCCCTGTGCCCGCCCGGCTTCAAAGGCAAGATCCGCCTGATGCGGGATTTCGACAGCGAACGCGACTCGGAGCAGGACGTCCCCGATCCGTATTACGGCGGCCCCTACGAGTTCGACAAGGTGTACGAGATGCTCAACCGCTGCTGCGCCGGCCTCCTGGAAAAGATGGAGACCGGAACGCTCGCGACCGGGGATGCCGCAGCTTCCTGAAGGCTTCCGGGCCGCCCTGGAGGCCGCTTACCGGGACTCGGGCCGGCCGATGCCCGTGCTGATCAGCCTGGAACCCGTCCCCGGCGGATCCATCAACCAGACCTTCCGTTTGCGCACCGCTTCCGGGGTCCGCTTCTGCAAATGGAATCCGGAGGCCCCGGCGGGCCTGTTCCGCCGCGAAGCCGAAGGCCTGGCCGCCCTGGCGGCGAGCGGCACCTCCCTGATCCTCCCCAAATCGGAAGCTCTGAGCCCGGATACGCCCGGAACGCCTTCCCTATTGGTGTTGGAGTACCTCGAACCAGACGCCGATAGCCCTTCGCCGGACACTTGGGAGCGCCTGGGGCGAGGCCTGGCCCAGTTGCACCGCACGGGAGAAATGCGATTCGGGTTCGATCGCGATAATTTCTGCGGCCTGACGCTCCAGGAAAACGCCTGGAGCGACGATTGGGTCGCGTTTTACGGGCAGAAACGCCTCGGCGCCCTGGTGGACCGGCTCGCCCGGCGGGGGGATCTGCCCCCGGATCACCGGGAAACCTACGGTAAACTGTTGGACAGGTTGCCTGCGCTGCTCGCGCACCGGCCCCGGCCCTCGCTCATCCACGGCGATCTCTGGAGCGGGAATTTCCTGGCGACCTTGCGGGGGCCCGCCCTGGTGGACCCGGCCTGCTATTGCGCGGACCGGGAAGCGGAATGGGGCATGATGCTCCTATTCGGCGGGTTCCCCGAGCGGGTGCTCGCCGCGTACCAGGAAGCCTGGCCGCTGCCTGCCGGGTGGCGCGATCGCCTGCCTCTCTACCAGCTTTACCATGTGCTCAACCATTTTCTGCTGTTCGGCGGCAGTTATGGCGGGCAGGCCATCCGTATCGCGCGTACATTCATCTAGTCGCTGAACACTCCGTCTTTTCCGCGACAATTCGGGTTGGCCCTTTCATTGACTATTTGGGTTGGCCCTTTCTTTGACTAAACATACATTTGGTAACTATGCAAAAATCCTCCTTGCGCTTGGCGTCTTCGGCCTTTCTGTCCGCGCTGGTCTGTGGATTCCTTCCCGCCGCCGCGCAGAAAATACTCACCCTGGAAACCACCCATTACCGCGTGGGGTATGAAAAGCGGCATGAGCAGCTCGCGGGGGAGGTGCTCAAGGTGGCGGAAGCGGTCTGGCCCACCCTGGCCAAGGCGTACGACGGCTACAACCATTTCCAGCGTATCGACATCTGGATCACGGACAACGAGGACGAGGCCAACGGCCACGCCTTCTACAACTTCTCCCAGGTGGAGATCTTCGCCCCCCACATAGACTGGGTGATGCGCAACCGCCAGCTTTGGGTCCGGAACGTGGTGACCCATGAGCTGGCCCACATTTTCTCCTTGCGCCGCGCGGCCTTCCTCTCGCCGGTGGACGCGGTGGAGTTGTACGGCAGCACCTACAATTACGCCGACAAGGTCAACTACTCCTTCCACTTCCCCTGGATTCCGCTGGTGGCCCCCACCTGGTACGTGGAGGGCATCGCCCAGTTCGAAGCCTACATGAACGACAATGACAGCTGGGATTCCCAGCGGGACATGGTGCTGCGTGACGCCTACCTGACCGGCACCCTGCCCACCCTGGACTTCATCGAGATGTTCGAATCCGATGAGGATGGGACCCAGTCCGAACGCTGCTACAACACCGGTTATGCCTTCCTGATCTACCTGAAGGATCGCTTCGGGGCGGACAAGGTGCGGGACCTGGCCCGGCCCAAGCCCCTGGCGAACTTCTCCTGGTCCGTGTACCAGGCGTTCGGCCGCGACCTCACCGATCTGTTCGAGGACTTCAAGCGTTCCCTGGCCGACCGCTACGCGGACTTCAAGGACATCGCGCCGGACCCCGTCGCCGACAAGGACATGGTGGGCAGCTACCAGCAGAACCTCGCCTTCTCCCCGGACGGGAAATACATGGCCTGGCTGGGCAATGCCGAGAACCGCCGCTATCCGCTGAACTGGATCTATTGGAAGCCCGTCGACGGCGGCCGGACGATCCAATCTTCGCATCCCGTGGACAAGCCGGCCACGCCTCCGATCCCGGCCTCCCCCGCCCCCAGCCCGACACCGGGTCCGGGCCCGGACCCGGTGCCCGATCCCAGGCAGGACGGGTTCTTCCCCGGCGGCGGTCCGTTGGGATACACGCCCGGAGCGGCGCCCCGCCTCCGCTTCGCGAACCCGGTCCAGGCCCTGGGCAAGGGGTACGGGCCCAGGGCCGTCGGCCCCGCCCGCTTCGGCGCTTCCGCCACCGGGTACGTGCGGGAGAAGGAGTCCCTGCCGCACGCCCGGCGCAGCGAAGAGTTCGGCTCCGCCGGGCTGGAGTTCAACCATGACAACACCAGGCTCCTGACCACGCGCCGGGGCGAATACGCGCAGTTCACGGACATCTGGGAATACGAGTTCCGCGCCGACAAGAGCGAAGACGACAAATGGCACCGCCTGACCTGGGAAGAACGCGCCGTCTATCCCAGCTATCATCCCGCCAAGAACCTCATCGTCTACTCGCGCAAGAAAAACGGGTCCAGCAACCTGGCCCTGCTCGATTCCACGGGCCGCACCTGGCAGCTCACCAACTTCTCCAACGGCGAGCAGGTCTACAATCCCCGTTTCACGCCCAAGGGGGATTCCATCTACTTCACCCTGGGCATCCTGGACAAGGAGGCCATCGTCTCCATCAGCGCGGACGCCGCCGGCTTCAACCCTTTCCTCGCGCTCAAGGATTCGGCCCTCTTCCCGGACACGCTCCTGCTCGCCAAGAACCGGAAGATCAACTTCGTCACCCCCATGAAAGCCGGCGCGTTCCGCCACCTGCGCTTCGAAAACGACACCCTGTTCTGGTCTTCCAACGCTCTCGACACCGGCTATAGCGTTTACGACGTCTACGCGCGCCTGCCGGGGGATTCGGCCATCTACCGGGCCACCCGCGTGGCCGGCCAGGCCATGGAACCCCTGGCCCACGACGGCTCCCTGTATTACCAGGGTTACCGCAAGCAGCAGTTCCGCATCTTCCGCCGGCCCCTGGCGCTGACCCGCACGGACGCGGCCCTGGGCCATGCCACCGACACCCTGCCCCTGGTCAAGCCCAAGAAGGAAGACTTCACCAAGGTATTCGAGACGGGCGAAATGCGCGGGGCGGGCCTGGCCCTGGACATCACCCCTTTCCTCTCCGTGCAGCCCACCTTCATTTCCGGCGACCGCTCCTATACGGACCTGGCGCTCGGCCTCAACGTGGCCTTCGGCGAGGCCGGCGGAGGCTGGTCGCAATCGGTTTCCGGGGCCGTCACCAAGCGCTCCAGGCTGGACGCGCCCTTGAACTACCAATTCTCGTATTCCGGCTACCTGGGCTACGGATCCTACCGGCATACCACCGACTCCTGGTCGCCCAGTCTGTATTACTCCCTCTATCATGACGTGGTGGAGTCCAATACCGAGGACGTGCTGGTGGGAGGATTCCGCCAGGGAGTGGACACGGTGAGCTACGTGGATCGGGAGTTCAACTACGCCTCCTGGAAGCGGTATGCGGCCTCGGCCGTCATGCCCTTGCCTTATAACTTCCAGGCGGGAGGCAGCTATTTCAAGCAGGAACTCACCCTGGACTTCGCGCAATCGGTCCGGCTCGTCAATCTCACCGCGCCGGATACCCAGTACATCGACAATCCGCGCTCCAACTTCCTCCGGGACGCGCCGCAGCACCGCAACTTCGAAGCCAACCTGGGTTGGGGCTGGTCCAAGGGCATGCTGGGAACCTTCCTGCCCACGGGCGGAGGCTTGTGGGGGCAGGTCCGTCGCTATTGGGCCACCTATTCCGGCAAAGCGGCCGCGGTGGACAGCCTGACCCTCATCGAACGCTCGCTGCAAGGCAAGCCGACGCCCCAGGCCGCGCTGACCCAGCAGGAATTCGATCCCTGGACCGTGGACGCGGGCGGCAGCGGGATCGTCTCCATAGGCCGCCACCTGTCCTTGTTCGCGAACGTGGAGGGAGGGGCTTTCCTGAACCGGTTCCCCACCGTGGCCACGCCCGCCAACCTCACCTTCAACGCCACTACCAACGGTTACGACACCACCATCACCCGGGAACTGGAGCCCAGCCTGTGGGTGATTTCCTACCGCCTGGGCTATTACCGCATGTCCGGCTATCCGTACAATTTCACCTACCGCGGCCGCGACATCATGGAAGGCTCGGCCTACACCTTCGGCCAGGCGGGCGTGCAAATCCCCCTCAAGACCGGGTTCTTCCTGCCGGGCTGGCCGACCACTTCCTGGAAGCAGATCATGCTGACGGGCCTGGGCGAATGGGGCACCACCCTGTCCACGCGTCCCAACCATCTCTACCGGAGCCTGGTGGACGGCGAGCAATACCTGCTGCTGGACTACGGCGCGCGGCTGGCCTTCAACTTCCGTCTCTACCACCAACTGCCGTTCTCCGTCTTCGGCCAGGTCTTCTTCCCCTGGAACAATCTGAAGGCGGCCCATCTCTACTGGTACGATTACGGCCATACCGGAGCGCCCAAGGCGAACGGGGATCCCGGCGAAGAACAGCTCGCGAACGACGCCGCCGACCGCAAGCGCTACATAGACCAGGTCAAGCAACCCCGCTTTTTCGTCGGGTTCAACCTGGGTATTTTCTGACCGACTACGCGACCGGACCCTCGCGTCCGGCTATTTCCAAGGATTCAAGCCATGAAGAACCCGGGATTCACCACCAACATCATCCACTCCGATCGCTTGGGCAAGCCCGAGCACGGATCGCTGCACAAGCCCGTCCACACGTCCATCGCATACGGATACGATAAGGCGGAGGATCTGGCCGCGGTATTCCAGGGCACCGCCCAGGGCTATGCTTACGCGCGCCAGGCGAATCCCACCGTGTCCGCGCTGGAGCGGAAGGTCACCGGCATGGAGCAGGGCGTGGCGACCGTCTGCTTTTCCACCGGCATGGCCGCCCTGGGCGCGGTTCTCACCACGCTGCTGCGCAAGGGCGATCACGTCGTTTCCAGCGCCTTCCTGTTCGGCAACACCAACAGCCTGCTCAACACGCTGGCCGGCATCGGCATCGACGTGACCTTCGTGGACGCGACCGACGTGGCGCGGGTGGAAGCGGCCGTCACGCCGGCCACGCGCCTGGTGCTGGTGGAGACCATCGCCAATCCCGCCACCCAGGTGGCCGACATGGCCCGCATCGGGGCTCTCTGCCAGGCCAAGGGCCTCGTCTACGTGGTGGACAATACCCTTACTTCGCCCTACCTGTTCCTGCCCAAAGGGGTCAAGGCTTCGCTTTCGGTCAATTCCCTGTCCAAATATTTCGGCGGCCACGGCAACGCCCTGGGGGGTAGCGTCACGGATACCGGCCTTTTCGATTGGAGCGCGTTCCCGAACATCCTGGACATCTACAAGACCGGGAAGCCCTCCATGTACGCCATGCTGCAGCTCCGCAAGAAAGGCCTGCGGGATTTCGGCGGGACCCTGGCGCCGGAGGCGGCCCATGTCCTCTCGGTGGGATCGGAGACCCTGGCCCTGCGCATGGACCGGGCCTGCGGCAACGCCGCGCGCATCGCGCTGTTCCTGTCCACCCATCGGCGGGTGAAGGCCGTGCATTATCCGGGCCTCAACTCCCACCCCCAGAACTCCCTGGCCAAGGAACTCTTCAAGCGCCCCGGGGCCCTGCTGAGCTTCGTGCTGGCGGACAGCGTCGATCCCTTCGCCTTCCTCAACCGCCTCAAGCTCGCCATTTGCTCCAGCAACCTGGGGGACAACCGCACCCTGATCATCCCCGTCGCCCAGACCATCTTCTACGAGATGGGCCCGGCCCGGCGGGCCGGCATGGGCATCGAAGACGGCATGATCCGCTTGTCGGTGGGGATCGAGGACGCGGAGGACCTGTTGGAGGATTTCGCGCAAGCATTGGGATGAATTCCCGGAATGGGTTTTTACGCCTTATTCCAAAACGGGGAATGCCCGCACGATCCGGGTGGTTCCCAGCCTGGCCCGGATGAAATAAACCCCGGGAAGGAGGGCTCCGTCCGGAACGGTGAGGATTTCCCGATGCGTGCCGGGCGAAAAGGCCTCGCGATATCGATATACGATGGCGCCGCGCATATCCGCCCACTCGAGATCCACCCGGCCGGGAACCGAGTTGGTGAATCGCAGGACCAGGCCCCGGCCGCCCAGCCGGTATACGTCGAAGGGAACGGCCTTCTCCGCTTTCCGGACGGGCGATGGATCGAGTTTGGGAGGATACCCCGCTTCCACGTATTGGGCCGAAGGGGGTTTGTTCCAAGCCCCGTCGCTCCCTTCCAGGACATCCACCGTATTGCCGTCGAACTGATAAAAACGCAGCAGCCCGGCCTCATCCCCGGACGGGTAATGCGTTTGGTACCGGGCGATTTCGGCGGGGGTCAGGGCCCGATCCCATAGCAGGACATCGTCCACGTCCCCGTTGAAGTTGCGGTTCCACAACCCGTTGTGGGCCCCAATCCAGATGGTGCTGTCCAAGGTCAGGGGCGGTTCGTTCGATTTGAGTTCGAAGACCTTGTCGTTCAGATGGATCTGCAGCTTTCCCGCTTGCACCACCAGGGCGACCTGGACCCATTGATTATCCGGCAGGATAAGGCCGGACAATTCCCACCAGTGCACTCCGTTCCAGTGAACCAGCAGATTCCCGTCCGCTTTCATGTTCAAGGAAAAGGGGCGCCCGTCGCCCTTGCCCAAAGTGCTGAAGAGGGCCGCTATGTCATCCTGGACCCCCACGCGCCTCACCGTCGCCATGAAGGTGAATGCGTTCACGCCCGTGCGGCCGATGGGGGGCAGAAGGATATGGGTATCGATGTCGCCGCCCTGGAGATGGGCCGCCTTGCCCGGCGCATTGCTGATGGGGCCGCTTTTCACGGCCAGGAAGGTCGCCTGGGTGTCGCTTGCGCTCCCGTGCACCGCCAGGGAGAAAGGATATTTCCCTTTCGCCAGGGAGCCGTCCGCCGTCCAAAGCAGATCCGATTGGGTGGACAGGGTGAACGATCGGTCCTGGCCGCCTTCCTTGAAGGCCACCGGGAGCCCTGTGGGCATGCCCGAGAGCCGCAGGTCGATCTTCCCCTGGTTCCCGCCCAAGCCCAGGATCGAGTAGGGCAAGGTGCCGCTCTTGGCCCTTCCGATATTCACGCGCGGGAGCGGGATCCCCATTTGGTAACCCGCCTTGGCGGCGTCGAAGATCCGGAAAGGCGCATCGTTGACGTCGAAGAAGACGTTCGCCGAGGCTTTGACCATCAGGCGATTCTTGTCCCCGGGCGTATTGGGGAGCGTTACGGTCTGCTCCCCGTCATTGGGGGTCTTCTCCACCAGCACCCGATCGAAATGCAGGCCTCCGTCGGTGCTGAGCAAGATATCCACCTGGGAGCAATTGACGGGGCCTTTGTCGGTGCCCGCCACGCTCCAGGCGACCGACATGGGCGCGTTACCCGTGCGGATCTGGCCGGGATCGTTGAGGGACAGCACCTTGAAGGGGCCTGCGCTGCTGTCCGCCCGGAACTTGACGTTTTTCCAATTGACCGCCCCGGACGGGAGATGGTTATCGCGGACCACCAGGCGCATGTTCAATTCGCGGCCGGCGACGGGAAGCCTCTCCAGGGTATCGTTGACGTAGTTGGCCAGAAGGCCGCGCAGGTTGGGGAAATACCGGGTATTGCCGCCTACGGTGGGATAGACGCTGACGCACAAAGGGCCATTGTCGCGGGGAAAGCTGCTATTCGGGTTGAACCGCTCCGTGGCCCTGTCGACCTGCTCCCAGGCATAGGTAAGGCTGTCCCGGTCCGCATCGGTGGCCGAACCCGTCAGAACGAAAGGCGTGCGGATGGGGATGGTGAAACCGCCGGCGGGCACGGTGACCTGGGGGATATGGTTGCCCGTGGCCAAGCGCTGGAACGGCCAGTGGAAGCCCCCGGCCGAGGCGTTCTTGGTCCCCTGGAAACCTTCCGCAATGGAGATCGAGCTGTAGCTGTCGCCGCTCACCACGCCATCGGTGGTCGCCACCGTATTGTCGCGATTGCCCATGATGCTGCCTCCGATGGACCAGCCGTTTTCCGGCCCTTCGACAGTCAGGTTATGCGGAGAACCCCATTGATGTCCCACCTCATGGATGGCGGAGGCATAGTCCTGGGAGCTTACCCCATGTTTGCCGCCGCCCAGCCCTCCTGCCAAGCCGTCGCAAAAGATGAACCCGAAATCCCAATTCCCCTTGCCGATGAGGGCATCCATGGTCGCATCCACGCGATTTATCAGATCACTGGAGGTTACGGGCGGCGAAGGGAAATAGCCATTGTTGGGCGCCGTGAAAATGAGCTTGTCTTCTTGATCGACCAGGATGATCTTGCTGCTCAGGTCGCGCATCCAGGTGAGGTTGAGACGGTTCACCATGCCGGTCACGAAGGCCAGGCCTCCGGCCACGGTGCCGTCGGCAACGATCTTGTTGGTGCTGCCCTCCAGGGCCATGGCCCACCTGTAAACGAACAAGGTATCGCCCATGGCATAGCACGGGGTTTCGCCGCCCAGGCAATCCCGGGATGCCGCGGAAACCTTGGCGGCGGCCGGGGAAGCATACGCTTTTTGCGAGGGGTCGATACCCTCGTCTCCGCCGATATCCGGCATTCCAGCGGGTGCCTGCACCGTCACCGCCCCGTCGGGAGCCACGGAGAAGTCTTCGCGGATGGGTCCGGACAGGATGGAGACCTGCACCTCGCCCCGGTACTCGGTAAGGGCGATACGCGCGTCCCTCCGATTGAGGCCCATTCCGGAGTAGGAGCGGATTGGCCCGTACTGCGCTTGCAGGGCGGCCGGCAGAATATCGGAAGGCGTGAGCCGGAACGCTTCCCGAGAGCCGTCCGGGAAAGCCAGGGTGATTTCCAACGACGCGGGGAAGGCTTCCAGCCGGGCAAGCTGCCGGCAAAGATCCCGCCCGTCAAAGCTTCGGCTTGCCGAGGCCATCGGCACCCCGGACAGCAAGGCCGCCGTAAGCGCCGCCGGGAAAATCCCCCTTAAACGCATTTCGGCGAAACGCCTCCAAATAAGCCCTATCGTGGTTGAAATCGAATCCAAGCCATGCATTTCCGTGTCCACCAGGTTTTTTTACAATCAATATGAAGGTTTGGCAATATAATAACACCTGGACGGGAAAAAGACGCAGGCCCAGACGATCTTCATTGCGCTTTTTTAGGGCTTCAGGAAACACCCTGCTAAGGTTTTACCCAGAACCGGGTGGCGGCCTTGCCGCCCGACATCGCCTGGATGAAATAAGGCGCCGGGGACAGACCCAGGCCCTCCACCCAATCCGCCGGCGGAACCGAGAGAGGGGCCTCGGCCAACTTTTCTCCGGACAGGTTGAAAACCGCCCAGGTGCCGTTCCCAAGAACCCCGGATTCAAGCCTTCTTCCGCTCCGCATCCCGAAATCGACGGGAACCGCGGAATTCAAGTCCAAGATGTACACCATGCCCGAATTGCGGACGCCGTAGGGCTGCGAAGATCCGCCGAGGATGTACAGCTTGTCGCCATATGCGGCGTATGCCGCGCCGTGTATGCCCACGGGCATTTCGGGAAGATAACTCCAGGCCTTGCCGTCGAAGATCTCCACGCTTTTGACGATGGCGGGAGACTGGCCGGGCTCCTGTTTTTCGCCTCCGGCCACGATTATTCTGCCGCCCACCGCTACCGCGGCGAATCCGCTGCGCTTGTCCCGCATGGGAATGCCGTCGCTCCATTGGTTGTTCGCCGGATCGTAGATCTCGACGGTTCCGGTTTGCCGGGACGTGGAGGTTTGGATCCCGCCCAGAACGTATATCCTGCCGTTCAGGACCACGGACCGGTGATGCCCTCGGGAAAGCCGCATGGGTGCGAGATCTTCCCAAGCGCCGGAAGCCGGGGAGTAGCGCCGCGCGCCGGGGGTGCCGCCGCCGATAAGGTAAATCCTGTCGTCCAGCACGCAGGAAGACGCGTCATATCTCGACGGAGTCGAATCCCCTCGGGACCAACTGTCGCGAGCCGGATCGTAAATCTGCGTTTCTCCTTTGATGGCGTATAGCTTGGAACCGCACGCCTCCACCACGTGATGCTCCTTGGCCACCGGCATGGCCTGCGCGGAAGACCAGCGGTTGTTGGAAATGTCGTATACCTCGTGCGCGCCCACCACCTGAATCCGGGAATCGTATCCTCCCGGCACATACACTTTGTCGCCGATGAGGGCGCCGTGCATTTCGGATCGCGGCACGGACATGGCTGCACCTTCCGTCCATCTGGGTTGGGCGGCAACGGGGGACAAAACCCCGGCATAAAACGCGAGCCATGCAAATCGGGCCATTTTTCCCCCTCTTTGAAATCCGGTTCCTCAATGGAAGTCGGCCAGATAAAGCTTTCCACGCATGGGGGCGGGAAGAACCCCCCTCTCGCCTTCGCCCGCTTGGCGCCGCCCCGTCCAAACCCGCCTGCCCTGGAGATCGGTCAGCACCACGCTTTGGGAGAAGGGGGGAAATCGGATAAAGGACGCGGCCGGCCCCAGCAAGCGGCCGGCGGGCCTGGCTTCACCTCGGCCCTGGGCCAAGGAGACGACCGGCAAGCATGTTCCCCTGTACTCCACTTTAAAAATCGTTCCGGGATCGTAAGAGGCGAAATACAAGGCTCCTTCGGGGCCCAGCTCCACATCCAGGACCGAGGTGGACAAGCCCGTCAAGGGAAAGGATTCGATCTGAGTGACGACGCCGGAGGCATTGAACGAGGCAAAGGCGAAGAAATCGGCGCCGCTGGAGGTGATGAGCCACTTTCCATCGTAATAAGGCGGCAACTTGGCCGAGGAGTTCCCATAGGATCGATAGCGGTAAACCGGACCCGAAATAGGAGCGCAAACCCTATGATTTTTAAAAAAATCGTGGCTGTAGGCATTGGTACCAAAACCAACCAAGTACATGGAAGCCGGAACCGGCAAGGGAAGTTTCTTCAAGCCCGTGTTGCGCGGAGAGGCATTGAAGACGGGTTCCGCCGGTTTCCAAAACGGACCGGTCAAGGTGTTGGCTTTGAAATCCAGGGGAGCATATGGTTTATTGTCGGCGGTGAAAAAGGGCCAACCGTGGAAGCCGGGACCGGCGGCGATGTTGTACTCATCATATCCATAGGGAATATCGGGGTATTTGGATTGAAGGGAACTGCTGGGATAGGATCCGGGATCCCCCATGAACAGCCATCCGGTTTTATCATCCAGAGCGAATCGGAAGGCGTTGCGATGGCCCATGGTGTAGATCTCGGGCCGGGTGGAATCGGTGCCGGGCGGGAACAAATTCCCCGGCGGAATGGAGTAGGTGGCGCCGATACCCGGGGTCCTCGTTTCCGAATCCGGAAAGGGGATGGGGGTCATCCGCAGTATTTTCCCGCGCAGGTCATCGGTATTTCCGGCGGTGCGCGCGGCGTCAAAGGAACAATCCTTGCCCTGCAAGCAGTTGAATCCCGCTCCCCCGGCCCAATTCACCGGATTGACTTGGACGGGATTAGTGTCGTCGCCCGTGGAAAGGAAAAGATGGCCGGCTTGATCGAATCGGAGCGAGCCGCCCGCATGGTCGAATCCGTTATAGGGTATTTCCAGGAGGATCTTTTCCGTGTTCTTATCCACGGCGCCGGCGCGAAAGGTGAAGCGGGAAAGGCGGCCGCGAAGTTCGGGCTCCCGAAAGGAGTCCGGGAAATAAAAGAGATAGATCCAACCGTTTCGGGCAAAATCCGGATCGAGGGTCAATCCGCTCAGGCCGTAGCCATTCCCGAGGAAAACGTGGGTCACGACATCGAGGGACAAAACCTCGCTGACGGTTCCCCCCGGAACATGCCGCTTCAACTTCCCGTTTTTCTCCGCGAAAAAGACCGAACCGTCAGGAGCCACGGCAAGCTCCATGGGATAAGCGGTATTGGAAACCAGAACCGTTTTTCTGAATTCCGCCGCGGTCGCCGGCCGGGTTTCGCATTGGGCGAACCCGCGCCCACTGAAAGCGCCCACGATCAATGCGGCCCCCATGAGCCAAACGGAATGCCGTCCGTGTTTGCGCATTTTGGCTAAAGGTAATCCTTTTGCCGTCTTAATGGGTTCCGCCGGCGCCCAGAAGGCCATATCCGGTAGAATGGCGCGTTCGACCTCATGGGCATAAACGAAGTGGTCGTAGCAAGGATTGGATTATCTCTATCGGAAATCTCTTGAAATGCATGCGTTCGGCGGAGCGATCCCCGAAAAAATATGACGCATTCCGGCGGGCTCCTGCATCCAAGGATGGAAAGCACGGAGCGTAGCCATGCGAACAAGGGGGGGACCATGCAAACGCAAGATCTTGCGCCGCGCGTTTCGCGCCTTTTAACGGTTTTTACCGCTTTGATAACCTCCGCCGGCGCCCAGAACGCCCTCTACGGGACCGGGGTGGGGACGCTCGGAAGCGATAACGCCCGCTACGGATACGAGGCCGGCAAGGCGGCCATCTCCAGCTCCAGCCTCAATACCTTGTTCGGATCCAGCGTCGGGCGCAATTTCACCGGATCGGAGGCCGTCCTTTTCGGGCAAAATGCCGGGAAGGACCAATCGGGGCAGTACGCCGCCTTTTTCGGACAGCAGGCCGGCAAGGTCAACACGGGCGAGCGGAACACCTTCGTGGGCAACAATTCCGGTCCCGTCAATACTTCGGGATCCTGGAACACCTTCGTCGGGAGCGCGAGCGGAGCGCTCAATACCAGCGGCGGGAGCAATACCTTCTTCGGCTACCGGACGGGAGGGAGCAATACGACGGGCAATCAGAACGTCTTCTTCGGGGCCGATGCGGGCGGTTCCAGCCAAACCGGAAGCCGCAACATCTTCATGGGGCATGCCGCCGGCCTGGGTTCCAGCGCCAGCGACAATGTCTGCCTGGGCAGGGAAACCTGCGCCGCCGGCGCGCAGGGCAGCGGCTATGAGCGCGTCTACGTGGGCTACCGGGCGGGAAAAGCCTCCACCACCGAAGACAACCTCATGGTGGGATCGGAGGCCGGCCTCAACCGCCAAAACGGATACGACAATACCTTCATCGGCTACCGGGCGGGGTACACCGCCACCGGCAACGAGGGGAACGTCTTCGTCGGCGCCAACGCCGGCTACTCCGAGCTCGGTTATGAGAAGTTCTACGTGGCCAACAGCACGGCCGGAACGCCGCTCATGCGCGGCGACTTCTCCGCCGGGTGGGTGGAGATAAAATCGTACACCGCCAACCAGGGTTGCGATCTGGCCGAGCATTTCGAGGTGGTCGACGGGCCTGCCCGCGTCCGGCCCGGCATGCTGGTCTCCATTTCCGCCGAACAGGACGGGAAAATGCGCGTGGCCTCATCGGCCTATGACCCCGCGGTGGCCGGCGTCATCAGCGGCGCCGGTGGCGTGTCCCCGGGAGTCTCTTTCCGGCCGAGACGTTCTCCGGGAAAGGCGAAGACCTATCCGATCGCCCTTGCGGGCCGGGTCTATTGCCTGGCCGATGCCTCGCGGGGCGCCATCCGGCCCGGGGATCTGCTGACCAGCTCGGACGTGCCCGGCCATGCCATGAAGGCCGTCGACCGGCGCAGGGCGGGCCGCGCCATGGTCGGAAAGGCCCTGTCTTCCCTGGAACGGGGCAGGGGCCTGGTTTTGGCTTTGATCGGGGACTAGCGATGGGAAAGGACTGGAATATGCACGCACAAAACCGGCGCGGACTTCCCTTTGGCCTGGCGGCGATTGCCTTCGGAACCGTCGTTTCATGGGCGGGGACCAACACCTATATGTCGAATCAAGAAGGGACGGGGGGCAGCTACAACTCCTTCTTCGGCTACCAAGCGGGGAAGGTTACCACCGGAACGGAAAACACCTGCCTCGGCTATGGCTCGGGCCTGCTCAACACCGCGGCCGGAGGAAACACCTTCTTCGGGCATACGGCCGGGAGGGACAACCAGGGAAGCGGATCGTCGAAGAACACCTACCTGGGGTGGCAATCCGGACGCTTGGTCCAGTCCGGGTTGGGCAACACCTATATGGGGTGGCGTTCCGGCAATAACAGCACCCAACAGAACAGCAACACGTTCCTCGGCGCCCAGTCCGGCGACAATTCCAACAACGCGAACTCGAACGCGGGCCTGGGCGCCTTTTCCATGGTCGATGGCAGCGGCAGCGACGATTGCGTGGCCATGGGCGTCCAGTCGCGCGGCAACGGCAAGGACTTCAACACTTTGGTCGGGTGGAACACCCGGGTGAACGGCGACAACAACGTGCTCGTGGGCACGGGGGGCGCCGATTACAATACCAACTCCAACCTGGGGAACCGCAACGTCGTGGTGGGAAACAACCCGGAGCTCAACCTGAACTCCGCCTACTTGCCGGAAAACAACGTTTTCCTGGGACACCGGGCCGGGGGCAAGCTGAAGGTGAGCCATCGCAACACCTTGCTCGGCAACCGCGCCGGGGAAAACCTGACCGACGGGAACGACAACGTGTTCATCGGCCATGAAGCGCAAAGCGCCGGCACCTCCGCCATGTGGAAGTTCATCGTCTCCGACTACTCCTGGAGGACCCCGCTCATCGATGGGGACTTCTGGACCGGCAAGGTCACCTTCCGCCAGCTCATCGTCACGGGGGGAGGAGACATGGCCGAAGGCTTCCAGAGCGAGGAAAAGCCCGGGCCGGGAATGGTGGTCTCCCTGGACTCGGACAAGGAGGGCAAGCTGCGCATCGCGCGGGAAGCCTATGATACCAAGGTGGCGGGGATCGTCAGCGGAGCCGGCGGCATCCGCCCCGGTTTCAAGCTCCGCAAGCAGGAAACCCATCTGGACGGTTCCATCGATCTGGCCCTGCGCGGCCGCGTCTATTGCCGCGCCGACGCCGCCTACGGGGCCATCCGGCCGGGCGATCTGCTCACGACTTCCGGCACCCCGGGACATGCCATGAGGGCCGCCGATTACAGCCGCGGGCGCGGCGCCTTCGTCGGCAAGGCCATGTCTTCCCTCGCCGAGGGCAGGGGCCTGGTCCTGGTGCTGGTGCGGGATTGAAAGCCGGCCCTGAGCCGCGAGGAGGATGCATGCGCAACCCATTCAAAATCGCCGTCGCCGTCTGCCTGCCCCTGGCGGCGTCGGCCCAATCGACCTGGTTCGGGGAGGGCGCCGGCCAAAGCGCCACCGGCACCGCCAATACCGGCTACGGGTACCATGCGGGCATGGTTTCCACCGGGCCCTACAACTCCTTCGCCGGGGCCCAGGCGGGCGAGAAGACCACCTCGGGCGACGGCAATTCCATGCTGGGGTACCGCGCAGGTTACAATAACACCAGCGGCGCGTGGAACACCTATCTCGGCGCTTACGCCGGGCAAGCCGGAACCAACGTGTTCAGCAACACGCTGATCGGATATACCGCCGGCTATAGCAACGCCACCAGCTTCAATACCATGGCGGGGTTCGAGGCGGGCTACGCCAACACCACCGGGGGTTACAACGCCTTCCTGGGCTACCGGGCCTTTTCCCAGAACACCACCGCGAACTACAATACCGGCGCCGGACGGGGGGCCGGCTATGCCAATACGACGGGAAGCTCGAACGTATTCGCCGGCGGCTATAGCGGGAACGCGAACACCACCGGCTCGCGGAACGTGTTCCTGGGCTACCGGGCCGGCTACAAAAATACGACGGGAAACGACAACGTCTACCTCGGGAGCGAAAGCGGCCCGGCGGCCGCCACGGCGGGGACCAGTTCCAACAATACCTTCGCCGGCTACCGGGCGGGGTACAATCACGCCTCGGGCAATAACAATACCTTCCTGGGGGCCTATGCCGGCTACAACAACGCCGGCGGTTCCGGGAACGTCTTCATCGGCTACCGGGCGGGATACGACGAAACGGGTTCCAACAAGTTCATCGTGGCCACTTCCGACAAGACCCTGATGAGCGGCGATTTCACCACCGGCCACATGCAATTCAACATCCTCGACTGCGACGGGGGCGCGGACCTGGCGGAGAGATTCGACGTCGCCGGGGAGGCGCTGCCGGGCACGGTGGTTTCCATCGATCCGGACCATAGCGGAAAGCTCAAGGTGGCAGACACGCCCTATGACCGCAAGGTGGCCGGCATCATCAGCGGCGCGCAGGGCCTCTCCCCCGCCATGGTCCTCCGCCAAAAGGGAAGCCTCGTGGACGGAGAATACGATGTCGCCCTCAGCGGGAAGGTCTATTGCCGCGCCACGGCCCGGGGCGGCGCCATCCGCCCCGGGGACTGGTTGACGTCCTCGGATATCCCCGGCCACGGGATGAAGGCGACCGACGAGGAGAGGGCCGAAGGCGCCTACATCGGCAAGGCCCTGTCGCGCCTGGAAAACGGCGAGGGCCTGGTTTTGGTGCTGGTCGGGGACTGAAATATCTACTATACGCCGCCCCATTGGATCCAGGTCACCCAATAGGGAGGGATGGTCGGTTTCCAAGCGCTCGCCGAAAGCGACATGGTGGCCGTCCAAGTCGTATTGTTCCAACCGTACGAGCGAGCGATCATCCATCCATCGGAGTTCATGAACCGGCCCTCGGAAATCCGGCGCTCGCGGCGGCCTTGGACAAGGCCTCCGCCGGGTCCTCCTCCGGAGGGGGCGGCGCCGGCGGCGATAGGCGCTTTTCGGCTTCCAGCCGATCGGATATATCCTGTAGCTCCTGGGGTACGTATCGGGCGCCAGGATGCAAATCCCGGTACAGATCGGCCAGGGTCGCTTGCCCGGCGCTCCGTTGCATGAGCTGTTCGGCCTGCGAACCCATAGGGGCCTGCACCATATACTATATCCGACTCCTTTTGTTCGTTGTTGGCTGGAATTCCGCAAGCAATATTGGCACTCAATCTCAGTTCAGTCGTTCCCGGCAGGGAAACACGTGCGCCTCAGTCGTCGAAGTGGAAGGCCTGGTTGGCCGACTGGCTGTTGCAGGTGTATTGGATGAACTGGGTCCCATCGGCCGTGCTGGACCCGGGGACGTCCAGGCATTTCCCGCTATGCTTGAACTTGAACGAATGGCTCCCGTTGGGATTGTTGACCAGCTGGACCAGCTGGTTGTCGTTGCCGCTGCACGGATATTGGACGGCCGGCGCATTGTCCAGCTTGGAACCGCCGCTGATATCCACGCAATACCCGCTATGCTCGAACTTCAGGGACACGTATCCGCCGGGTTGCGGCACCATGGCGAAGCGCACATTGGAAGGCTCGTCGCCGAAGGTGCAGGTCTGCTGCACCACCGGCGCGGTGGCATCCGTGCGGGAGTTCAGGACGCCCATGCACTTCTGGCTGTGGTTGTAGACGGCCGTGTAGATGTCGAACGGCAGGCCGAAAGTAAGGGCATAGCCCAGGGTCGCGCCGGTGCCGGTCGTGAAGGCCTTGCTGCGTACCGTGAATCCCTGGCGCGAGCCGTTGAAGGGGATGAGATCGGCCAGGTAGCGCGCCCCGCCGCTGCTCACGGCCGCATAGCCGCCGATGCTGCCGTTGACCTGGAAATCCGGGATGAACAAGGTGGAGGTTCCGTAACCCGAAGTGGTCGCGGACGAAACCGAACGGATGGTCGGATAGTTGATGCAGGTAGGGGAGATTTCGGCCGGGCAGGCATCCATGAAAATGCCGTACGACTTCAACACCTCAAACGGTGCCGGATTCGCCTGGCTGCGGGCGACCGCCCGCCAGGCCCTGCCGTCCGTTCCGTCCACGGGATACGAGCCAACCAGGTAGGCGTTCGTGGGGGTGGCTTGGTTGAGATTGCCGTCCCCCTTGAAGATGTACGCGCCTCCGCCGATAAGGTATTGGCCGGGATTCGCCTGGAACTGTTCCGTCGTCTCCACCCGCCAATTCGCGGGCGGGTTCACCGAGGAGGTCACATTGTCCCGCCCCTCGGTGACCGGGGGCCGGAACCAGAGCCCGTTATTGCCGAGCATGCGCATCTCGATGACGTAGGCCTGCAGCTGATGGGTGGCTCCCGAAGAGCGCGCCACCCAGGTGGCCCGGTCATCGATGTTGATCCGCTGGGCCGGGTTGCCTGCCGGCCCGGTGCAGCCATGGGCGTTGGCCTGGGTGAAAAAGTTCGGATCCGGATAGGATGCCTGCAACATGGCGCCCGGGTTGGATTCGCCCAGGATCTGCCCGCCGCCGCCGATGCGCGCCCAGCCGTCATCGACCGTGCAATAGGCGCAATTGGTCGCAGCCGCTGCGGTGGGATCGCAGGTCTTGATCTTGATCTCGATCCGGCCTGTCGCATCCTTGAACGACGTGGTGACGATGGAGGCGGCGGTGGCCAATTGCGGGCGTTCCTCCGCCGGCGCGTTGTCGTTCAGGTTGCAGCCGCTGATCAGGCCCGCCAGCGTGAAGGCGGCTCCGCCGCGGAAAAGGCCCAGTGCCAGGCGGCGATGCCGCGGGGTTTGGAATGTCGAGTCGTTCATAGATCCTCCTTGATGATGATTCATGGTGATGCTTTCTTCAGGGCTTGGTACAAGGTCTGCATCGCGGAAAAGAATCGAGGGCAAGAAGCGTCAAGCCCTTTCAGCCTGGGAAGACCCCGGCTAAAACCGCGAGTTTGCAATCTGGAGAACCAACCGGGATCCGGCATCATGACCCAGAAATCCCCGGCTCCCCCCAACTTTTCCGTGACATGCACTTCGCCGGGTTCGGTCATCATGATGCCGCCGCTTGCGGTGTCGCATGCCTGCATGGTTCACTTATCCCTGGACCGGATTTTGTTCAATACACTCGCCTATGGGCCGGTCCATCGAGTGGGCACAGGCCATATCCATTTGATGTACAAGGGGACGGATTTGTCTCAAGGTGCCGATGCGATTCCGTAGTCTTCCGGACAACGGACTCGTCGTAACCGTTGCGGCGCGGCACTACGCCCGACATTCCCCATTGCGCTTCGCGCAACGCTTCATGCACAGGCGGGAATCAATCCCGTTTCCGTTTTCCGGAAAGAAAACCTTTTTGCCTCCTTTTGCCCCCTTTTTTCAATTGCCCGCGGGCTTTCCCGTCCGGCAGCGCTATTATTAGGATGGAAACGATGGCAGCCCTGGCCGGCGTGGTGGGCAGCTTCGCCACCTCCACCGGCCTTTTCCACCTGGACAATAACAAGGGAGAATTGCCGTACACCTGGGCCTTGTTCGCGCGCACCAATCCGGCCGGCCTCCCCGCGGCGCGGCCGGAAGCGAGGGCGCGGCCGGCCCGGAAAATCCGCATGCGACCGGGACTCCAGGGGCTGGCCTTGCAAGCGGGGGATGGCCGGGCCTATGACTTGGAAGGAAAGAGGCTTTCGGGATCCTCGAGTCACCGGGACCGCGGAGGAATTGGATCTCATCGAGCTGCGCCGATTTCGGCGCCAACAACTTCTCCTGGATCATCACCGCCGGAAAAGGGCATATTTTCTTCTCCCATCCCCATCAGGGCTGTTACTTTCCCCATAAATTTGTCATTTTTAACGCCTTAAGCCGCTCCGGAGGTTGGATGCATTTTCAGGACCTGGTTTTGACCCTTCAGAAATACTGGAGCAGTCGCGGCTGTCTTCTGGCGCAGCCGTACGACGTGGAAAAGGGGGCCGCCACCTTCAATCCGGCCACCTTCCTGCGCTCCCTGGGTCCGGAGCCTTTCGATGCCGCCTTCATCGAACCCTGCCGCCGCCCCAAGGACGGACGGTATGGCGAGAATCCCAACCGGGGCCAGCATTATTACCAGTTCCAGGTGGTCCTGAAGCCCAGTCCGCTGGACATCCTGGACCTGTACATAGGGTCCCTGAAGGAAATCGGCATCAAGCCCGAAGAGCATGACATCCGCTTCGTCCACGACGATTGGGAATCCCCCACCCTGGGCGCCTGGGGCCTGGGCTGGGAAGTCTGGCTGGACGGCATGGAGATCACCCAGTTCACCTATTTCCAGCAGGTGGGCGGGTTCGATCTGTCCCCCATCATGGGCGAGATCACCTACGGCCTGGAGCGCATCTGCATGTACCTGCAGAAGAAGAACAACATGTTCGAGCTCATGTACGACGGCCGCTTCACCTACGGGGACATCTACCACCAGAACGAGGTCCAGTTCTCCAGGCACAATTTCGAACTGGCGGACGTGGACGCGCAGCTCGGGCTGTTCAACGCCTACGAGGCCGAGTGCCGCCGCATGTGCGAGGCCGCCGTGCCCGCTCCGGCCCTGGACTATTGCCTCAAGGCCAGCCATGCCTTCAACCTGCTGGACGCCCGCGGCGCCATTTCCGTGAACGAACGCCAGGGCTACATCCTGCGCGTGCGCACCCTGGCCAAGGCCGTGGCCGAAGCGTGGATGAAAAAGCGCGAGGAACTGGGCCATCCCCTGCTGGCCCGCGCCCTCCCCGTCCCTGCTCCCGCGGCCGCCGCTGCGGCCGCGGGAGCGGCCGCTTCCGGCACGCCGGCCGAACGCGAACCCTTGCTGGTGGAACTGGGCGTGGAGGAGATGCCTGCGCGCGTGTTCGGCCCTCTGCTGCGCGACCTCCCCGCGCTGCTCAACAAGCACCTGGAGCCCACCCAATTGCAAGCGGAGGACGTCAAGGTTTTCGTCACGCCCCGCCGCGTGGCGATTTCCATCGGCTCCATCCTCACCCGCCAGCCGGACCTGAAGCTGGAGCTGAAAGGCCCGCCCGCCCATCTGGCCAAGGACGCCCAGGGCAATTGGACCAAGGCCGCCCTCGCCTTCGCGACCAAGGCCGGCCTGGAGCCGTCCAAGCTGGAGTTCCGCACCCTGGGCGGCGGCGAATACCTGCACGCCCGGTCCCAGAAAAAGGGCCGGAGCGCCCTGGACATCCTGTCCGAACTGTTCCCCAAGGTGTTCGCGGAAATCCATTGGTACAAGACCATGCGCTGGGGCGACGGCAAGGTCGCCCCCTTCGTGCGCCCCGTGATCTGGCTCGCGGCCCTGCTGGGCGACCGCGTGATCCCCATGTCCTTCGCCGGCATCGCTTCCGGCAACCAGAGCCGGGGGCATCGCTTCCTGCACAACCGGGGCGTGCCCGTGCCCGCCGCGCGCGAAGGCTATCTGGCCGCGCTCCGCGAAGCGAAGGTATTCGCCGATCAAGAGGAACGCAAGGCCCTGGTCCGCAAGCTCACGGAAGAGACCGCGGCCAAGGCCGGCCTGAGCTGGCGCAAGGACGAGGAATTGCTGGAAACGGTGACCTTCCTTCTGGAATACGCCGTGCCCGTGCTGGGCGGCTTCGAAGAGCGCCTGCTGGAGGTGCCCGAAGAGGTGCTGGTCTCGGAAATGCGCGAGCACCAGAAATACTTCGCCATGGAGAAATCCGACGGCCGGCTGGCCAACGCCTTCATTACCCTCTCCAACATGCAATGCGCCGATTTCAACCTGGTGCGCGAAGGCAACGAGCGGGTGCTGCGCGCCCGGTTCTCGGACGCGGAGTTCTTCCTCAAGGAGGATCGGCTGCGCACCCTGGAGTCCCGCGGCAAGGACCTGGAGAAGGTGACCTTCACCGCGGACCTGGGGCCGGAGGGCACGCTTGCAAAGAAGGTGGCGCGCGCGGAAAAGCTGACCGCGCATATCGGCAGGATCCTCGAGCTCGACGCCGCCCGCCTGGAAAAGGCCGTCAAGGTGGCGCGTCTGGCCAAATGCGATCTCACCACCAACATGGTGGGCGAGTTCCCGGAACTCCAGGGCATCATGGGCCGTTACTATGCCATCGCGGAAGGCATGGACCCGATCGTCGCGGACGGCATCCGCGATCAATACCTGCCCCGTAACGCGGACGATACCTTCCCGGGAGGCGACGAGGCCGCCTTGGCGGGGCTCGCCGATCGGCTCGATACCCTGATCACCATGTTCGCGATAGGCAAGGCCCCCACCGGGTCCTCCGATCCCTACGCCCTCCGGCGGGCATGCTGGTCGAGCATCGCCTTGATCGTGAACCGCGGCTTCCATCTGGACATCGAAGCCGTGCTGCAGCAGGCCATCGAGGAGATCTACAAGCCCATCCTCAAGGCCGGGGAAACCGACGGGTTGGCGGAAAAGCTTTCCGAGTTCTTCCTCGGCCGCGCCAAGAACCTGTTCCAAGAGGCGCCCCGCCCCGGCCTGCCCGGCGGTTTCGCCAAGGACACCATCGAGGCCGCGGCGCTTTCCAGGGCCGGCTGGCGCGACTTCACGGACTTTGTGGCCCGTCTCCAGGCCCTGCAGGCCTTCCGCGAACGGCCCCCCTTCGCCCAGGCCGCGGAAACCTTCAAGCGGGTTTCCAACATCCTGGACCCGAAGGTGGAAGGCGAACTGGATCCCAAGGCCCTGAAACTCCCGGCCGAAACCGCCCTGCTGGCGGGCATTACCAAGGCGGAAGCCGAGGTCCGCTCGGGCCTGGCGGCCAAGCGCTACGGGGACGTGCTGGAGGCCGTGGGCACCTTGCGCGGGGACGTGGCGGCCCTGTTCGACGCGGCCATGGTCAACGATCCGGATCCGGCCCTCAAGCGCCAGCGTCATCTGCTGCTGCGCCGGGTGCGGGACCTGGTGGGGGAGATCGCGGACTTTTCGGCGATTCAGGGGTAGGGCCAAGAAGGGGGTCTGGGGGGAGAGAAAGAAGGTCGGGAGTCGGGAGTTGAAGAAAAGAGGCTGGGGAATCAGCCTTGGAGCATGCCGGGCATGCTTTTCTTTTCTTCAACTCCCGACCCCCGACTCCGAAGGGCGCAGCGTCGGAAGCAGGGTATCTGCCTGTACTCCCGACCGAAGGCGAGTGACCCCTGGAACCTTTTACCTGATCGGCCCGCACTCCCTTTATCTAGATGGCCTTCGGCCTATTCCTTCTGCCTATTCCTTCTGCATCTCCTGCGCCCGCTGGGCCTCATTGGTGCCGGGGCATTCGGTGACGAGCTTGCTCCACTCCTCGTCGCGCTTGGACTTGTCCTTTTTCTGGTTGTAGATCAGGCCCATCTTGAAGCGGGCGGAACAGACCTTGGTGCCGCGGGGGAACTCCTTGGCCACGCGGCCGTAGGCTTCCAGGGCCTTGTCGGCCTTGTCCTGCTTGAGCAGGGTTTCCCCCAGCCAGAACATGGCGAGCTCGCGCCAGGTGCCCCCGGCGTCCTTCTCGTACACGTTCTTGAATCCGGCCAGGGCCAGATCGTACTTGCCGCGGATATAATCGTCCCGAGCCTGATTGAACAGGGCCTCCAGGTCCAGGCCTTCGACCACGCGCACCGGCTCGCCGTTCGGGCCCTGCCCGCCCGGACCTTGCCCGCCCGGGCCTTGCCCGGCCGGTCCCGTTGCCGCTCCCGGCTGGCCCGGCGCGCCCGGGGTTCCGGCTCCGCCGACGATGTACTTCTTCTGATCCAGCTTCTCGATCTTGGCGCTGAGCTGGGTCAGGCGATATTGGGTTTCATCGATTTCCGCGTGCAGGCGGGTGATCTGCGATTCCAGCTGGTTGAGCATCAGCGTCAGATCCGCCTTCATCTTGCTCGTCGATCCGCCTTGGGCCAGATTGAGCTCGTCCACCGATTTCTGCAGGTTCTCGATCTGTTTGCCGGTCACGCGCACTTCGGCTTGGACCTTTCTCAATTCTTCCGTGCGCATCAAAGTGATGGCCGAACACCCGGTCCAGAAAGGGATGGAGATGGAAAGCAGGACCAGGTGCGGCAGGAAAGATCGGAACGGGCCATGGGAAGGCGAACTCCCCCGGGACCCGCCTGGAAGGCGGGACCGGGGAGTCAAAGCGAAGCCGAAGACGGAAGCCACCAGGTTCAGAAAGTCGTGGTGAACTCGACCCGGCGGTTCTTGGCCCAGGCGCCTTCGTCATGGCCTTCCATGGCGGGCTTCTCTTCGCCGTAGCTGATGGTGCTGAGGCGCGTGCCCTGGATGCCATAGCTGGCCAGGTAATCGTTCACCGCTTTGGAGCGGCGCTCGCCCAGGGCCAGATTGTAATCATTCGATCCGCGTTCGTCCGTATGGCCTTCGACGCGGGCGGTGATTTCCGGCACTTCCTTCATGAGCTTGCCGATTTCCTGCAAGGTCGACTGGCCTTCCGCGGAAAGGGTGCTCTGATCGTAGCCGAAGTAGATGGGCTTGAACACCTCGGCGATGCGGGCCTGGATGCGCTGGCGACGCAGGGCCTCCTCATCGACCTTGGGCGGCTCCGCCCGGGGGGCTTCAGGCTGCTCCATGACGGGAGGCTTAGGCTCCGGCGGGGGGGTGGGAGCAGGTTTCTTGGCGCAGCCGATCATGGCCAGAACACCCAGGCCCAGAAGGGTCCAATGCTTCAAATTCATATCCATCTCCTTTTTCCTGAAATCTAACACTTGTAGGGGGGAAATTTAAAATTTCCCTCCATTTTTTCCAGCAATCTTTCCGCCGTTGTGCGCCGGCAGCCCGGAGCCGCCGCCGGGAGGGGGGTGCTTTCCGCGATACCCCAACCGGTTTTTCCCTTTTGGAAGTACTAATTTCCGGATTGGCTGTAAATGCCGGGATTTATTACGCTTTTTTTCAGTAATCCGACCACCTGGGCATGTAATTGCCCCCGGAGAAACTGATGCGCTTCTGGTCGCTCCCGTCCGCGTTCATCATGAAAATCTCGGGGCTGCCCGTGCGGGTGGACATGAATACGATGTGGCGTCCGTCCGGGCTCCAACTGGGATTCTCATTGCTGCCCGAGCCCGCGGTCAGCTTGGCCGGATCCTTGCCGTCCGGGGAAATGGTCATGATGTTCATGTTGTTTCCCTCGTCCATGGCCGTATAGGCGATGCGGTCCCCTTTGGGCGACCAGGAGGGCGATCCGAAGTAGTCCCCGTCATGGGTCAGGGCGCGCATGTTGGACCCGTCCCGGTCCATCACGTACACCATGGGCTTGCCCCCGCGGTCGGAGATGAACACGATTTCGTACCCGTTGGGGGACCAACTGGGCGAGGTCTCGATGGAGCCGAAGAAGGTGAGCCGTTGCGCCTTGCCTTCCGGGAAGGGGCGCCGGTAGATCTCGGTATTGCCGTCCATGGTGGAGGCGTAGACGATTTCCTTGTCCATCTTGTTCCACCCGGGCGAAGTGTTCATGCCCTTGGAGGCGAAAAGCACCGCGTTCTTGCCGCTTTCGAAATCCTTCAGGTAGAACTGCGGCTGTCCGCCCGCGTAGCTGGTGTAGAGGATTTTGCTCTTGCCCTCAACCCAGCAGGGCATGAGGTTGATGGATTTGTTCTTTGTGATCTCCGTGACGTTAGCCCCGTCATAGTCCATCACGGAGATTTCCTTGTGGCCCCCCCGCTTGTTGACGTAGGCGATGCGGGACTGGGCGATGCCTTTCTCGCCGAAAAGCTGGTAGGTCAGTTCGTCCGAGAACTTGTGGGCGGACTGGCGCAGTTCCCCCTTCTTGCCGGAATACTTCTTGCCCAGGATGCGCTCCTGGGTGTCGATGTCGATGAGCTCGCAGTTGAGGGTGAAGTTGTCCCCTTCCAGGGTGTATTCCCCGCGCACGTAGGCCAGGGCGCCGTCGGCCTTGAATTCCCCCTTGCTGGTGCTGTCGAAACGGGAAGCGGCCCTGACCTTGAAACGCCCGCTGAACTCCAGGTCCCAGGAGATGACCCCGCCCGGGGTGAAGGGGATGGTCTTGGCGTCGCCCTTGGCGCAGATGAAATCGATGAAGCCCAGGGAGATGGACTCCGCGCCTTTGTTCTCGGAGGTGATCACCACGTCCGCCGCGGCCGCGGGAGCGGGCGCCAGGCAGGCGAGGGAAGCGAACGGGAAAGCCGAGGCGGCGAAAGCCACGGCGGAGGCGGCCCGCCGCCAGGGGAAGGCCCCGCCGGAGCGCTTGGTGGACCCGATAGTATCATGCATGTTACTGTTGCCCCGCATAGACGAATTCATAGCTTACCTGGATCATGTCTTCCGGAAAATTCTCCGGGATGGGAGGGGTATGGTCCAGGCGGACGATGGTCTGCTTGGCCAGGTCATCGAGATCGGCGTTGCCGCTGCCGGAGGCTATCTCCACGTCCTGGATCTGCCCTTCCCGGGTCACCTTGAAGCTGATGACGGCCTTGACGTTGCCGGAGATGTCGATCCCGGAAGGGGGCCGCCACAGCAATTCCGCGGACTTCTTGACGCGGCTGGCCCAGAAGGAAAGGCGCGGATCGGCCGGCACGTGGGACACGATTTGCGGGGTCAGCACCTGCTGCTCCTGCACCACTTCCTTGACCGGCTTGACTTCGTCGTCGGTCTTTTCCTTGACCACCTTGGGCTCGGGCTTTTTCGGCTGCACGGCGTTGGTGGGCTTGGGCGTGAGCTTGGGCGCCTCGGGAGGCTTCACCGGCTCGGGCTCGGGCGGGGGCGGTTCCGGAGGCTTGATCTGCTTGGGAGTCAAGGGCCGCAGCTTGGGCGGTTCCAGGTTGACGAGCTCGAACACCGGCACGGCCGAGGGCCGGTGGGGAGCCAGGAGGGCCGAGAGGCCGATGAACAGGATGGCGAACCCGTGCACGAGCACGGAAATGAGCACGGCGACGTTCTGGGTGAGCGGTTCCTTGCCCGCGTCCGACGTCTTTCCGGATCCGGAGGCCCCGGGATCGGGCCGCGGGTCCGGATGGTAGGCTCCGGAAGGAACCGGTTCTTGGAAGGAGGCCGCCATTACGAAAGGCCTTTCAGCGGTGCCGCGCCTTGGGCGAGGACGCCGGCCGGGCGCCGCCCGCTCCGCTTTGCGGAGCGCCGGGATCGGTGAGGAAGCCCAGGCGCTTGCCGCCCTGCCGCTGCACCGCGGCCACCAATTCCATCACGAAGCCGTAGGGCACGGTCTGATCGCTGTTGATGATGATGGCGGTCTCGTCGTCCCCGGTCCACGCGTTGCGGAAATCCTTTTCGAAGCTGCTCTGGTCCGAGGGCATTTCGTTGATTAATATCTCGCGTTCCTTCGTGACCGTCACCTGCACGGCCTTCTTCTCCTCCAGGCTCGCCGCCTGGGCCTTGGGCAGCTCCACCTTCACGCCCTGGCTCATGAGCGGGGCGGTGATCATGAACACGATGAGGATGGCGAACAGCACGTCGATCAGGTTCACCAGATTGAGTTCCGGATTCGGTCGCAGCGATTCCCGTCTACGCATGGATTCTTTCCCGCCGCATCAAGCCTTCTTGGCCGTGGAACGCTCCAGCGCGGAGAGGTCCCCGCGCTTGAACAGGCTCACCAGCTCGGAACCGAAATTGAGCATGATGGACTCGGCCTTGCGGTTGAACCCCGCGAAGGCGTTATACCCCACCGAAGACGGGATGGCCACCAACAGGCCGGCCATGGTGGCCAGCAGCGCTTCCGCGATGCCCGGAGCCACCACCGTGATGTTGCCCGATCCTTGCTTGCCTATCTGGTAGAAGGAATCCATGATGCCCCATACCGTGCCCAAAAGGCCGATGAGCGGGCCCGTGGCCGAGCAGAAGGCCAGGAAGACCAGACTGCGCTCGTTCTTTTCCTTTTCGATGTCCAAGGCGCGTTCGGTGGATTCCCGCACCAATTCCCCGCGATGCTCCAGGGAATCGTAGGACACATAGGCGGAGAGGCCTTCCATTTCCGCCAGGGCGGACTTGGTGATGCGGCCCATGGGGGAATCCGGGAGGGACTTGGACAGCTTGAGCAGGTCCTGGAAGGTGGGACGCTCGCCCATCAGCTCCCGCCATTTGGCGAAAGAGCGCTTGCGCGACCCGTTGGCCAGCCATTTCCGGACCAGGGTGGCCCACACCCCGATGGAGAGCAGGAACATGAGGCCGACGATGGCGAAGGTGGAAGCAGTGGCTTGCTTCAGGATTTCCAGGGTGACCGAATGCATGGATTTACCCGGTTGAGAGTGAAAGGGCGCGTCTGGGCGCCTGGTAAACAGGAAGAACCTAGAAATTTAGAAATTAGAAAATTGGGCGGAAAAGGGTAATGGGGCGGGGAAGATGGGAAAGGCAAAAGTCAAAGTGCAAAGTTCACAGTGCAAAACGGAAGAGAAGACGGGGAGAGTTTACCGCTCCGGAAGTGTGCCGGCTTGGGAAGACGGAGGCTTACCGGGCAGGGTCTCCCGGTTCTTTCATTCTCCTTCACGCGCGAAGCGCGATTCCGAATTTTGCACTTTGCACTTTGACTTTTGCACTTTGAACTCTCCGTTGAAAGCCCTCGGAGCGCGGCCAAGCCCCCCTGTGGTCTTACCCCAACGCCCCCATCAACCGATCCACCTGCTTCTTCAGGTCCGGATCCCGATCCAGGCATTGTTCCACCTTCTTGATGCTGTGGATGACCGTGGAGTAGTCCCGGCCGAAGGCCAGGCCGATGGTATGCAGGGAATTGTCGGTGAGCTGGCGGGCCATGTACATGGCGATTTGCCGGGGTTCCGCCACGTTCTTCTTGCGCGTCTGGGAGGTGAGCAGGGAGACCGTGGTGCCGTACTCCATGGCCACCTGGTCCAGCACGCGCTTGATGGTCACGGGCTGGTTCACGTTGCGGAGGGTATCCCCCAGGATCTGCTTGGCGATGTCCACGGTGATGGGCATGTGGGTGAAGCTGGCGTAGGCGGACAGCTTGATCAAGGTGCCTTCCAGCTCGCGGATGTTGGAGGTGACCTGGTTGGCCACGTAGGTGAGCACGTCCCCGTTGACGCAGCTGTCCCCGTCCCCTTCGCTCTTCTTCTGGAGGATGGCCAGCCTCGTTTCGAGGTTCGGCGGCTGCAGATCGGCCAGAAGGCCGGTGTCGAAGCGGGACAACAGGCGCGTGTGCAGGCCCTTGATCTCGGAAGGCGGACGGTCCGAAGTGATGACGATCTGCTTGTTCAGCGATTGCAGGATGCTGAAGATGTTGAAGAACTCGTCCTGGGTGCTCTGCTTGCCGGCCAGGAACTGGATATCGTCGATGAGGAGGATGTCCGCGTCCTTGTACACCTGGTAGAAGGTGCGCGAGTCCTTGTTCTTCTGGACGAACTCGATGTATTCCCGGGTGAACTCCTCCGAGGTGCGGTAGACCACCTTGCGGACGGTCTCGTTCTCGATGCAGAAATGCGCGATGGCCTGCACCAGGTGGGTCTTGCCCATGCCCGTGCCGCCGTAGAGGACCAGGGGATTGAAGTTGTTATGGCTGGGCGCCTCGGCCACGGCCATGCAGGCCGCATGCGCCAGCTGGTTGCAATCGCCGATGACGAAATCGTCGAAGGTATACCGGGTATTGAGCGGGACGGTGACCTCGATGCGCACGGGGCCGCGGGACTTGATCCAGGGAGCGTCCTGGGCCGGGATGCCCGAGAGGGGGAAGCCCGGGACCGCCTGCATGGGGAAACCGGGCATTTCCGAACGGCCTTCGCCCGAGCGATAGTCCGCCTGGTAGACCTCCAGGTGCGGAGAGCGGGAAAGGACCGTGAAGGAGATCCGGACCGGGTTGTGGAGGATGTCTTCGAGGGTTTTCTCGATGACGCCGCGGTAATGGTGGGAAACGTATTCGAGCACGAAGCCGTTGGGGACCCCGATGACCATCTCCCCGGGGGAAGACTCCAGGATCTCGAGGGCGGAGAACCAAGTATTCAAGGCCGACTCGGAGATCTGGGACCGCAGGGCGGAAAGGCACTGCGCCCACAAGGAACTTTCTTCGGCTTCAATCAAGGCGTGCTCTCCCATCATTGCTTACGTCCCATCGTGCTCCCTTGTCCCGGTCCAACCCGTTGATGTCAGGCGAGTTAATCTAAGAATATTTGGTTTTGCACGGGCAGGGCCCGTGAAGATTTTTTCGGATCGCGTCAATCATCCTTATTTCGCGCTTCGAGGATCCAAGTAGTTTTCCGGCGGCGGTTCTCCCTACTTTGTCCACCCCATA
>DATENA010000068.1:0-64526 GCA_035275285.1 Fibrobacteria bacterium | reverse complement strand
TCGCCGGGTCTGGGGGTTCAGGGCTGCGTTGCGCCTCCTTGGAATAGCGCTGCTATTCCTGCGTCGGCGACGCCTTGCCCTGAACCCCCATCCCTCGCCGCCTTCGTCCCGCAATTGGGGTGTCACAGCACTAGTACTAGCCGGGAAAGGGCCTCAAAGGCCTCAAAGGCCCGCCTGCCGGGAAGCTCATGCGGCCGCCTTCCGCGCCAGGGCGAATTCGCAGGCTTGTGAGACCACCTTGCCTCGATGGGCCCAGGTATGCGCCTTCTCGATGCGGGCGCGGGCATCGGCTCCGGCCACCTTCCCGTCCGCTGCGGCGGAGCTCCGCCGCAAGCCTTCCTTGAGGGCTTCCCGCAACGCGACAACGCCTCCGTGGGGATCATAGAGGGCCGGCGAAGAAAGGTCCCCGAGCATTTCCTTGATCTGCCCCATGCGCGGTGCCACGATGACCTTTCCCAGACTCATGCCCTCGAACAGCTTCATCGGCGAGAAGTGGAAAAGGGTCGAATGGGCGTACGGCAATGCCAAGCAATCGGCCAAATCGATATGGTCCCCCATCCGGGCGTAGGGAACGGGGCCGGTGAATACCAACCTCTCCTTGCGGATGGCCTCGGGAAGGCCGCAGCGATCGAGGACGCCGGGACCGTCCACGGCGCCGATGAGGAGAATGCGCACGTCGGGGTCTTCCTCGAGAAGGGGCAGCGCCGCCGCGAGGAGGTTGTCCAGGCCATGCCATGGGCGCAGGATCCCCGAAAAACCGATGACCTTGGCGTTCCCGTCGAGTCCGAACTTGGCCCGCAACTCACGGCGAACCGAGGGGTTCTGGGGACGGAAGCGATCCGGATGGGCGGCGTTCGGCGTGTAGAACAATTTTTCCCTCCGGATGCGCTTGCTCAGCCATAGTTCCCGGCAGGCCTCGCTGATGTAGAGCAGGGCGTCGGCCCGGCGCGCGCGCCAGGAATCCAGGGGCCGCACCCAGCTCGAGTCCACTCCCCAATATCGGTCCATTTCCTCGACCGGCCCGTCGGTCTCGAGGACCAGAGGCAAAGAACGCAGTCGCGCGGTCGCCATGAAGGAAAGGGTCGGGTCCGAACGCGCCATCAGCACGTCCGGGCGGAATCGGTCGACGAGCTTGAGCTCTTGCGGGATGAACCTCGGGGAGACGGCGATTTGCCGGTACAAGGCCCTCAGATCCGGCTTCCCGTCCGCGGCCTTGCCAGGGATCGGGCGCTTTACGGCGCCGGCCGCGGCTTGTTTGCGGGGGGGATAGCGGACGCGTAAACGAGGCGATTCGTAAGCCGCGATCAGATCATAATACGATTCCGGAGGCCGGAAGGCCGGATGCAGGTAGCAGAGCTCCACCTCATGGCCTTCGTCCGCGGCGCCTTTGGCATATTCCAAAGAACGCACGATGGACGCGAAGGAAGAAATCTGATAGTTGAAATACAGGATTCTCACGCCTTCACCTTCTGTTTTCCGCCGCGGCGATGGACGCGAACAGGGACTCGCGGAACCGGCCAACCGAACGGGAGTGGTCAATGTCTGGGATAAGAGCTTTCGCGCGTTCCCTACGGGTCTCGCTCGTGTTTCAATCGGATGGCGAAACGGTTTCTCCCTAAAACCCGTATCTCTCCCCGAGGGAGAGGTACCAACGCCCTTTCAAGAATTCCTTGGAACGGGTGGGATCGGGGTAGTAATAGAGCGTCGTGTAATCGTCCAGATGGAAATGCTCCTCCGCCTTCGCGATCAGGCGCTTGCGCGCCTTTTCGGGGACCCATGACAACGCGCGTTCGATTCCCCGCAGTATGTCCGCATTGTGGCGGAATCCATGCCGCAGATAGGCCTCGCATGCCAGGGAGTCCTTGACCCCGAAGACGGTGAGGGCGGGGGCGCGCCGGTAGGTGAACCGCATGCAAACGGCCAACAGGGCATCATAGCCTTGGTCATCGAGCGCCATGCACTCCATCAGCAAAGCGCCCACGCAGCGGTGCGGGTTCATGCGTATCACGGCGATTCCGATGACCCTGCCGCGATCGGTGATCTGGACATTGTCATAGCGGGAGCCATCCCCGCCGCCATAGCGCCAGTTCAGGAAAGCGGCGTTCCGGAAAGTCCCGAATTCCAGCTTCCGCGCGAAAGCGAGGCAAAAAGCATCGACCTCCGACGCTTCGAACGCCTTCGGCCGGGACCATGCCCAATCAGGGAGCAAGGCCGGTTGGGACCGGGCGAAGAAGGAAAGCAGGGTATGCGCGGTTTTGCGGAACCGGCCCGGAACCGCCAGGGCTGGGGTGAAGACCTTGGACAGGTACACGCATTTCACTCCGTCCACTCGCCGGTAGAGGCGCTTGGCCACCACGTAGCCGGGCTTGTTCGGCACCCCGTACATCAGCTCCACGCCCTTTCCCGCCAAGCGCTCTCCGAGCATGGTATCCATGCGGCGGATGACGTCATGCTTGCCGCCGCGGAATTTTTCGTCGACGACGAATTCCGTCCCCAAAGCCATCCGGGAAACGCCGGATCCCGGGACAGAAGGGAACATGACGGCGCCGAGGTGGCCGGCTATCTCGCCCTCGGGCGTCGAGGCGAAGACCACGCAATCGCCGGAGTCGATGACGCCCTGGCAGTATTTCCAGGCCGCGAACCGGCGCCCGCCTCTCCCCCCCAGGTACTTCTCTTTGAAAGCCTGGAGCTTGTCCTCGAGCTCAGGCGTGCGGATCTCCGGGGACAGGAACTGGAACGTCAGCTCGACGGAAGCCAGCGCGGATTCCATTGTCATCACTCCTGCTTGATTTGGGATTTGTGCTTCCAGGCCAGGTATCTTTCCACCATGCCCATCTTCAGGCTCCGCTTGCGATAGTGGAAGTACATCTGGGTCGCGGTGTCGGTCGCCAGGACCCGCTTGTATTGGGAATCGCCGGCCAGGAAATCGTATTTCTCCAGATCTTGTTCCGCGAATTTCTGGATGCAGAGATAGTTGGCGATAAGCCCCGGTTGCCCGTTTTCCAGGCCGGCGAAATTGACCACGGACTGGTAGAAATGGACCACCTTGCGGTACACGAAAAAATACATGTAGGCAAGCAGGACGCCGCCGGCGGTGACTTTCACGAAGTCCAGGCGGCCATGATCGAATGCCACCGGGATCAGCCGTTCATGGAACGCCAGGAACGTCGGATTGAGATAGCCGCTTTGGCGGCCGGGCTTGCCGTTCTTCCAGCGTTCGATGTGATAGGGCCCCGCCTCCCGGAAGAAGTCCAGGGCCTCTCCCGCGGTCGCCGCGCTGCGCAGCTCGATTCTTCCCAGGGCCTCCGCCTTGCGCAGGCTCTTGCGGACGTTGGCGCGGGTCTTGTGGGACAACGTATTGTCGAAGCCGCCCTCCGCCCGCACGCGGGCCAGGTCCACCCACGGGGAAGCCTGCGTATAACCTATGCGGGAAACGAAACCGGGCCCCGCGACGCCGCGATCATGGCCCTCCGGCGTGTATCCGAACACGACCTCGTCCGCTCCCCGCGGCTCCCGGGTGAGCACCTCGACGAGGCTTCGGCGCACGCCTTCCTCGAACCCGGGGCGGATGAGCAGGTCGTTCCATTCGATGCACATGCGGTCCAGGGCATGTTCGCCGGTCCGGTGCAGGAACAGCCTCCGGAAGGGGATTAAACCCATGCGCCGCTCCCGCCTTTCCACGAAAAGACCCAGGCCCACCAGTTCCTCGCCGGCATGCACTTCGCATTGCAGGATCTGCGCGGATACCGTGTCCAGCCAGCCGGAAATCCAATCCCAGCAGGTGAAAAAGGTATGCTCGGAGACCGCCTCCATCTCGCGCCATTTGTCCCGCAAGGCGTCCTTGGATTCGCGGGGGAAAAGGCGGACGCTCAGCGGTTCCGCCGACCGGTTGCGGACCGGCGCCTCAAGGACCAGGTCAGCCGGCTCGCAAAGGATATCGCGATCAATGTTCATGACTCACCTTTATTCCGAAATTCCGGCTAGAGATATAAAATGGCCGGTTGGTCCGCGTAAAGGCATATTCCTGTTTCGGATGGCAGTGCAATGGCTAGGAATCAAAAGGCTTGGGAGCCTCCCCTGCCGATGGACAGACGGAATGGGGTAAGGAAGGCCGTTTGTAACGCGTATGAAATCCGCAACCGGCTTGAAAATTTCCATCGCGTCCATCCCGACTCTCCCGTCCCGGTTGCGGGAATCAGGGGTTGATCTGCACGAAGAAGGTGGAACTGTCGGTTCCCCCTTTGCCGTCGGTAACCCAGGCCGTATAAAATCCCGACGCATCCGGCAATTGGTTATAGGGAATGGAGAACTCGCCCGTGAATCGGTTCATGGTCCCATGAGGGATGGCGTTTCCGTTTTGGAAGCGGAGATCGAAGCGCAAAGAATCCAAATCGCCGTCGAAGCGGACCCCGTTCAAGTCGGGAGCGCTGCATCCGGTGCAGTACGGCCAAATGCGGAACCCGAGAGTGCCGGGCGTGGATTTGGATAGGGCCGGAATCGAGATGGATTGGTACAAGGTCGCCTTTTGATTCGGCGAAAACAAAAGGGTATGGAATTGATCCACTCCGTTATTCGCCGGGTTGAACCTGCCATGACGATAGTAGGAGTTTTCCGAAAAACCGGCTTCGCTCGCGTAGATCCGGGATACCGTACGCAGAAAATGGTAGGGTTCGGGATCGGGATCCGGGCGGCCCACGGTTCTCAGCGTCTGGGAGACCTGAGGGGAGAACCGGTTGGGCACTTCCCGGCCGTCATATTTGAACTCCCATTCCACATCCGGCAATAGCTCCGCGAAGCTGATTCCTTTCAACAACATGAACTCCGATCCATATTCCTTGACGGGCGCGGGGGGAGGGGTTTCCAGGTTCGAGTAGATTTCGATCTCGGGATCCCCGAATCGGCCGGTTACCTTGTACAGGTCGGCATATCCCGCGTCCAACCGGGCCCGGACCTCCCAGGTTTTTCCGGCCTGGCCGGAGAGGGAGATTTCAAAGGATTTGTCCTTGATGATGATCAAGGGCACGGAAGCCGAAAAGCCGAGATTCGCGGCAAGGCTTGCCCGTTGTTCCGGCGTGGGGGCGGGCAGGCCGAAATAGGCGGGTCGGTTGCTGAGGATGGGATTGGCAATCAGCTCCGGGCTCAGGATCCAGACATTGCCGGGCTGGAGACTCGGGCTGGTCTCTGTGAACAGCACTTTTTCCGGGATGATGAATTTCCGGCGGGTTCCGGTCACCACCGGCGGAACTGCAGCGTAAAGATTGTCGATCGCGGCCTCGAAGTCGGCCCACTCGGTTTCAACGGCATGTCCGGCCACATATGAAATCAGGGTGGTATGCCCGATTTCATCCTGGGTGAGCTTATTATCCATTTCCAGGAAATAGCCGAAAGGAAAAAAGGAGTCATGGCTTCCGGTGGCAAAATGCATGGATTTCGCTTTCAATGCGTTCCCGGATTGAGGATCACGCATAAAGCCATAGGTGGATCTGTTGTCCGCGTCGGACAAGGGGGCATTGGGAGGCGTTCCCACTATGATTCTGGAAACCGCTTGGGCTTTTTCCGTCCGGGTCATTCCCGCGTAGTCGACCTTCCACGCATTGGCCGAGTTCAGACCGGTCATGAAGGCCCCCCCAACCCGGGAAAAGTGGACAAGGAAAGCTCTGCGGAACTCGCCATCCGGACCGGGGGAACCGAGGAGAGGATGGTTCGTACGTTCATTCCGTTCGGGGTGGTCAAGGTCCCCCAAACGGCCGCTTCTCCGCCTCCCCGTGAACCGCCGAAAGCGATTATCCTGGAAATGTCCGCGCCAAAGGCGGGAGCGCCGGATTGGAAAAAGCCCTTAATCGCGTCCAACAGGCCATAGTTTATCCCTTGGGATTCCCGGCCGCCATTGTTGATATAAACGGCAATCACGCCAATACCCTTTTTATGCGCCATGGCCACGTTGAGCACGTCGTTCGGATCCGGGTTTTGCATTCCGGGACGGTTGGGATTCCCGTATTGTTCATTGTTGTTTTCCACTCCATAGCCGTTTCCGTGCAGCAATACCGGGCATGGTATCGCGGGATTGCGGGGTTGGGGCCGGTATCCGGATCTGGTCCAATAAGGCGGGAAGGTGATGGTCAAAAGGGTGGAGGTGCCGAAAATGACGTTGTTGAGGACCTGGATGTTCGGAATCCCTTCTCGTAAATATCCTTCGAAGCCATACCCGAAGTTGAGAATATCCACCTTGGGAGCGGAGGTTCCGCCGTACAGGGAAGGAACCTCAACCGCTCTGACCATATACCTTTCGATATACTTGTCGATCAGGTCGGGGATTCCATTCGGGACCGCTTCCACTGCGCGGGTATGCTGATTGAAACCCAGAAGGTCAGGGCGAACCAGGGCCGACGGGCTTCACCGCATAGCCCGCGGTGATCTGCTGATGATAGCTGTTGAAAACCGGAAGGATGGTAAGCGGGAGCGGTTTCGATTGCGTGGAGAAGGTGTTTCGATCCGGTCCGGTCGTCGGGCCATCCACCGATTTTGCTATGATTGCTCGGCTACGATGCGTCCGGATGCATGGACGATTGGAACCCATTTTTTCCACGAGCTTCGGAGAAGCCGGAACGGGGGCGGGAACTATGATTCGGGTGATAACCCCTGCGGATTTCCAGGACTTTTATCTGCAGGCGAAATGGTCCTATTTCAAGACCATTCTGAGGACTTTGCGGATTTCCGGCAAAAGCAGGACCCTCGCAAGGTGGAACAAACACACCAATATGTTGATCAATTGGTATGACCTGCCGCAGGTCGAGAAATATGTCCAGAAAAACATGACCGGCGACGAGAATCTCGGCTATGCCCAGTACGTGGTCGATAAATATTTCCGAGGCCGGACGAACATCCATATGCTCTCCCCCGGGTGCGGGGCCGGAATCAAGGAAATCCAGTTCGCGAAAATCCCCGCCTTCGAGCGCATCGATGGATATGACATCTCACCCACGAGAATCGAAGCGGCCACGAAAAAAGCCGTGGCCTTGAATCTTGCCAATATCCGGTTTTCCGTAGGGAATATCTATGACCTGAAGGTCGAAACCAAATACGATATCGTGTTGTTCGACAGTTGCCTGCATCATTTCGACAATCTCGGCCCGTTGCTGGAAAAGGTGAAAACCTATCTCAAGAAGGACGGGCTGCTGGTCATCGTCGAATTCACGGGGCCGAACCGGTACCAATATACCGAAAGCCATGTCCGGAAATGCAATCAGGCCCTTGAATTGATTCCCCGGTCCCATCGCACTTTTTACCGGACCTCCATCCTCAAAAGCAGGATATGGGCGCCGGGATACGTCAGAATGTATCTGTCCGATCCGTCGGAAGGGATTAAATCCGGCGAAATCCTCCCGGCCATCGGCGAACGGTTCCATGTCCTCGAAGAGAAAAAGATAGGCGGTGATCTGCTGGCCCCGGTCTTGAAGGGAACCGTCCACCATTATCTGGAGAACGAGGCCTCGAATCATATCCTGGACGCGCTTTTCGAATTCGAAAAGGAATACCTGAAGACCCTGCCCCGCGCCAATTATACCTTCGGCGTCTATTCCCCGATGTAGCGGGGTAGAGATCCCTCAATGGAGCAAACCGTGCGATTCGGAGAATCGATCTCTGCTTCGATCTTGATCCTCTTCGGCGGAAACGCTTCCAGGAATTTTACGGTGATTGCGAACTGATTTCAAATCGGCGAACAGGGGATTTCCCGTTTCGACCCCGGAGCAATCCCCTCCCATCTGCAGGTATATTTTGTCTCTTTTGAATGAGTGCTCGGCGGTCGAACTTCATCCCCGTCCCAGTTTCTTCGAAGGAAAACGGCCGAAAACCGGGACGGATCGAAAGGTGAGGGCATCCGCAAGCAAACGACTCCTGGCCTGGTGGCTCCGGCATGCCGGAGCGATCCGCATGGCCGGGATCCTGAGACGCGCCTTGCGGGGCCCCAGGCTTATCGTCCTGTGCTATCACCGGGTCGACGAAGATCCCGGAAAACCCGCGCTTTCGGCGACGCCTTCCGAATTCGCGCGACAGTTGGATTGGTACGCGTGCCGATTCGACGTCCTTCCCCTGGCCAAGGTGGCCGGTTACCTTGCCGGGCGGGAAACCCTGCGGCGCGACTCCGTGGCGTTGACCTTCGATGACGGGTATGCCGACAACTATCACATCGTTTTGCCGTTGCTCAACTCCAGGCGATTACCCGCCACCTACTTCATTTCCACCGGTCCGCTGTTGGACCGCCTCCCCTATTGGTACGATGTCCTATGGATGCGGCTCAAGCTCTGGAACGGGAAAGCTCCGGCCCCGGATGCCGCCGCCGGACTGCCGAAAGAATTGGTCGAAGCCTTGGACGCGTTCGCGGACGACCCGGGCAACTCCGGCAAGGCCGGGTTGCAACGGATCCTGGATTGCTCCAAGGGATTGGATACGCCGACCCGCGGGCTTTTCCTGGAGTGGCTGCAGGCCAACCAGGCGGGGTCCGAGGCCGTGGCCGCACCTTGCGAGACCATGACGCTCGCCGAGGCCTTGGATTCGGCGCGGCGCGGCATCGAATTGGGCGGACATACCCGCAGCCATCCCTCCCTGGCCCGGATTCCCGCCCCGGAATGCCGGATGGAAATACTGGGCGGGCTGACGGACCTTGCCGGCGCGGGATTCGACGTCCGGTTTTTCGCGTATCCATTCGGCGAATCCATGGACGTAGGAGGGGCTTCGGGGTATCCGCACGAGGTCTTGTCGGACCTGGAACGGACCTCCTCGCGTCGAGAAGCGGCCGAGCCTGCCGGCCCGGCCGGGCCGCTTGGCCCGGACCGCGTACCGGGAGTGCAATTGGCCGTCACCACGGAAGAACGCGCGGTCCGTCCCGGAGACGATCCGTTCCTGGTGCCGCGCAAGGTGATCACTCCCCAGGACCTTTCCCAAATCGCGCTGAAATTGGAGTTGCTGGCATGGCGCAAATGATGGCCTACCTCATCCACACCTTCCCGCAGTACTCGAGTACCTTCATCAACGACGAAGTGGATGAAATGCGCAGGCAGGGCGCGGAACTGGCCCTGTTCGCCGTGCAGAAACCCGGCGCGAAGGAATATCCTTCCGCCTTCGAACGGTTCGTCCGCGAGACGCGGTATATCTTTCCCATCCGCAAAGGTCCTTTTTTCGCCCGGCATCTGAAGGTCCTGGCGCAGAAACCGTGGAGTTACCTCTCCTGCATCGCGTGGATTCTGGCCAAACGCGGACTGGGGATCCGGAACCGGGTTAGGACCCTGTACCATTTCGCCGAAGCCGTTTACATCCATCCGGAAATCCGGGAGCGCGGGTGCCGCCATGTGCATGCCCATTTCCTGTTCGGCGGAGCGTCCGTCGCGTATTTCCTGAACCGGATCCATGGCATGAGCTATAGCCTGACGGCGCATGGAAGCGACATTTTCGTGGACCGGGTCCTACATGCCGAAAAGCTCGGCCACGCCCGGTTCACGCGGCTGGCCACGGAGTACAATGCCGCCTTCCTGAGACCCAAGATTCCGGCGCCTCTGCGCCATACCCTGCACGTCATTCCGTTCGGCATCGATAGGAACAGGATACCCCCCGCCGAGGGGCGGAACCCGGCCAGACATGCGTCCTTCTCCGGCCGGTCTCCCCTGCGCCTGCTTTCAGTGGGCCGCCTGATCTGGCAAAAAGCCCAGCACTTGCTGCTGGAGGCCTGTTCCCAGGCGGCGCGCAGCGGCTTCGAGTTCCACCTGCGCCTGGTGGGGGAGGGGCCCCTGCGCTCCGACCTGGAAGCGCAGATTCGGACGCTCGGATTGGAAACCAGGGTCACCTTGGTGGGAGCCATTCCCCAGGATGAGGTATGGCTGGAATATCGCCGGGCCGATATATTCCTCCTGACCAGCGTCAGCGAAGGCTCGCCCTTCGTCATCCTGGAAGCGTTGGCCTGTGGTCTGCCCGTCATCGCGCCCGCCCTGCACGGCATCCCCGAGATGATCCGGGACGGGGTGGACGGCCGGTTGTTCCAAACGGGATCGGCGCTCAGCTTGACCGAAGCGATGGGTGAACTGATGGGAAACGATACGCTTCGGAAACGGTTTGGAATTGAAGCTGAAACAGCCGCTGCGCACTTTGATCTCGTCCGATCCGTTTCCCTGTTCCGGAAGCTTTTCGAGGCCCCCAATCGACCGCACCTTGCATTCGCCGGCAGGGAAACCGAGGTTTCTGCTTGAAAAGGATCGCCGAAGCGACCGAACGGGCCTTGGGGCCGGAAACCGCCAAGGCTACGGCCGTCTTGAGATTGCTGTTCATCATAGAGAACGATCAACCCCATGCCGCCGCCGGCGGTTGCTATGCCATCTACAAATTCGGCGAGTTCCTGGCCCGCCGCGGCCATAGCGTCCATATTTACGGGGTGCACGACATGCATTGGGTCCGGACCGACGCCAACCTGTCGTTGAGTTTCCGGCCGAACCTGCCGAGGCGGGGCCGGATTCTGACGAAATTGGATCGGATGCTGTCCCGTTTCGGGGAAAGGTGGCTGCTTCCCAGGACGATCCGCCGGCTCCGGCCCGACTGGATCCTGGGATTCCTGACCTATTCCGCGATCAAGGCCGAAGCCTTGGGGCGCTCGTTCCGCGTCCCGGTGGCCAATTTCGTCTACGAATGCCCTCCCTGGATGCGGGAAGTGTATGGCGAGGAAATGTTCCGCAATTTCGCCGACCCTTTTACGCGCAGGTTGTGGGACTCCACGCGCCGGGCCTACCTGGGATCCCGGATATTGTTTCCCAACTCGGCCTTGTCCCGGGAATACAACTCCGGCTGGCTGGACGGCAAAACCGTAGCGGAACCGATCCATCCGGGCATCGATCCGGAACAGATGCCCTACCAGGCTCCCGAAACCGAACCGGTGCGGTTGGACATTTCGCGCAAGCATCTGCTGTTCGTAGGGCGGTTGGTCAAGAGCAAACATGTCGACGATCTGATCGCGGCCTCTCGGCGTCTCGACCATGCCGTGGAACTCCACGTTTGCGGATCGGGGCCGGAGATGGCCGGCCTGAAATCCCAGGCGGCCGGATCCCCATTCATCCACTTTCACGGTTTCGTTTCCGACGGCGACCTATGGAGCCTTTTCCGGCAATGCGACCTGGTCGTTTATCCCACGGAATTCGAAGGCTTCGGCATGCCGCCCATGCAGGCGTTGTATTTCGGAAAACCCTGCCTGGCCTCCGACTTGGCCATTTTCCGCTCCGTTTTCGGGGACCGGTTGGAATACTTTCCCTTGGGACAGGTGGCCGACCTGACCGCGGCCATCGAACGGCTCTTGGGCAATCCCGGCTATTGCCGGCGCCGCGGGGAAGAAGGCCGGCAATTCGTCCTGGAACATTTCACCTGGGCGCGGGCCGCCGAAACCATCGAACGGACCCTCGCGGATGCTCCTCAGGCATAGGCTTTCGAACGTCTGTAAAAAAAGGATCCGGCATGGAAATGGGCAGAAACTCGCCATCAGGCGCATGGTCAAGGATTCGGTGCTGCTGGTTTTTCCGCACCTGCGACGGAACCTGGTCAAGAACGGGCAAAAACTGTTTTACGGTTCCCGGTCCCTGGAAATGAAGGATGGGGCCTTTCCATTCATGAATTGGGGATACGCCCCGGTGGATAAGGACGAAAAATCTCCGCGCCTGGAACTCGAAGACGAAAGCGCACGCTATGGGCTGCAGATGTACCATCATCTGGTTTCCCGGATCGACATTGCCGGAAAGAAGATCCTCGAGGTGGGCTGCGGCCGCGGGGGCGGAAGCCGCTATATCGCCTCCCATTTCCAGCCGGAATCGGTGACCGGCCTGGATTTATCCTCGGAAAACATCAACGCGTGCAAAAGAAAAGCGGACCATGGCAGACTGAGTTACCTGGAAGGGGACGCCGAAGCGCTTCCGTTTCCAGACGAGTCGTTCGACGTCATCATTAACGTCGAATCGTCGCACGATTATCCAAATTTCCCCCGCTTTCTGGACGGCGTCCGCCGTGTCCTCCGAAAAGGCGGCTATTTCCTTTTCACGGATTACCGCACGGAACTCGGGATGCTCCAGGTAAAGGCCCATTTGAGCAAAGGTTGGGATTTGGGACTGATTCAATATCGGGACATCACCGCCAACGTGGTGGAGTCCCTCCGGCAAAACGACAAACCCATGCGCGAAACCATCCGGAAATATTTTCCCGATGGGGAACAAAGCGAATTCTATTCCAAATGGGTGCGCCTCGAAGGCTCCCCGGGCTTCAACCGTTTCCGGGACCGGTTGGAAGTCTACGCCAGTTTCTTCTACTGTAAAATGCGTTGAAATCGGCCCCCCTGACCTTTCTCCCATGGATCCCGGTTATGATTTCCCGTCCCTCCGGGCGCAATGCGCCGGAAACGCCCGGGAAATATCGTGGAAACGTCCATCTGCCATCTTTACACGGGCTTGTTTTCGCTCGAGTGAATCGGACGCACCTCAGCCACTGGCGGATTCGCCAGGATTCGCGCCGCCGAGCGCATCGGGCAATTTTCCAATGAGGCTGATCCATCATGATTAGTAAGGATTCTTCACTGGTCCCCCGTGGCCGCCAGGCGCCTGAATTGGAGTCGAAACGCATGCTGAAGGCCGGCATCATCGGGGCCGGCCGGATGGGAATGACGCATTTCGCCCTGCTCGGCAGCCACCCCCAGGTGGAGGTGGCGGCGGTTACGGATGATTCCAGCGTGGTGACCGGATCCTTGTCCCGCTACCGTCCCGACATCAAGCTATACGGCGAGTATCGGAAAATGCTGGCCGGGGAGAAACTGGACCTGGTCCTCATCTGCACGCCGCCCAACCTGCATACCGAAATGATCGAAGCGGCGGTGGAACGCGATGTGTCCGTCTTCGTGGAAAAGCCGTTCACCCTCACCGCGATCGAGGCCCGGCGCATCCTGGAGAGGGTCGCGTCCAAGGGAAACGGAACGCGCCTGGCGCTTCAGGTCGGGTATGTCAACCGATTCAACGATGTCTTCATCAAGGCCAAGGCGCTCTTGGATCGGCAGATGATCGGAAAGGTGCTGAGCTTCCGCTCCGAGATGTTCGGCCGGACCGTGATCCAGAAGAGTTCCGGCAATGGGTGGCGATCAAAGCGGGAAAACGGAGGCGGTTGCCTCTACGATTTCGGATCGCATGCCATCGATTTGGCGGTTTTTTTCATGGGACGGCCCGAAAAGATCATCGGGTCCCATCTCAGCTCTTTGTATTCGACCCACACCGATGATGCAGTGCGCGCCACCTTGCTTTATCCCCAGGGCCTGGTCGGCGGCTTATACGTGAACTGGAGCGACGAAAGCTGCCGCAAGCCCGGCAACAAGGTGGAAATCCTGGGCGAAGAGGGGAAAATCGTCGCGGACAACCACGAGCTCAAAGTGTACATGAAACGGGAAAAGGGCGCGTACCGCCAGGGATGGAACACCATTTACATCACCGATCTTTTCAACAACGTGCCTTTTTACGTGCGGGGCAATGAGTTCACGCGCCAAATCTACCATTTCGTGGATTGCGTGCTGGATCCCGGCTTGGCCAATCAGAGCAGCTTCGCCGATGCGGCCCTGACCCAGGAGATCATCGACGTGATTTTCGCCGACAGCCCCAAGCACGGAGGACTTTGAAATGCGCGCCGCGCTCGAGCTCGACGATCTGATCCTGGGCGATAACCAGTTTTTCGGGATCAACCATATGTCCCAGGAAAAGGCCCGGCAGCTTGCCGGGCGGTTCAACGATATGCGGAAAATATACCGCGCTTACCATACCGCGTACGATATGGGCATCCGGGCCGTGATGCTCAACGCCAATGAGAAGGCGGGGCTCATCTGCGACTACTTCCGCGATCACCGCTCCGAGTTCAAGGACCTGGCGCTCTATCCTTCCATCCCTTACCCGCATAAGTACGCGAACCTGGTGGCGGAGAAAGGGATCCTCGGAGCCATCCAGGAGGTGGTTTCCGGGCAATCCGCGTGGAACCTCCTGGGCATGGCCGGGAAAAGCGTTTCCGCCTTGTCCGGCGACATGACCAAGGTGATGGAGATGTTGATCGACGTGGAAATGAGGATTTTCCGCAAGCTGGACTTCAAGGTGGTGTATTTGCAGAACATCATCACCGACCTTCTGCTGGGCCTCAAGTTCAAGGACATTTTCACGGCCTACTGCCAGTACATCGAAAAGAAATACGCAGCCGTCCCCGGGTTCCTGACCATGAACGTGCCCCGCCTCGCGGCCTTTCTGCAGGAATGCGGGATCGAGAATGCGACCATTTGCGGAAACTTCAATAAAATCGGCTACCTCATGAGCCCGGGACCCGCGGAATACGAGGCCTACTTCCGCCGGCCCAAGTATCCGATGACCGCCATGTCCGTTTACGCGTCGGGAGCCATTCCCCCGGCCGAGGCCATCGAGTACGTGAAAGGGCAGGGCCTGAAGTCCATCGTATTCGGGGCCTCCACCCGCGACCACATGGCCGAGACGTTGAAGCTGGTGCGCGGATGAACCCGGAAGCCTCGACAGCCGGCATCCCGCCGGTGACCCCGGACTTATTGCGCCCGCCGCCTCCGCCGGAGACAAACGCGCCCGCGGCAACCCCTCCCAAGGTCCAGAGCAGATCCCCATTGCGCGTGGCCATCATCGGGACCATGGGGCTCCCCGCGCGGTATGGCGGATTCGAAACGCTGGCCCGGTACCTGGTGGAATACCTGGGCGATGAATTCGAATTCACGGTGTATTGCAGCGGCCCCGATTATGCCGAAAAGCCCAAGACCTATCTCAACGCGCGCCTGGTGTACATCCCCTTCAAGGCGAACGGCGCGCAAAGCATTTGTTTCGATTTCCTCAATTTCGCGCATGCCTGGAGGCATTCGGACCTGCTCCTGGTCCTGGGGGTTTCGGGCGGATTGGCCATGCCGTTCTGCCGCTTCTTCAAAAAGGCCAGCATTCTGAATATCGGAGGCCTGGATTGGCAGCGGAGCAAGTGGGGGCCTTTCGCCAAAAGGTTGCTGCGCCTTTTCGAATCGGCAGCCGTGCGGACCGCCCGCCTGAACGTGACCGACAATCAGGGCATCGCGGATTATATGCGCACCGCATACGGCCGGGAGAGCGTGCTTATCGAATACGGAGGGGATCAAACCACCAAGCCGGGCATTTCCGGGGAGCTGTCGGGGAAATACCCGTTCCTCGACCGCCCCTACGCCTTCGCCGTGGCCCGGATCCAGATGGACAATAACCCGGAACTCCTGCTCTACGCTTTCAATCAGGTGCCGGAAGCCGAATTCGTCTTCGTGGGGAATTGGAAAGGCAGCGAGTACGGAAGGGAATTGAAAAAACGTTATGAACTCTATCCCAATCTGCATCTGCTCGAGGCCATCTACGATCCGGTCGAATTGAACGTGATCAGGGCGCATTGCTCCTATTACGTGCACGGCCACTCCGCGGGAGGCACCAACCCGTCCCTGGTGGAAGCCATGAACCTCTCCTTGCCCATCGCCGCTTTCGACGTGGTCTACAATCGCGCCACCACGGAAAACCGCGTCCGCTATTTCCACAACGTCGCTTCCCTTGTCGAGTTGATCCTCAAGGTCCCGCAATCCGAATGGGACGGGCAACGGTCCATCGTGAAGGATATCGCCCATCGCCGGTATCGCTGGGAGGGCATCGCGCAGAAGTACGCTGAACTGTTCCGCCGATTGGATCCCCGGCGCTCACCGGCAGCCGGATAGCAGGGCCGCATTGCTGGATCGAATCGGTAAGCTCCTCGGGCATTCCGCCGTGTACATGGCCTCCAATTTCCTGCAGCGGGGCCTGTCCTTTCTGCTCATTCCCCTGTACGCCGCCTATTTCACCACGGCCGAGTTCGGGGCCATGGATATGCTGTACCAGACGGCCATTACGCTGTCCCTGGTGGCCTCTTTGGGATTGCCCCAGGGACTGGTGCGGGGATTCTACCTGGCCGGTACCGGCTCCGCGGGAGACGGAGGCTCCCTGCCCGAGGCGGAACGCAGGAAGCTGATGGGGGCGCTCGTCACCTTCCTGGTACCGGTCCTGGCGGTTGTCACCGTTCTCCTCCTGATTTTCGCGGAGCCATTGTCGCGGAGCCTTTTCCGGAACGAAGGCAACGCCCAGTGGATCCGCATGGTCGCCTGGCTCAACCTGGCGCTGGTCCTGCAAGGGCTGCCGCTCCAGCTTTACAAAACCCAGCAGCGCTCGCGCGCGTTCGCCGCCTGGTCCCTGGCTACCTTTGCCCTGATCGCGGGAGGTAATCTCTATTTCATCGTGGTCCTCAAATGGGGCTTGTCCGGGATGCTATGGGGAAACCTGCTGGGAGTAGGCGTTACCGGAGCAATTCTGGTCCCGATTTTGCTGCCGAACCTGGAACTGAATTGGGAGTGGAGACGTCTGGCCCCGCTTTTCGCCTTCGGCCTGCCCATGCTTCCCAACCTGCTCAGCCGCAGGGTATTGGAAGTGGCGAGCAGGTACATGCTTCCGCATTGGCACGGCCTTTCCGAAGTGGGCTTCTTTTCCATGGGCGCGCGCGTAGCCGCCATCATCGATATCCTGCTCCTGGTGCCTTTCCTGTATGCCTGGCAGCCGTTTTTCTATTCGCTGGCCGGAAAGCCGGACGCGCCGCGGATATTCGCCCGCGTCACCCATTATTTTTTTCTGCTCATGGTTTCCATTTTCCTTCTCCTCCAGATCCTGCGGTTGCCGCTCCTGCATTTCCTGGGACGCGGGAAATACGACGCCGCCGGACCGGTGGTATCGCTGCTGGTGCTGGCCGCCATGTTCAACGGCATCCAGTACTGCGTATCGGCCGGGATCCATCTGCGCAAAAAGCTGGTCGCGGAAATGGGCATCATGGCGGGAGCGGCGGTTTTCAACCTGCTTTTCAATTTCATCCTGATCCCGCGCCATGGCGCGACGGGGGCCGCCGCCGCCGCCGCCGCCGCGTACTTCCTGTACCTGGCGGGAACGTTCCTCCTGGCCCAGGGCAGCTATCCCGTGCCTTATCTGTGGCGGCGGGGCGGAACGGTTTTCCTGTCCGCATTGGCCGCATTCGCGGCGTTGCAGAAGTGGGATTCACCGGCCGTCCAGATTCCCATCCTGTTCTCGTTCCTGGTTGTCGGACCCTTGCGGGATCTCTTGCGCCATGGCGAGTTGCGCCAGGCGCGGAACTTCGCCGCGGACAGATGGCGGCGGATGAGGCAGCGGATGATGGCCAAGAACCCGGCTTCCGAGCCCCGCTGAAAAGCGCCGGTAGCGCGTGCGCTACGCGGGAGGCGCATGCGCGCTACCGGGCTTGATCGACCATGCGGGTTTTCGCCGCGAATTGCTCGAGGGTGTACAGCTTGAGCCGCCCCTGATCGACGTAGAACTTCACGTAGTCCATCAAGGCCTCCCAATCTTCGCGGTACCATTTCCGGGTGTCCAGGGGGCCTTCCAGGACAATCTGATGGACTCCCAGGATCCCCGCCATCTTGTTTTCCACCAATTGCCGGATAGCGCTTTTGGCCATGTCCAAGGTAACGCCGCCTTCCAGGAAGCCCAGCACGCGCAAGCGATACCGATCGAAATAGGGGATGGCTTCGCCCTGCGGCCAGCCTACCGTCAAGCGGGCCGATTCGCAATTCCGCCTGACCACCGCATCCTTTTCCACGTCGACGAGACCGTAGGGATAGGCGAAATGGCGATAGCCCGTGAACCCGTTTTCCTCCAGGAATTCCGCGTTCCTTTTCAGGGAACGGTCCGCGGAATCGTCGCTCAAGGCCGTGATCGAATCATGCATCCACATATGGCTGGCGATGGTCCAGCCGCCGCTGTCCTGCAAGGTCTTGATCCGTTCCAACGTCATTTTATTGAATGCCCCCAGCAACCCGCCGTTGACGTAGATCGTCCCCGGGAACCCGTGTTTCCGCATGGCCGGGACGCCGTTGGTATCGAAATCCGCCCATTGGTCATCCTCGGTGAGGATGAGCGCGGCCTCGGAAAGGGGAGAGGGATAGAATCCGAATTCCCCGAAATACATGGTATCGACCGTGCCGGCCAAGGCCCTCAGCCGGATCCGGACGCGGGAGACGTTACGGCAATCGAAGGTCCGCGACCTGTTGAACGTGCGCATGGCGAAGTTGAGCCGGGTCCACCGGTTCGCATCGACCAGATGATGGTTCCGGACCAAGTGGTCGAAACTGTAATTGGCGCTGTCCGCCAGGTCTTTCCCGCCGATCAGGATGATGGAAAGCTGCTCCACCGAGTTCAGGTTCGAATCCGAAGGAGCCATCACTTTGACGGAAACGTTCACGTCCCCGCAGACGTTCTCGGGAGGGTTCAGGAGTTTCTCGATGGTGATGGAAGGCAAAGGCTCGCCGATGAGGCGGATCGACGTGGGCGGTTGCACGTACTGGACGGATTCCGACTGGATGGAGCCGCGCCCGAACACATGCTTCCATTCGCTTTCGATGGGCCTGTTGAAATAGGAGCGGACACGGTAGCCCACCAGGGTGCTGTCTTCCGGGCGGACGGGAAGCTCCGGCTCATTCGTGTCCGGGCGCGACAAACAGGCCACCCATAGAAGCGCGGGAATTCCGAAAAGGAACGGCACGCCGCTCAGTTTAGCCTTCATGGGAATACCTGTTCTACAGAAAGAAGCGAAGATGCAGGATGGGAAATTAGAAAAAGCGGAATTCGGGAGGTTAAGGAACGGTTACAATCCCCGGCAAGACCATGCTTTTCCGCACGTTTTCCATGCGAAAATCAACCAGCAGGGGGCCTTGGGCCGCTTTTCCCGGATTCACGTCGAAGCGTCCCGGGGCCATGCCTTGGAGTTCCCGGAGCAATCCTCCCCGGGCGCTGAAAAGCTTGAGCTGAAAGGGGCCGGTTTCGGAAAGTTCCACATTCAATCCATCCGCGTTCCAATGGAAACCGACGGCGGACTTCTCCCCGGCGCCGGCCAGGATCCCCAAAGGCTCCACGGAAGGCAACACGGCCGGACGGGATTCGCCCTCCCGGAGGGGCACCATCCAGACGATAATCCTGGCCTGCCGGATTTGGGTGAGATGGACGGCCAGCACGGAAACGCCCGCGTTCGGGTCCTGGCCCGCCGGCTTGGGCGTGCCCGGCAATGGCCCGGCTTTCAGCGAAGAGAAGACCATGCCGTCCACGGGACCGAGCAAGGAGACCCAAACCCGCTTGCCGCCCTGGGCCAGCATCGCCGAGCGTCCCCCGGGTTCCACGGTTATGGCGGCCTCGGTATGCATGCGCCACCAGACCTCGCCGGGAGCGCGGAGTTCCATTTCATCCTGGAGCATCGCCCTTCCCCCTGCCTGTAGGGAGACGCCTCGCAGGACCTTGACGGCATGCTTGGCGTAGGCCGATGTCAGATCGCCGACCGCGACCTGCTGGGCGGCATCGAACCGGACCAGGGTGCTTGACGGGGAAAGTTCCTGATCCGGCGCCATTCCGGGATTGAGGGTGAGGGTATTGTGCCCTTCCGCCCGGACCCGATAATAGGTATAGCGCGAGACGCTATCGTCGTAGTCGAGGAAATAGCCCGGCAAACCGTAGCGGTCAGGCCCCAGGTCCACGGCCCAGCGTTTTCCCAGGGCTTCGAAGGTGAAGGAGCCGACGTCCAGATGAGAATGCTCGGAGGCCGGATTGCCGGATTTGAACGCCAGGTAAGACGCGTTGCTGTCGCCCCAGGCACTCTTGAAAACCGCCAGCTCCGAGCCGCGGAAGCGCTTCGAGAGCGGGAGCAACGCCGGTCCCGCGTTCCTGGCCGCCTTGTCGTACCAGAGAACATCGAATACGTGCAGTCCGCTGTGCTTCTGGGCGAACCAAGCGTACAGGGGTTGCTTGAAGTTCAGGGCGAAGCCGGACATCCAATACGGATAAATCGGCCCGTCCGATGCATCCCCGAAATTCACCATGCGGCCGGTGGGACCCTCGCTATAGATGGGGAACAGACCCGTCTCCGCCATGCCCGGCAGCCGCGACAGGCCGAACTCGTCCCCCAGGCCGGTTTGCAGGGAGGCGAACAGCATGGACAGGTACTGGGTGGAAAAGCACCAATAGCCTATCCCCTCGGCATAGGCCCCATCCGGCGCATAGGCGTTCAAGGCCCCGGACCCCTGGAGGGAGAGCAGGGAACGGTGCAGGAGGGATTTCGCGGCGGGCATGTCGTTTCCCGAAGCGAGCGCGGCCATGGCCATGGCGCTGTTGCATACGGCGTTCCAGTTCGACTTGGAGTCCACCCACCACTTTCGCTGGTCGTATTCGGCCGCGGCCGGATCGAAGGCTTTGCTTTTGATCGCTTGCAGGATGGCCGACCGCTGGGCGGGGGTGGCGCGGGAATAGAGCCAATCATAGCCGACGGCGAATGCGGCGGCCATTTCGGCCACGTCCAGGAAGCGCGTGGGTCCCCAGTCCGGGAAACGGGACGCGGAATCCAGTTCCCGGAGCGCCCGGTCGGCGTATTTCGCGCTGCGGTCGAGATTGGCCAGGAAACCGAGAAGGAGAATCCGCTCCAGGACCTCGCGGCTCGTTTGCAGCAGCGAACCCCCCGATGCCAGCCGGTAGGCGCAGGGCGGAATGCCCTGGAGGCTGTCGGCCCGCTTCCGGAGGTAGTGCAGGGCTTCTTGCACGCTCGCGTCGCCTTTCTCCTGGTCCCGGATGGACTGGAGCGCCGTCTCGGTGATCATCAGGCGGGGATGGGCCGGGTTCAAGTGCGCGAACAGGGAATCGGGCGCGGCCGGCACGCGCTGGGCGGATGCCGGCAAGACAAGGGCGAGCAAGCCGGCGCATACGGCGCCGGGAACCGGGAAACAAGGAAATCGAAACCGTATTGAAGCCATTTGCAAACCCGTTTAAAACCCCATGACAATCACAAGATTATATCGCCTTTCCCTTCGCTTGTCGATTCGAAAGGATCGGCATAATTTGGAAGCATTCGGCACCCTCGGGCCGGGAAGTAAGCAACCGCCGGGCGCCGAAAATGTCGCGACTGTAAACGGAACCCATCAATTTCCGCACATTACCATAATCTCCTTGCAACATCTTATAGGTTTCTTACCCTCCGTGCTAGGAAATGACTCCGAAGCACGCCAAGGAGATAGAATGAAATCCGCCAAACTAATCGCATGCGCCGCTCTTGCCGCAGCAGCAAGCGCGTTCGCGGCCAAGCCGATCAAAGTGATCAGCAACGCCAGCCTTCCCTGCTCTGCTACTTCGACTTTCAGCCGCGATACGGTGTACCACCTGAGCGGCCGTGTGTTCGTCGGACAGAGCGCTGCTTGCCCCCAGGAACTCGTGATCCAATCCGGAACCGTCGTCAAGGGCTTGCTGGGCGAGCAGGGCAACGTTTCCGTGCTCGTCATCACCCGTTGGGGCAAGATCAAGGCCCTCGGCACCGCCGCGGACCCCATCCTGTTCACCACCGTTTTGGACAATGAGGACGATCCCACCGACCTGGGACCGTTCGATCGCTACATGTGGGGCGGCATCATCCTGCTGGGCAATGCCACCATTTCCGAAGACTCTGCTTACATCGAGGGGATCAACAACGAACCCCGCGGCGCCTACGGCGGCCATAACGACCTCGACAGCTCCGGTGAGATGCACTATGTCTCCATCCGGCATGGCGGCAAGATCATCGGCAACGACAACGAGATCAACGGCCTCACCTTCGGCGGCGTGGGCAGCAAGACCGTCATCGACCACATCGAAGTGTTCGCCAACGGCGACGACGGCTTCGAATGGTTCGGCGGCACGGTCAACGCCAAGTACCTGGTCTCGGCCTACGGCAACGACGACGGCTTCGACTTCGACTTCGGATTCAGGGGCAAGCTGCAGTACGGCCTCATGATGTACAGCAACGCCAACCCGGATGCGAACGGCAACCAGGCCATCGAGGGCGACGGCTTCGCCTTCCCCTTGAACAGCGGCGGCGCCGGCGCCGGCCTGACCGACACCACCAAGTACTCCAGCCCCAAGTTCTCCAATCTGACCCTCATCGGCAACGGCTCCACCGTGCCCTCCGGCTTCACCTTCGTGAACGATCTGGCCTTCCGCTTGCGCGACGGCACCGGCGGCGACTTCAAGAACATGATCCTCGCGAACTTCCCCCAGAACCTGGGCCGCTTCGAGTTGCAGGGCTCCCTCGCCTGCGACGCCGTTTGCAAGGTCAACAACGGTTTGCTCAACTTCGAAGCCAACTATGTCTGGAACTTCGGCAACTGGATCGGCGGCAGCCTCAGCGACATGATGATCGGCGGCAACGGTGCGGCCGAAGTGGACGGCAACGACAACCAATACGTCAATCCGCTGCTGAACAGCATGCCGAACGGCTCCAACTGGAGGCTGAACACCGTGGATCCGCGTCCCGCCCCCACCAGCCCCGCCGTGACCGGCGCCCACCACCAGATGGGCGATGCCTTCTTCGACAACGTGACCTATGCCGGCGCTTTCAGCCCCACCGCCGCCGCCTGGACGGACGGCTGGACCGCCGTCTCCCAGATGGGCATCGCCAAGAAGTACATCGTCTTCCAGCCCGCCGGCGGTTCGAAATCCGTCCCCGCCAAGCTGTGGAAGCCCGGCGTCTGGGACTTCGTGATGACCCAGACCGGGTTGAACGGCGCGATCAACGTGAACGCCTCCGAGGCCTACCTGGACGGCGCGGACGTGAGCTCGACCTTCCGCAGCGGCATTTTCCCTTTCCCCACCGTCCTCGCCAATGGCGATCGCGTCTACAAGGCGGCCGGCCAGACCGGCGCCGTTTTCGGCGCCTCGGGCAAGCACAGCTTGCGCGTGAAGCTGGTGATCGCCGCCACCGGCCAGATCATCGACGAGACCACCTACTGGGAAACCTTCCCCTAATCGGTTGATCTCCTGATCGACGTTCTCTCCGGACCGGGGGCCTCAGGGCCTCCGGTCCTTTTTTTTCCGCGATGCCGCAGATCCGGCGGTCCCGGCTGGAACGGCGGCAACAGGTTGGAAATATTTTTGAATTTACCACAAGGTACTATTCCCCGCCATGTTCCCCGCCACGTTGAAGCGCGTTCTGAAGCCCCTCTTTTTCCTCTTCTCGATCTTGGCCGGAACCGGGCGAGCCTTGGCCGCAGCGGAGCCGATGCAAGAGGAGACCCCGCCCTGGCGCGCCGATGTGCCTGTCCGCAATCTGGACTCCCTGGTGGCGGACACTTTGCCTGAAAAGGTCCCGACGCATACCGATAAAGCGGCCGGGCCGTCCCCGGACAGCGCCGCCGAAGCGGCGGCGATAGCCGTCGATTCCACGGCACCGGGCGCCGCGGCCGGGGCTTCCGCGGGGATCGCCGCCGATTCCGCCCGCCCTCCCAAGCCGGAAACCAGGGCCGATCGGGCCATGCTGCATGGCGTGATCCTGAGCGCCGAGGACGGGAAACCCGTGGCGAAGGTGACCGTGATCTTGCAACGGGACAGCCTGCGCCTTTCCGCGCCCAGCGATGAGGCGGGACTGTTCCGCATCACGGAGATCGCGCCGGGCACGTGGAGAATTTCCGCATACCGGAAGGGCTACGAGTCCAAGGCCCTGGACCCGGAAACCTTTGCGGCCGGGGAAGACCGCGTCCTGGAAATCCGGCTGGAGCGACGGGTCCTGAAAGGCCAGGTGGTCCAGGCGAAAACGGAACGCAAGGCGGGCAGCGCCCAGGATTTGCTGGCCAAGCGCCAGAAGGCCGCGGGGGTGATGGAAGGGGTGTCCGCCGAGCAAATCGCCAAGACCACCGATTCGGACGCCGGCGCCATCGCCCGGCGCATCACCGGCACCTCCCTGGTGGGCGGGAAATACGTGTATGTGCGCGGTCTGGGCGAACGCTACACCAATATGACCTTGAACGGCCTGCCGGTGCCTTCGCCGGAAAAGGACAAGCGGGTGGTGCCGCAGGACCTGTTCCCGGCGGGAACGCTGGAAAGCTTCTCCATCTATAAAACCTTCGTCCCGGATCTGTATTCCGATTTCGCGGGCGGTTCGGTGGCGCTCGTCACCAAAGGCATTCCCGAGAAAGCTTTCTTCAAGGTCAGCCTGTCCACCGGCAACCATTATTATGGGCGCATGGATAGCGCCGATTACCTGCAAGCCTACATGGCCGAGTCGCCCAAGAACGGCCGGGCCCCGAAAGCTCTCCCGGCCGGATGGCAGGTCGGCAACCGGCGTATGGCCTATGATGGCGGCAACACCTTTTGGGGCTTCGACGACGGCACGCGCTCCCTCCCGGACGGGTTCCCCCTTTTGATACCCAAAGGATACACCGAAGCCCAGGCCCAGGATGCCCGCAGCCGGGGATTGCCGGGATACACCCCGGAAGAACGCATCCAATTGGCCAACGCACTGTCCAATACCTATGCCATCGACACCACTCGCGTCCGGAATCCCACCAATTTCTCCATCTCCGGCGGCAACGTGTACCCGGCCGGCGGCGGGGGGAAATTCGGATACCTCGCCACCGCCGGGTTCAAAAACAAATACGATCAGGACCTGATCGAAAAGCAGGACGTGGTCGCCGCCTATAGCTTCGTCAAGGACACGGTTTTCCACCCTCTGTTCCAAAGAGAGGTCGTAATCCGGACCCAGCTTTTCGATACGGTGCAAACCGACTCCGGTCCCGTCACCACCCCCGTGCGTTCGCTCCAACCCAATATCGCGGCCCAGATCAACCGGGGAAGCTACGAAGCCCAACTGAGCGGCATGCTGAACATGCGCTACGAAAACCCGGATTGGTCGGTGTGGTGGAAGAATTTCGCCATCAACATCGGCACCGACTACACCCTCATGTCCCGCAGCTACCAATCCGACCGAGGCGGCGGCCTCATTCCCCAGGACAGGCCGTACGAGGAACGCTATTTGTTGGAATTCAGCCGCCGGAGCCTGATCAGCAGCCAGGTGGGAGGCGAGGCCTACGTAGGAGTGGGGCTTCTGGATTCCGTGAGTTGGGCCGCGGGGCTCTCCGCCGTCACCGGGGAAACTCCGGACAGCCGCCGCTACCTCTATAGCCAGACCGCGGTGAACACTACTCAACCCTTGACCTTCGCCAACAACGACGTATGGGGTACCCGCATTTTCGAAACGCTGGATGAAAAGGCCGCCGCGGCGCGGCTCGACGGCGTCCTGGTCATCCCCCCGGAATATTCGGCGCGCGATACCTTTCTAACGGAAAGCCAACTCTTCTCCCATCTCGCGCTTCCCAACTTCAACGCCGGCTTGGCCTGGAACGGCAGGAAACGCAGCTTCAATGCCACCCGCTATTCCTATGACGCGGACCGCCGGACGCTGACGGGAAAAACGCTGGAAGAGATCCGCGCGCCGGAGGCTTTGACCCTGGATATGCAGGAAAGGGTTTCCGACTTCGCGACGTCCCCGAAAGATCGGGACACCTATGACGCCAGCGAAATCAAAGCCGCGGCCTACCTCGCCGGCGCGGTTTCCGCGCGCTTGTGGAGCATGCCGATCGGGATCGACGGCGGAGTACGCGGGGAATGGTTCGATTTCAACTTGGTGGCGCCCTATACGGGGGGTGGAGAGGGGTATGGCGATATCCATAGCAAGACGAGGGAGTGGAGCGCCTATCCCACGGCCGGGCTGTGGGTCAAGCCGATACAAGCTTTGAAGTTACGCTGGCAGTATGCCCAAACCGCGGTCCACCCGGAAATCCGCGAAGTGGCCCCCTACACCTTTGCGGATTACGTCAGCGGGCGCACCATTACAGGCAATCCGGATTTGAAAAAGACCCAAATCGCCCATTTCGACGCCCGCGCCGATCTGTATCTGCCTTTCCAGCAATCCCTTTCGGCCTCGCTCTTTTACAAGGACTTCACCCGTCCGGTGGAAACCACGATCGACAATAATAAGGTGGAATCCTATCAAAATGCCAACGGCGCTTACGTGAAGGGAGTCGAATTCGAAGCCGTCCTGAATCCCGGAGGCCTGCTGGAGGGACTGGGCGCATCCGTCCCATGGCTGAAAGGCTTAATGCTTTCCGGGAATTTCGCCCTGATGGAATCCGAAGTCCGCATCCGGGAAGACACCACCCAGAATCTGCAAAACACGAATTACCGCCGGCCCATGGTCGGGCAGGCCCCGTACCTGATCAACGGGTCCGTCACCCACGAGGCGGAAGCCGGGCCATTCGCATTCCTGAATGCGGTGCTCTTCAATAAAGCCGGGGAGCGCATCCGGTATGCGGGGACCATGGGATTGCCGGATATCACGGAAAAACCCTTCGCCAGCCTCGAATCGTTGCACCGCCTCACCTGGTGGAAACGCAATGAGCTCGGCGTGCGCGTGAAAAACTGGCTGATGCAATCGAAGGAATTGCGGGTGAAGGAAAACAACGATCAAATTCCTTACCATTCGGTAACACCTGGACAGTATCAGGAGGTTTTTGGGAACGTCAGCCGCTACCAAACCGTTGAACGCATACAGGACGGCATTTGGATCGAAGTCAATTACGCGCGCCTGTTTTAATGGAACGATGCCGTAACACGTATCGGCCCGATTGGAAACAGCGTTTTCCAAATTTTCCTGGCTTGTTCCGCTGGTATCTCTTGCGTAGGGCCGGATTCCGATAACCACAAAGCCATGGGAGGCTTCCACTATGTTCAAAACGACTTTCCTTAAACCCTTCTTGCTGACCGGAGCCCTAGCGGCGACCCTGGGATCAGGTTTAGCTCGCGGTGATGAGGGTGAATCAAGGCCGAAGAAGAATATTCCCGTCAAACTGCATACGGGCAGCATTCCGGCCGATTCCATTGTAGTGAATACACGCTTGACCAATGACACAACCTGGATCCTGAATGGGTTTACCATCGTCAAGGCCGGTGTCACGCTTACCATCGACCCGGGAACCTACATTCAGGCCGATCCGACCTCCCGCGGCACCTTGTTGGTGGACCGCGGTGCATGGTTGGTCGCGGCCGGCACCAAGGATCAACCCATCACCTTCCGGGGTGAACCCGGCGCCGAACGCGGGCAATGGGGCGGCATCGTATTATTGGGAAAAGGAATCAGCAACCAAGTGGATCCACGTAATCCTTCGCCTAACTTCCAATACGAAGCCTTAACCTGGGCCAGGTTCACGGGAAGAGACGATGATGATTCTTCCGGCGTGCTGACCTACGTGCGCCTGGACGGACCCGGTTATCCCATCATGGTCGACCGCGAGCTGAACGGCATCACCCTGTGCGCGGTGGGCCGCAAGACGAAGATCAGCCATGTCCAGGTCAATCGCGGCGATGACGACGGCTTCGAATGGTTCGGCGGCGCGGCCAATGCCGACCATCTGATCGTGACCAACGAAACGGACGACAGCTACGATATCGATCACGGGTACAGCGGAACCATCGATTACATGATCGCCATCCAGCGAGTGGAACCCCCTCGGGAAAGGGGTGTCGGAAGCTTGCTCCCCTTTGAACCCGTGGGCGATAACGTCATCGAGTGCAGCAGTTCCCAGGGCGGCGAACCCCGCAAGTCCCAACTCCATTGGTCACACCTCACCCTCATCGACAACGGCGGCGCGGGCGGAGTGATGGATGCCAAGGAAGACTGCGCCGGCACTTATGAGAAAGTGGTCATGGTGGCCGGAGGCATCACGCCCGACAGCGCGTCCGTTTGGGCACTCCGCGCCCAAGGCGATTTCGTGATTTCCAATATCACCGCGCCCGTGCCCAAGCTCGAATTCAAGGATGCCTTCATCACCGGCCGTTGGAAAAAGCTTATCGACGTCACGGCTCTCGGCGTCCGCAATCGCGACGACTCGCTGGCGCAAGTCTCTTTGTTGCAGGACGTTCTGAAGAAATACTTCAAGGCGGTTCCCTATGATTCGATCCATAGCTTCGGCCTTTACAAGGATCTGTCGCCTTCGGACCCGGCAATCATCGCGGCCAAGGCCGGCGCCATCGTGGACGGCGATCTCTGGTACAAGGACTGGACCCTGCCGGGCACCATGGACTTCCCCCTGGGCGATACCCCGAACGCGGGCCCGCCTGCGGTCACCTTTGCGCGCACCGAGGGCGATCTGAATGCCCCCGCCTCCTTCACCCTAAAAGCGACGGCCACGGATGCCGATGGCATCGCCACCTTGGAAATACTCAAGGGGGAAACGGTTGTGGCTTCCAGCACGACCGGCTCGGTTTCCTTCGATACCGCCAACGTCGCGGCCGGCTCCTACACCTACACGGTGCGCGCCAAGGACAACCATGCCTTCAATAAGCTGACCACGACCCAGAACCTGTCCGTCGTCGTCGCCAATCCGGCCCCGACGGTGGGCCTGATCCGCACCGGCGCGGAAAACCTGGTCGCCCCGGCCAGCTTCACCCTCGTCGGGAGCGCTACGGATGTGGACGGCATCGCCTCTTTGGAAATCCTCCTGGGGAACACGGTGCTCGGCTCGAACGCCACCGGAGCCCTGGGAGTCGATATCGCCAACCTGGCGGCGGGCACTTACACGTATACGATCCGTGCCAAGGACGCCAATACCGCGGATCCCAAGACGTCGAGCCAGGAATTGCTCGTTGTCGTCGCGGAACCCCCTCCTAATGTTCCCCCAACGGTGACCCTGGAAGGCCCCAGTGAGGTAGTGATCGCCCCCGGCAGCTTCACCTTGAACGCCACCGCAACGGATACGGATGGCGCCATCGCCAGCCTGCAAATCCTGGAGGGTACCACCGTGTTAGGCGGGTCCAACACCGGCTCCCTGTCGGTACCCCTCACGGGCAAGGTTGCCGGCACCTATACCTACACCGTGAAGGCTACCGACAATCATGCCACGGATCCCAAAACCGTGACTGGGACCCTGACGGTTATCGTGCATGAACCCCCGCCCGTTGAAAACGTCGACTCTGCCCTGGTTAGCCTGACCCTGGTCAACACCGAGACCTTGATCGCCCCGGCCAGTTTCACCCTGCTCGCCACCGCCGACGATGCGAACGGCATCGATACCTTGCAAGTCCTGCTGGACGGCGAGGTCGTCGCCACTGGCACCAAACTCACCCTGTCGGTTCCCATCGCCAACAAGGCAGCCGGTACCTACAAATATACCGTACGGGCCAAGGACAAGCACCCAACCGATCCCAAGGTGTCCACCCGAGAGCTGGAAGTCGTTGTGACCGCCCCCGCGCCCAATGTTGCGCCTTCGCTGGCCTTCACCCGGAGCAATGAGTCGGATACCTTGCGCGCCCCCGCCTCTCTCACCCTGCACGCACTCGCCGAGGATCCGAACGGCATCGATACCTTGCAAATCCTCCTCAACGGCAAGGTTGTGGGCACGAGCACCAACGGCGTCCTTTCGGTCCCGCTCACCGGCCTCATGGCCGGCAGCTATACCTACACCGCCCGGGCCAAGGATAAGCACCTCATGGACCCCAGGGTGACCGTCAAGGAATTGTCCTTCGTCATCAAGCCCGCCGCACCTCCCGTAGCCCTCGCCAATCCCCTGCACGACCTGTCCGAAATCCATGGCGTCACGAGCCGTGGGCAGGATCTGGTCCTGGAATCCGCGGGCTATGGCAAGGTCAACGTGGCCGTCTGGAGCCTTTCCGGCCGTCCGCTCGGAGCGCGTAATGTGAATCTGATGCAGGGGCAGAATACCATCCCCATGGGCAACCTGCGCGGGGTGCATATCGTGCGGTTGTCCAATGGCGACAAGGGCCGCTCCGCCCGCGTCGTCTTCAACGCTTTGAAGTGAATCCGATGGCTTTGCCTGAAAGGAACAAGGGGAACATGGAAACGACGACCCTCCGGAAAGCGTTCGCGCTCCTCTCCCTTTCAGGCGGCCTTTTGCTCTTTTCCGTCGGGAGCGTCCGGGGGACCCCCGGGCCGCTCCCGGCCTCTTCTTCCATCCTCGAAGACAGTATTCCCCGCTTGGGCCGGGTCGCGCGTTCGCCCGACCAGCTCTTACGCAATGCCATAGCCCGGCTGAAAAACCGGGACACCCTGGGCCTGATCCTGATGAGCCCCAACCCCGAACAACTCAAGGACATTTACCTGAAAACCCCCGAGGGGAAAAACGCCGGCGAGGCCCAAGTGAATTTCGCCCGGGAATTCTACTACATGGACAATGGGAAATTAATGTATCGCAGCTTGGGAAAATATGGCGGAAAAAACCTCGAGTTGCTTTCCTGGAAAGCCACCAAACCTCCGGTGCCGGTGGAAGGGGGCGGAAAAATCCTGCGCGCCATCGAGATCCAAGTCAAGGATTGGACGGCGAACTCGGAGCAGCGCATCTTTTTCGTGCAAAGCATCTACGTGGATCCGCAAGGGTGCAAGATCTGGGGGTTCGAAGACAATAAGGGTGGAAAAGGAGTAAAGGATTAATTTTTTTCCGCAGCGTAGCGGCCATCCCCTGTTTTAAGCGAACCTGCCGAACTTATATGAACCTCATGAACTCCCGACTCATTCCATTTGCGATCCTGGCTGCCTGCCTTATTTCCCGGGCCCAGGGCTCGGCACCCTCCGAAACGCCTTCCCGCATGCTGGGCTCCGTCGTGGACCTAGCCGGCCGCCCGCTCCCGGGCGTTACCGTGCAGCTCAAGCAAAAGCGGATCGCGGCCATCACCGATGGTTCCGGGGTTTTCCGGCTGGAGAGCCCCCTCTCCTCGGACCGGAGGGTCCGCCCCGAGGACCTGTTCCAGGTGGAAGGCCAAAAGCTGGCTTTCCACGTGCTGACGCTCCGCGCCCACGTCCGGCTCACCGTGTTCGATTTCGCGGGCCGCGAAGTCGCCCGGGTCCTCGATCAGGACCTGGCGCGCGGCCTGTACGGGCTTTCGCCCCTGGCGGGCATGAGAAGCCAACTGAAGATAGGCGTTTACGGCATGCGCCTGGAAATCGGCCCGCGCTCCTATTACCATAGGATCCCTTTCATCGGGAAGAAAACCGGCGCGCCCGGCCTGAAACTCGTCCAGGTGCCCTTGAACCAACTCGCCAAGGTGGCGGCCACGGACGTCGATACCCTGCTGGTATCCAAATCCGGCTACCGGAGCGTCCGGCAAGAAGTCCTGGTGGAGAACGATACCCTTCCCGGGCTGGTGCTCGTTCCGGACAGCCTGATCTCCGTGCAAACCGACGATCCTCCCTACCTCAAGGCCATCGGCCCGGGCGTCCGCATTACGCCCCTGTTGACCGTGGGGGAAAGCGTCCCCATGACCGGCGATACCCTCCAGGCCTTCCGCATGGGCGGCATACCCGATGGCCTAGGACTGTATCCCGGCGACGGCAAAACCCTCCGCCTGGTGATGAACCACGAAATCACCTCCACGGAGTCGACCCATGCCTTGGTCACCGGCCCGGCCAGACAGGGAGCCTATATATCGGAATACATCCTGGACAAGGCGACGGCCCGGGTGCATTCCGGCCGTTATGCCTTCGAATCCGCCTACACCTTAGGTAACATTTCCGCTACTCCGGGAACCTTCAGCCGCTTCTGTTCCGGCTTCCTGGCCGGACCGGCCCAGGGATTGTCGGTTCCCATCTACCTGACCGGCGAGGAATCCCCCGACTCGCTCGCCTTTTCCCGCTCGGGCCCCCAGGCCGTGGCCATCGTGAACAACAAGGCGACTCTCCTTTCCGATTTCGGCAAAATGGCTTTCGAAAACATCGTCGTGGTGCCCACCCTGGATTCCAACCGCACCGTGGCCTTCGCCTTGGAAGAAGGTCCGGCCCGGGAAAGCCAGCTTTACCTGTACGTGGGCCGCAAACTCCGCGATCTGCGCACGCCGGACCCGATTTACGAGAACGGTTTGGCCGGGGGAAAGCTGTACGTCTTCGCCACCACCGGAAAGAGGGACGAAGGCGGGTTTACCGCGGGCACGCTGCCAGGGCGCTGGGTGGACCCGCTGCGGGGACGGCCCGGCAGCGCCACGTCTTCATCCCCGGCTTCTCCCCTGGCTTCCGTTTCCGCGGCCACCTTGCAGGCTTGGAGCGCCGTCAGCGCGGACGGCAAGGACAGTTCCTTCAACTTCGACCGCATCGAGGATGGGACTTACGACCGCAATGCCAAAGGCGTCTTTTACTTCGCGACCACGGGGGATCCCAGGTCTTCCCGCAACCGCCTGGGCCGCATCTACAAATTGAGCTTCGATCCGACCGATCCGCTCAGTGCCGGCAACCCGCCGAAGCTGGAAATCATCGCCCAGGGAGACTCGGCGACCGGCTTCGTCAGCCCGGACAATATCGACGTCACCGCTTCGGGCAAGATGGTAATCTGCGAGGATTTCAATCTGGCCATGCACCGGCCGCCGGCGGTATGGATGATGGATATCGCACAGCGGAGCTTGGCCAAGCTGGCCGAAGTGGACGTTACGGCGGTGCCTGCCGCATTGCGGCCCGATGGACTGAAAAACGCGTGGGAAACCAGTGGTGTGATCGATGCTTCGGCGGCATTCGGCGCCGGGGCCTTTCTGATCAACGTGCAGGCCCATAGCGTTGCCGATCCGGCGGTGGGGACCCTCCAGGAAGTGCCGAAAGGGCAGAACCTGGTGCAGGGTGGGCAGTTGCTATTGTTGCATACAGTACCCTGATTGGAATCACTATTTAGAATGCATTTTAAGATCCATTCCAGTTTTCAAAACTTGAATTAAAAATGAAGTACGCGCCCTTTGCCCCTTGATCCGTTTCCCGGCCAGACGCTTTTTACGGTGAACCAAGGGATGTATCACTCCCACACCTGCCCAGACGGAACCGTGCTTCATTTCATCTGGGACGGCACCAAGGATGAAGCCAATAACGATAAGCACGACACCGCATTTGCGGAGGCTGGCGCGACGGCCAGGCCCGGTATGATAATTCGGTAAGACCATGAAGAAATATTCGCCCGCCCCCAAAGACGTCGCCGACGCGATCAAGGATGCCATCCCCGTGTCTGAAAAAGAAGCGCTTGGCGAGGGTTGGAAAAAGCTCCCCGCCGGACCAAGCAGCCGCTCCAAGGGGCGCAAATGCGTTTCGAAAAACTTCATCAAGACTCGGATTCAAGGAACCGACCGGACCGCAAGCCCCGCCTTTTTGGCTGCCTTGATCTGATGGAGATCGCTGGAGACGAAGAGATCCGCCTCCCATTCCAAAGCGGCGGCTACGTGGAAGGCATCCATGGCCCGCAAGGTGTTCTCCTCGAGAAGGAGGATGGATTGAAGCACCGTCGTCTCCGTGATATTGCACAAGGCCGCGTCCCGCAGATCCTGGGCGATACCCCGCTTGGCGGTCACGTACTGAGCGCCTTCAATCCGCTTTTCCCGACGCAACCGGCACAGGGCGGAGATGATTTCCGGATAGCAGATCACGGATAACCCCAGCTCGCCGGCCTTTTCACAAAGGGACAAGACCGCATCCGTTCCTTTTTCGGGGACATACCTTTTGACCAAGGCCGAAGAGTCGAAGAAGACCTTCACCTGGCGGCGTCTTTCCGGTTTTGCAGGATGGCCTTGGACAGGGAGGCGCCGCTCAAAGGGATCCGGGGCGGCGCCTTTTTCCAGGAGGGTTTATCCTCCACAGGAATGGGGCTGATATCGGCCACGGCTTTGCCGTGTCTCAAGATCCGGACGACCTCGCCCTTTTCAACCTCATCCAGGAACTCGGCTGCATGCTTGCGGAACTCGGTAAAGTTGGTCGTTTTCATGATTTCCCCTTCTGTACAGATTTCTGTACTCTAGTGTACATTCTGGCCCATGGTCAGTCAAGCCGGCTTCGAGGCCGCCCCAGGCGGTCCAAGCATTCAGTAAAGGGAATTTCGAGGGGTTTAAATGAGGGCGGATAATTCAGCAAAAATGCGGGGAAATCGCCATTTCAGGGGATTTCAGCTAAGTTTGCGAAGGCATCCGACGGGCGGCCGAAAAAAAGTGTCCTGAACGGGCAATCCCGATTGTCATAGGGATAATGGGCCCGATACTGGGCCTTGAACCCCTGAACAAGGAGAGCGAAATGGAAGATTTCATGTTGGTGATCAAGGGCTACGATTATGCGAACGTCACGCCGGAAACCATGGAAAAGCGCATGAACGCGTACCGTCCCTGGATGGAGAAAATGACCCAGGCGGGCCGCTACAAGGGCGGGGCGCCGCTGGAACCCGGCACCGGACGCCTGGTGAAGGACAAGAAAACGGTTCTCACCGATGGCCCTTTCCTGGAATCCAAGGAAATCATCGGCGGGTACGTCATCGTCCTGGCCAAGGATTATGACGAGGCGGTGGAGTTCGCGAAGGAGTGCCCGCTGATCGACCATTGCCAATTGGAGGTCCGGAAATTAGGGAAGATGTAGCGGGTCCCGGCGGAGCCCCCGGTCCGGGACGGCCCGGATCCGGGGACCGTTCCGGATTCCGAATGGAACATTTTTTCCGCCATGAAGCGGGAAGGATCGTGTCCCTCCTGACCAAGATCTTCGGGATCGGCAATCTCCAATTGGCGGAAGACGTGGTGCAGGAGACCTTGCTCGAAGCCTTCAATCGATGGAGTTTCGGGGCCATTCCCGACAATCCCAGCGCCTGGGTCATGACCGTGGCCAAGCGCAAGGCGCTCAACCGGCTCAAGCGGGATCGATTCCTGGAACGGCATGCGCAGGCCATCGAACTCCATCTTCCCGGGCCGGAGGAATTGGAGGGGTCTTTCCGGGAAGAGCAGATAGGCGATTCCATGCTGCGGATGTTCTTCGTCTGCTGCCACCCGAGCCTGCCCCCGGAATCCAGGCTGGCGCTGACGCTGAAGATCCTGTGCGGCTTCGGCGCGCAGGAGATCGCGAGCGCCATGCTTTCCAACGAAGCCGCGGTGAACAAACGGCTGCTGCGAGCCAAGCGGGAATTCAAAAGGCGGAACCTTCCGCTGGAAATCCCCGCGGACGAATCGTTCGGGGAACGCATCAAAAGCGTGCATACCTGCATTTACCTCCTTTTCAACGAGGGCTACAATTCCTCCCATCCCGATTTCCTCATCCGCAAGGATCTCTGCGGCGAGGCCATGCGGTTGTGCGGGCTCGTCATCGAGGGCTTTCCGGGGCAAAGGGCTTCCCTGGCCCTGATGAGCCTGATGTGTTTCCATGCCGCCCGCTTCGACAGCCGCATCGACGATAAAGGCGCCTTGGTGATCTTCCACCGGCAGGACCGCTCCTTGTGGAACCGGGAACTCATCCGCCGGGGGCATTTCTACCTGTCCGAGGCGGCGCAAGGGGAGGCGCTCTCCGAGTACCATCTGGAGGCCGGAATCGCGGCCGAGCATTGCTCGGCGAAGGATTTCGGCTCGACCCGTTGGGAGGTCATCGATCGGTTCTATGCGGTGCTGGCGGAAATGAAGGACAACCCCATCATCGGATTGAACCGGGCGATCATCCTGTCGCAAACGCAGGGGCCGGAAGCGGCCATAGCCATGCTGAACGGGTTGAAAGCCCATCCCCGCCTAAAAGGGTATTACCTGCTGCACGCCACCCTCGGGGAGCTGTATTCCCGCACCGGGGAGAAGGGCCTGGCGCGCGAGCATTTTTCCGCCGCCCTGGGATTGACCGCCTCCAAAGCGGAATTGGATTTCCTGAAAGGGAAATTGGCCGAAACTTGAGGTTATTGGGTCCCGGAAACAACGGGTTTTGTACTCTTTCACCCCGGTATGAACTAATTTGGAACCATGAAACTAATTTGGAACCATGAATTTGGCCCCTATCCTTGTCGTAGATGATGAACCGTCGGTTCTGAACCTGGCTTCCCTGGTCATCCAGGGTTCCGGATATCCGGTCCTGACCTCGACCAACGGCCGGGAAGGACTGGACCTGTTCCGGAATTCCGGGGAGCCGATTTCGGTCCTGGTCACCGACGTGCAGATGCCGATCATGGATGGGATCGAAATGGCCAAATCCATCAAGTCCGAAAACCAGGACGTGAAGATCATTTTCGTGTCCGGATTCGCCCCTACCAAGGAAATCGCCGACCTGATCCTCGAATGGGACGCGCAATTCCTTTCCAAGCCGTTCGACCTGCAGCATTTGCGGACGGCGGTCCAACGCGCCGTCTCAAGCCTGTAGGCGTCGCTTCCGGAAACCCGCTTTCCGCGCGGACCCTATTTCCCGCGGGCGACCGGCGCCCAAGGCGAAAAGCGGGCGGCCATGGCGTTCCCGGGGCAATGGAGGACAGGAGAGTCAGGAATTCCAGGGATCCAGGATCTTGGCCCCGGTTTTGGCGATGTCTATCGTGTTTCTCGTTACCACGGTCAGATTGTGGGTGATTGCCGTAGCGCCCAATAAACCATCCACGGTCGGAATGCCGATTCCTTTCGTTTCCGCTTCTCCTTGAAGAACGCCCCACGTTTGCGCGACGTCTTCAGTAACCGGGAGGATCCTCGTTTCGAATCGGATGCGCAGGTCGGAATCCAACCACATCTGCAATGCGGACTTTCTTTTCCTATCCCCGAGCTTGGCAATGCCTTTTTGGATTTCACCCAAGGTAAGCACGCTTAAGAACGTCAGCTCTTCATCGCATTCCGATACCCATTTCACGACTTTGGGGTTCGGTTTTTTCCTGACCAATTCCGAAACCAAGCAAGTGTCCAACAAGTACTTCACAGCTCCACGCTCCTGGGAAGGTCTTTGTTCCGCCCGAAGGGGATTTGTCCGAGGGGGGAGCCGCGGAAAAAGTCGGCCAGATTGCCTTTCCGGCCGAGGAGATTACGGTAATCCTTCATGGAAAGGATTACGGCGGTTTTTTTCCCATGCCGGGTTATCTCTTGAGGCCCATTCTTGACGGCTTGATCCACGACCTCGCTGAGTTTGTTTTTCGCTTCCTGAAGCTGCCATGTCATAAATCACCTCGATTTGAATTCAAGCTAGACAGTCTAGATTATACTCCTTTTTTGAATTTCGGTCAAGAAATCGGACGCAAGAAATCGGACGCACTTGGCGAGTTCGCCGCCGCATGCTCTTTTCCCGAAAAAATGCGTTATTCATTGGATAGGCTATCCATGCCGATCGGTAAATCGTTCAAAAGGAGGGTACCATGGACGGGTACGGAATCATGAATCAGGCGGCCTCCCGGTGGGTGCTGCTGTTGCGAGGGATAGTGGGAGTCGTGTTCGGGATCATGGCCATCATGTCTCCGGGAATCGGATTGCTGGCCTTGGCGCTGCTCTTCGGTTTCTATGAAGTGATCGAAGGCGGCCTGGCCGTTTACCTGGGGTTTTCCCTCAAGCAATATTGGATGGCGCTGGCGGGCCTGCTGAGCATCGCGGTCGGGATCATCGCCTTCGCCCTGCCCATGTTCACGACGTTGGTCCTGCTCTCGCTGGCCGCCGTCTGGGCCGTGGTCATGGGAGGGGTCCATCTCTACCAAGCCATCGTCCATCGCAGGGAAGGCGGGATCGATTGGATGCTGCTGCTCGCCGGCGCGGCCGGGATCCTCCTGGGGGGGATGCTGTTGGCCCACCCGGGTTGGGGCCTGCTGTCCATCGCCCTGTTCGTGGGCATCTACGCCTTGATTTCGGGCATCGCGTACATCATCATTTCCTTCAACCTGCGCGGCTACCGCGGCGGCCATGCCCGCCCGGCGACCGCCTAAGACATGGCCGGCGCTTCCGGCGCACGGCTGAAAAGCATGCCTTTGAAAAACCGCCCTCTCCGGAAACGGGGAGGGCGGTTCCGTTCCGCCCCGGATTCGGGGACGGCTTCTCAGACCAGCGCAAGCTCCAACTGGGCCGGCGCGCCCAGGTCGACGCGTCCGCGGCCGAAGGCATCGGCGCGGCCCCAGCGTCCCGGGATGCCGAGCAGTCCGACATGGGCGATTTCGGCGGGGATGACGGGTTCCACCACCAGGTGCTCTCCCAGGGGCTCGAGTCCGAGCAGGACGCGGAGCATCAGCAGCGGGGCGCCGGAGGCCCACGCTTGCGGCGAACAAGCGGTGGGATATTCGACCGGGAATTGGGTTTCCTGGCGGGGATACCCCGCGAACGCCTCGGGCAGGCGGTGGTTGAAATAACTCGCCGCTTCCAGGATGGAGTAGGCGATGCGGGACGCTTCGGCGTGGCGGCGGTACCGCATCAGCCCCAGGGCGATGATGGAATTGTCATGGGGCCATATCGTGCCCACGTGGTAGCCGATGGGGTTGTACCTGGCTTCGCCCACGGCCATGGTCCGCACGCCCCAGCCGGAATACAAGGCGTCGCCCAGCAAATGGCCCACCACGTCGTCCGCCTTGTCGGCGTCCACGATGCCGCTGAAGAGCAGGTGGCCGATGTTCGAGGTGATGGAATCGACCTGGTTCTTGCGGCGATCGAGCGCGAGCGCGAAGCAGCGCCGATCCGGCATCCAGAAATCGGCGTTGAAGCGGATCTTGAGGTCGGCCGCCTCCCGCTCCAGCTTGCCGGCGAAGGCCGGGTCATTCCAGACTTCGCGCGCCAGCCGCGCGCTGCGGATCTTGGCATCGTAGACGTATCCCTGGATTTCGCAGGTGGCGATGGGCCTTTCGGCCAGCCGCCCGTCGGCGAAGGCGATGGAATCGGAGGAATCCTTCCAGCATTGGTTCTCCAGGCCCGTCTTGGCGTTGCGGCGATCGTATTCCACGTATCCGTCGTTGTCCCGGTCTCCGTAGGCGTCGATCCAGCGCAGGGCGGCCCTGGCTTCGTCCTCCAGGGAAGCGGCCAGGGCCGCGTCGCCGGACCAGCGGACGTACTCGTCGAGCAGGACCAGGAACAGCGGCGTGACGTCCGCGCTCCCGAAATAAGGGGAATGGGGCCGTTCTTCGAAGGCGGTGAGTTCGCCCCAGCGGGACTCATGCAGGATCTTGCCCGGTTCCTCGTCCCGGAAATCGTCGATGCGGGTGCCTTGCCTCGCCCCCAGGACGCGCAAGGTGGTCCGCGCGAGTTCGGGAGCGAAGGGGAGCGCCTGGAGGCTGGTGAGGATGCTGTCCCGGCCGAACATGGCCATGAACCAGGGCAGGCCGGCCGCCGGCATGGCATCGCCGGGAGCCAGGCCCGGGAAGAAACGCAGCGCGGCCAGGTCGATGAGGCTGCGCTTGTAGGTGCGGCCCAGGGACTGCCAGGAGGTCAATATCTTCGGCGCCCGGTCGAGCCAATCCTTGAGGGTTCCCCCCACGTTGGGCCGGGCTTCGGCCTCCGTGCTCTTGTACTTGGGCCGTATCGCGCGCGCGGCGGCGCCCCCTTCCACGGCGATGACGTTCAGGGCGGCTTTCCATTCGCCATGGGGCCCGATATGCGCCTTGAACACGATCTTCCCATCGCCGAGCGAATAGGGAGGATCGCTTTCGATGCGCGTCTCGCGCACGAACTTCTCCCGGCGGTACCCGAGCACCAGCACGCCTTCGTCGGTCCGCTGGTACAGCTCGCCTTTCTTGGCCAGCGCGTCCTTGACCTCGAAGAGATCGGCGAAGTCCGATCCCACGGACAAGGCCACTTCGAGGTCCACCGGCCGGTTGTCATGGTTCAGGATCTCGATCTCCTCCCGGAATCCGCGGCCCACCGCCCGCTTGCGGATGACGGACAGCTTGGAATCCACGTAAATGGTGCCCGTGCCGGGCACCAGGAAGAATTGCATGGAAAAATACTGGATATCGTCGGTGGAGAGCGGATGCAGCCGCTTTCCGTCGAGGGTGAGCACCCAGCGGGAGAGGAACCGGGTATCGTGCTGGAACAGGCCTTGCGTTTCGGTGGGCGACGCGTCGATGTCGCCGCGGCCGTCGCTGACGACGAAAGTGTCCCCTTCCAGCATGCTGACTGTGGCAGGTACGCTCATGGATTGCCTCGTGGTTGGCTTCCGCCCTGTCGGGGGGAAGGCGTGATTCCGCTCAGTTTCTGGGCGAGCGCCATGTCGCCCTCGATCTCCACCCTTCCCTGCATGGCCGCGGTGACGAGGTTCTGCCTCCCGGTCGCGATCCGCAGGAAATAGTCCGCATCGGTGCGGACGATGCAATCGGCGTCGGTCCGGCCCTCTTCCACGGCGAGTTTGCCATGGTCGACGCCGATCCGCCACCTTCCCGCTCCTTCCACGTCGAAGAGATAGCTTCCCCGGACGCGGCGCATCGGTTCGGAGTGGGGGCTGGACTTGATGTTTTCGATGATCCGGCGCACTTCGGCCCCCGCGTTTCCGGCGGCCGTGGCTGCTTGCGTAGCTGGAATTTCGGGCATGGATCCATCCTTGGTTGCGGCGCGCGGCGCCGGGGTCGAAGGCCGGCACCCATGGGAAGGGAGCGGGCTTCAAGGTGAAAGCGGGCGGGGGTCGGAGGACCTCCCCTTTCAATGAAAATAGCTTCGCGGCCCGGCGGGTTCCAGCGTGGCTCCTGGGGACACTTTGTCCTCCCCCTGCCCCGCAAGTCGGGGTGCCCCGGGCGATCGTAAAAGTGTATTCTTGTGGGACGGACGCCGGATAGGCGGATGCACCGGGAGAGGACGCCATGACGAAAGATGCCGGAATCAGCGATTCCCGAACCAGCGATATTCGAACGAACGCCAGGAGGGATTTCCTGAAGTTCACCGGCCTGATGGGCGCCGCTTCCCTGATTCCGGCCGGAAAGGCCGCGGCGGGGTCCCGGGCGGCCGGATCCGCGTCCGCCGCCTGCGCCTTGATCCCTGGTGAAACGGCGGGCCCGTTCCCGCTCGATTTGACGGCCAATGCGTTCTATCTGCGTCAGGACATCCGGGAAAACCGGACCGGGGTTCCCTTGAAGCTCAGGCTGAAGGTCCTGGGCATGGCGAATTGCGCCCCCATGCCGGACGTGCGGGTCAACGTCTGGCATTGCGACAAAGATGGCAATTATTCCGGCTATGACAACCAGATGAACCCCGGCCAGGCCGGCCTGACGTATCTGCGCGGTTACCAGGTGGCCGATGCGTCCGGCGAGGTCGCGTTCACGACGATCTTTCCGGGTTGGTACAACGGCCGCATCGCCCATATCCATTTCCAGGTGTACGTCAGTTCCTCCTACGCGGCCATTTCCCAATTGACCTGGGACGTGGCGGCCAAGAACGCCGTGTACGCCGCGAACCCCGCCGTATACTCCAAGGGAGCGGACCCCACGTCCTTCGCCGGCGACTCGGTGTTCAATAACGGGTATCAATTCCAGCTCGCCAGCCTCACCGCCGATGCGGCCACGGGAGGGTACGAGTCCTACCTGGAGGTTTCCGTGAACGGGACCGGCACCGCCGGCCTGGGGCATCTCGAAAGCCTGAACGCCGCGCAATTCGCCTTGGGGCAATCCTTCCCCAATCCGCATTTCGGCGAGGTGACCATTCCCTTTTCGCTGAAGCAACGCGCGGACGTGGTGATGGACATCCGGGACCTTTCCGGCAAGCAGGTAGCCTCCATTCCGGCGCGCGGCCTCGCCGCCGAAGAGCATGCCATGCGCGTGCATCTGGGCTCCCTGGGCCTCGCGACGCGGGACTACCTCTATCAACTCGAAGTGGTGAACGCCTCCGGCCGGTACACGCAATACAAAAGGATGACCGCGGGCCGTCCCTGACGGAGGCTTCGGCCGGCCCGTCAAGGCGTGCAGGCGGACGTGCCCGAATAGCCGCATTTGGCCAGGCTCGAATTCGGCGTCACCGTCGTGTCCTTGCCCGGCGCCAGCAAGACGGCCTTGGTGGCCTGATAGCCGCGCAAAGGGCCCGAGAGGGTATCGATGGCGTCCATCACCAGGGTATGGGACACGTTGGGCGTGAAGTACTTGTACGTCAGGTGGACGTCGAAGAGCTTGGTCCCGATCAATTGATGGGTGTAGGCCGTGCCGTTGGTCGAACGGGCCACGGAACCCAGGTTCCCCACCGCGACGGCGGTATTCTCGTTGGTGGTCCAAGCGAACCCGTTCAGGTTCTGCACCGTGCCGCTCGCGCTCGCCGTCCAGGTCGTAGCGTCCGAAGTGGTGAGCAGCACGCCGCCTTCGCCGGCGATGTACCCCGCGGTGGTGCTCGTGAAGAAGACCACGCTGAGATCGGCCGTGGTTCCGCTGGCCAACGGGGTCCAGGCGCTGCCGCCGTTGGTGGTCTTGAGGATGACGCCGCCGTTCCCCACGGCGAACCCCAGGGTCGAGGACGGGAAAAAGACCCCCTTCAGGTTCTCCGTGGTGCCGCTGGTCTGGGCGGACCAGTTGCTTCCGCCGTCGGTGGTGCGCAGGATGGTCCCGGCGTTTCCCACCGCCGTGCCCGTGCTGGAGTTGGTGAAGTAGACGCCGTTGAGTTCCTGGACGGTGCCGCTGGCCAGCGTCGAGAAAGATGCGCCGTTGGTGGTCTTGATGATGGTGCCGGCTTCCCCGACGGCCCAGCCGGTGTTGTTGCTGTTGAAATAGGTGGCGTTCAGATCCTGCGCGGTGCCGCTGGATACGGAAAACCAGGACGTTCCCGTGCTCGTGCTCAGGACGGTTCCCCCGGCGCCCACGGCCCAGCCGGTATTGGCGCCGGGAAAGTTCACGCCATGCAGGTTCCGGGTGGTGTTGCTGGTGGCCGCGGCCCAATTGGCGCCGCTATTGGTGGTGCGCAGGATGACGCCGGAATCGCCCACGGCGCATCCGGTGGTGCCGTTGCCGAAGTCCACGAAGCGGAGGTTGGGTCCCATGGGGGTCGAGTCGCGCACGGTCCCGTCCACGCGGATGCGCAGGTACTTGACGTTGTTGGCGAGAGAGGCCGCGCTGTTGGAGACCAGACGCGCGCGCAGGATGGAGAAGACCGGATTGACCGTCTTGGTCACGTAGGCGGTGTCGCCCGGATTGATGCCGAAGCTGACGGAATCGATATGCACCGTGTCCTTGCGGGAGGGGTTCAAGGTGGTGTCGACGGAAAGGATTTTCGCTTTCCAGATCCGCAGGGGCGCCAGGGCGAAGATTTTAGGGGAAACGACGATGTTGCCGCTGTCCGCGCGGCCGGATATCGCATAGCGGTTGGTGATGGTGGCCGCTCCGGTGGCGCTCAGGACGATGATCACCGAATCCAGCCTGAAGAGGGTATCGGCGGAGGCGGTCTTGAACAGGGTGCCGGAGTTGGGTCGCAGCACCAGGTCCAGGTTCAGGTACCCGGGCCGGCGGGGATCGATTTCCTTGGTTTCGAACAGGCAGGATGCCAGCAACGGGAACAGGCAGGCGACGGCCCGGATTCCCATGCTGCGTTTCCGCATTCTCTCCGGATTGGTTTTTTGCATATCGGACAGGGAAGCCACCAAAGATAGTTTACCCCAACTCCCGTTTCCGTTCATCTGATTATCGGTCCTGCCGGGACCGGCGGAAAGCCGTGCGGGTCTCTTTCTCCCAGGGTATTTGGCGGATTTTGAAGAAATCCGCGTGAGCGATCGCCCTGAAGTTCCGGAATTCCCGGTTCAACAATCTCCGGAGAGGAAACAGGATTCGGAAAAGGCGTAAATATGTTGAAAGGATAGTCGTTATAACGTATATTAGCATGCAGACGTGGAACGCAGAGGTTTTCTCGCATCCCTTCCCTTCATCCCGGCGGCGGCAATGACCATGGACCTCAATGCATTGAACACGGCCGCCTCCGGCCTCGAAAAGGGCGGCAAACTGCCCGTGCTTTTCATCGGGCATGGATCGCCAATGAACGGCATCGAAGACAATGAATTCAGCGGGAGCTGGGCCAAGCTCGCCGGGGAGATCCCCAAGCCCAAGGCGGTGCTGTGCATATCCGCCCATTGGCTCACCCAAGGCACGTTCGTAACGGCCATGGAAAGGCCCAAGACCATCCACGACTTCGGAGGGTTCCCGAAGGCCCTGTTCGACGTGGAATATCCCGCCCCCGGCAGCCCCGCCGTGGCCGGAGAGGTGCGGGACGCGGTGAAATCCCTGTCCGTGGGGATGGATCACGCATGGGGGCTGGACCATGGCGCCTGGGCCGTCATCCGCCGCATGTATCCGGATGCCGGCGTGCCGGTGCTGCAATTGAGCATCGATTATCACAAACCGCCCCGGTACCATTACAACCTGGGCCGGGAATTGGCGGGCCTGCGGGAGAAGGGGATCCTGATCCTGGGCAGCGGCAACATGGTGCACAACCTGGGCAGGATAGCCTTCGGTCGCAGCGACGATCCGGAATACGGGTTCGATTGGGCCTTGGAAATGAAATCCGTGTTCGCGAAGCATATCCGCGAGCGGAACCATGAGGCCCTGATCGAGTACCGGAACCTGGGCGCTGCGGCTGAACTGGCGATCCCCACTCCGGATCATTACTATCCGCTGCTGTACGCCCTGGGCTTGCAGGAGAAGGGGGAGAACGCGACGCTGTTCAACGACAAGGCCGTCGCGGGCTCCCTTACCATGACTTCGGTCAAGATCGCCTGAAACCGGGCCGGGGGATCAGAGCATGTCGGCCGCGTCGGCCATGAAACACCCCGGCAACGACGCCTTCATGGCGGCGTAAACGGGGACGTTCTCCTCGGGGGACAGCAATACGTAGCGGGCATGTTTCCCATCCTCGCGGAAGGCGAAGCCGGCCTGCGCGCCCAGGCCGGCGGCCCACTTGCCCGCGTCGAACATCACCGTCACGGTGATGTCCGCGTCCTTCCGCCAGGCGCCGATGGCGGCCTTGCCGAATCCCAGCCTGATGCGCAGGTCCGGGGGCATCCGGAACAGGGCCCGCACGGTGTCCGCGCTCGTGATCTTGACCAGCTTGATGTACCTGGGATCGGACCAGTCCGAGAACGGGACCGAATCGGGAAGCGTGGCGTTCCCCGGAGGCGCTTGGTCTTCCGAGGGGGCCTGCAACAGCATTTCCGCCCGGGACCAATCGGCTTTGCGGACGGTGACGGCGGGCAGCGGGGCCGGCGCATCCGCGGCGAAGTCCACCATATGGCCTTCCGGCTCGTTCCAGCAGGCGGCGGAATCCTTTCCCACGGTCCAGCCCAGTCCCATCACCTTCAGGTTCATTTCCGGGATGGAGGCGGAGGCGTCCGTGTCCACGATGCCGAAACGGGCGGCCACGGTGAATTCCGGGTTCCCCACTTCGGTGCCGGCCAGGCGATCCCCGCAAGCGCAGACCGTAAGCAGCGCCGAAAGGAGCAGCCATTTCCGGGGGCGGGCCATGGGCTAACCCTGGAGCCCGGTGAGGGGGAAGAGCTGGATGTTCACCTGGATGACGTCTTCGCCGGCGCCCTGTTCGGCACTCATGTTGAATAGTTCCTTGCGCATCAGTTGGATCTGCTCCTTGAGCTTGGGGAAATCCTTGGGATGGATGGGGATGGTGATGGACGAGATGTCCCGCCGGGAGGCCGGCAGGGTGTCCAGAGCCGCCGCGCCCATGCGGATCATCTGGTGGTGGTAGTTCTTGACGAGGAGCGAGCGCACTTCATCGGAGGTGGTGATGTTGATGTCCGTCTGCATGAACCCGTTGGCGGTTTTCCTGAGCAGGCCCAGGATGGACAGCAGCTTCAAGGATTCCTCCGCCTCCTTCTCGGAAATGACCTTGCCCAGCTTCTTGGCTATCCAGCGCGCATCCGGCCGGAAGCCCTTCGCCGCCGCCAATTCCCGGACGACGATGTGCCGCCAGTCCGAGAACAATTGGAACTGGGCCTCGTCCAGTTTCCGCAATCCGGCTTTCGCGCGCACCCTGAGAATGTTCCCGTAGTAGCTGTTCCGCTCGGGAAGGGAGGCCGATTGGTTGAAAAATACCAAATTCTCGAAAAATTCGGCGCGCATTCCTTTGAGCCCCAAGGCGGTGGCGAATTTCAACAGGGTCTTCTTGGTGAGGTTCCGCTTTCCGTCCATGACCAGCTTCAGATAGTTCGGGCTGGTGATCCCCGCCTTCCGGGCGAAATAACGGTGCGAAAAGACCGGCTGTTCGGCCTTCTTGTACTCGTAATAGTCCTGCAGGTACGTCCGGTAATTGGAGTAGTGCAGGATTTCCGGTTCCGGTTTTTCCGGGCTCATGGTCTTTTTCGGACCGCTGGGTTGGACGGTGAAGCGGTTATTCCAGTATACCTAAAGGGGGCCGGAACCGCCACCCCACGGGCCCATTGCCCGTTAACAAATGTATACGGAAATCGCCATCCCGCGTGGATGCCCGGGTCCGCCTCCGGGTATCTTGGGAGCAGGACGGCGGACCCAAGGACCAGGAGATTCGGATGGAAGCAGCCGCGGAGAGACCGGCGGGGACGGAAGTGGCGGTGAAGGTGGTGAAAAGCCCCCCCGATCCGATGCAGGAAATCAATTCCCCTTTCTTCCTGAAAGCCTTGTTGGGCGGGGCTCCGGCCGCGTCCCGGGCATTCCGGAAACTGGTGCGCGCCCTTCACCCCCCGCTATCGCGGTACGTCGGCCGCTACCTCCGGGATCCGGAGCTGGTCCAGGACGTCCTGCAGGAAACCTTCCTGGCCGCGCACCGGGCCTTGCCCCGCTTCGAAGCCAAGTCGAAACTGACCACCTGGGTGTATTCTCTGACCTACCACAAAGTGTGCGATCGCCTCTCGGAAAAATACCAGCCCGGCTTCCCGGTTCCGGAAGCGGAGGCGCAGGGCCGGGAATGGGAATCGCCCGCGCCCTTGGCCGACGAGGCATTGCATCAATCCCGCCTGATCCGCTGGATCGGGGAGGCTGCGGAAGAGATCCCCGCCCTGTACCGGGAAGCCTATCGGCTCAGGGACCTGGAAGGCCTGAGCGGCGAAGAGGCCGCCGAAGCCCTGGGCATTTCCCCGACCTTGATCCGGGTGCGCCTGCACCGGGCCCGTTGCCTGATCGTGGAGCGCTTGCGCCGGAAGTTCCCGGGCGCCTTCGCGGAGGGGATATCGCTTTAGGCCACGGAAACAAATAAGCCCGGAAAAAGCCCCTTGCATACTGCACATTTGGGCATTATACTTGAGAGCGACCCTTCATCCCTGGAAAGGAACCTTCCATGATCGCTCGCGCACCCGTCTCCGGCTCCCTGAATCTCATCCTGTCTTCCAGGCTCGGCCTGGTCTCCGTTCCCCAGGCCGGCCCGGCTTCCGGCCTCGCGGACGGCGAAGCCGCCTTCGACCGGGACGGGGCCCGGGAACTGCTGGGGGCCCTGGGGGGTAACCTGGGAATGACCCTGCTCGCTCCCCGGGAGGATGCGTTCCCGGAAACGGGCGCCGCCGCGGAAGCGGCGCCGGCCTTCCCCGATGCCGCCGTGGGCAAGGCCCTGGAGGGCCTGGACGTGGTGTGGATGCACGGGGGCGAGCCGGTGGCTGCCTTCGTGATGGAGACCGGGACCGGCTGGTGGGAAGGCCTGCGCCGGCTGGCGGACCTGCTGGCCCTGCATCCCAAACTCAAAGCGGCCCTGTACGTGGTCTCCCTGCCCGGGCTGAAGGCGGGCCTGCTGGCGGAAATCAACCGGCCGGTGTACCGCCTGCTGAAGAGACCCCTGGGGGAGACCGTGCGCATTCTCGATTGGAAGCGTTTGCAATCGGAAGTGAACGAACTGGGTGACCGGGTACGCTATCTGAAAGCGGAGTTCCTCGAAGGCATTTCCGAAGTGGTGGAACCGCCTGCGGAGAGATGAGGCCGGCGGCCTAGTTTCTCATGACGCCCGTACGGGTGTAGCGGATTTCCTGCTTGCCTGCCTTGAAGCGGAACACCACCTTCCATACGTAGACACCCTGCCCGGCCTTCTGGCCACTGTTGTTCCGCAGATCCCAGACCAGGTAGCTGACCAGGCCGCGCTTGGCGGCGCGTTCCTGGTTGTTCAGCTCCCCGCGGTATCCGAAGGCTTGCTTGAAGCTCTTGACGAAATTCCCCAGGTTGTCGAAGATGGCCACGTCGGCGATGTATTCGCCCGTGGAAATGACCTGGACCGTGCTGATGCCCGGAGGCATGACGGAGAAAGTCCCGGCATCCTTGCCCGGCTCCACCGGGGCCGTAATCGCTCCGGGAATCACGGGAACGTAGGGGTTCTTCACCGCATCGTACGCGCCGGTGGGGAAGTCCGCCGGAGGGACCCATTTGGTCTGGTATCCCGCGCCCGACTTGGTGGAATATTCGCTGCCGAGATCGGACTGGGGATCGTTGTTGACCACCACGAACCCGGGCGAACTGGGATTCATGCCGGCGACGGGAGGATAACCGCGGAACAGCTCGATCTCCCGGGCCGGCTTGGGACCCTGGATGGGTTCGCCGTGCTCGGGAGGGAGGTTGCCGAACAGATCCGTATAGGTTCCGTTCACATTGACGTACACGCAATCCCCGGCCAGGGGCGAAGGGCCCTTGCCGGCGGCGATCAGGAAGGTGTAGGAACCGTCGGGGTTGATGGTGGGTTCCGCATTGGGGACCACGGGCACGGAATGGGCGTAATCCGTGCATGCGCCGTTGACGGTCTTGGAGAACCGGAGCAGGCCCTGCATGCCCCCCTGGGTCTTGATGCTTTCGGAAAGGGTGATCCGGAGGGTGTCCACGTTCAGCTCGGTGCTGCCGGCCACCACCGTGAGGTTGTTGAAAGGCTTGATGACCGCCGCCACGATGATGGGTCCCATGGAGTCCGCGATGACGGGCTTCTGGCCGCCGAAGATGGGGTCGCCGGGGAGCGTGGCATAGGGCTTCTGGGCGGTGGCCGGGATGGAGGTGGCCCCCTTGGGGAAAGGAGCGGCGGAGAAATCCGCCACCAGGGTGTTGAGCGCGCCGTCCAGGAGGGAGAGGACCGGAGGGGCGGCATTGTCGAAGTTCGGATCCCCGCCGACGTTCCAATAGGTGGGCGTCAGGGTGGCGGGCAAGGCTTCCAGGGGGCGGCTGAACACGATGTACACCTTGTCCCCGCGGCCGTCGCCGTCCACGTCCTTGATATAGGCATTCTTGACCGCGTTCAAAGCGGGCTTCAGGGTGATGGCCGCCGTGTATTCCTTATTGTTGACGGTGGCCACGCCCGTCACGGCCACGCCTGTGACGGTCTGGGTGGGATCCAGGAACCCGTCGACCTTGCCGGAACCGGAAACGACCGGGATGGTCTGGAACCCATAGGGGATGTCCACGGTGAAGACGCCGGTATTGGGCCCGGTTTCCGTGGCTTTGAAGGTTTCGATGTCCCCTTGGGAACTGGTCATCACCACGTTGATCTGATCGACCACGTCCACGGTGGGGGTGGGCGCCTTGACGACGGCGGTGAAGGTGGGGGCGGCGCCGTCCGTGATCTGGGTGATCACGGTGCCGGGGGCCGCGGTTTCCACGTAGGTGAAGCCTTCCGCGGCATTGCCGCTGAAGGTCTTCTTGTCCGTGACGCGGTTGTTGTACACTTCGTCCACGTAGGTGACCGTGACGTTGTCGCTCGATTTGCAGGAGAGGATTTGATCGCTGACCGGCGGATTGGTCTCGTTCTTCACGATGTTCCCGGAAACGTATCCGCCCCCGGTCTGTTCGATCAAGGGCACTTTGCCGATGATGTCCCCGGAGCCGTCGCATTTCACTTCCGCCCAGACGGTGTCCTGGCCGCGGGTGAAGCTCTGGTCCCCGGCCTTGATCCGGATGCAGTTGGTGGTGCGGACGATGTCCGCGGCCGAATCGGCGCAGTTCAGGATCGTAACGGTTTCGGGTTTGTCCGGATAGGCCACCTTGAGGTTGGCCGATACGGAATTGTTGTCCGGCGCGCCTAAACGGTTGTGGGTCTTGACGGTGGCCGTCACCTCGCCCAGGAAGAAGGATTGCAGGAGCTTGTCCCCCGGAATGCCCGGCTTCTCCTGGATGGGAACCTTCAGCTTCCAAGTACCCACGGCGCCGTTATGGGAAACGGAGACCACCGAGAAGGTGTCCAGGTCCGCTGCGGCCAGGTCGTTGCGGTTCCTGACGTTGAATACGATGTCCTTGGACAGGTTGGCCCGGACATAGTCATCCGTGTAGGTGACGTAGATGGTGTCGTTCTCGGGGGAATAGAAGGCTCCGGGGGCCAGGATGTTCCCCGCCTTGTCCGTGAAGGAGATGTGCGGCTGCACTTCTTCGCTGGCCAGCGACAGGGTGGTGCCGAACACGATGTCGTCGAAGTCCATGTCCGAAGGGTGGGTGTCCCCCGCGGGGTTGACGTTGTCCTCGAACCCGAATTGCACGATGCTGTCGTTGACGCGGCCGGCCACGGACCAGCGGTGGCCGTAGGCCGCGCTGGCGGGCTGGGTGACGAATTTGCTTTCGCCCGGGATGTTGGGGCCCGTGTATTTGGGCAGGCGGCTGGCTTCGCTCGGGTTATTGTCCTTTGCGGGCTGTGTCACCTTGTAGAGGAAGTACACGGTATCGCCTACGGGGATATCGTACTTGTCGCTCAGGACGTTGCGCACGTTCGTGGTGCCCTTGTTGGTGAAGAGAAAGACCTCTTCGTTCGTCTTGGGCACGATGAAATACAGGCTTCCCACCCAGCCGGCTTGATTGCCGATGAGCCAGACGGAAACCGGATCGAAGGAGTTGCGCGTAAAAGAGGCGCCGATGTACAGCGTGTCCGCTTTCCAGATGTTGGTGGGGCGCGGCGGCTTGAAAATGATCTGCTGCGCGGCCGCATGCTTGACCAGCAAAATGACCAAAAAGAAAAATCCCAGCTTGACGCTTTTCATGACGCTGCTTCCCCCCGATGAACCCTCGATGCGAATACCTTTCCAAAATATCCTCATGGCCCGGAAAAAGCAGGCCGAAAAGGAAAAATGAACCTGCCGGCGGGTTTTTCCCACCGCGGATTCCCGCTTTTCAAAGGCTCAAGAAACCCAAGCGGACCTGGGGTGGATGCTCTGTGGGCCAGGGTAACGGCAATGCGCGCGCCCGGAGGGGGGCGGGCGAGGAATTCTGCAGAGATCCACTCCCGGGGTGATTCCGGAACGCCCCGGGCTAGAACGCCTTGAGCGCGTCCACGTATCCCCGGCTGACTTCCAGCTCGGTCCCTTGCTTGTCCATCAGGATGACCTTGAGCCTTCCGTTGTACGTCCTGCGGATCTCGGATATCCAGGCGAGGTTCACGATGGTCCCCCGGCGGATGCGGATGAATTCCTTGGGGTTGACCCGTTTCTCCATTTCGATCAAGGGCGCGTCCACGATGAATTTCTTGCCCGTGCTGGTGAACAGGAAGGTGGAGCGGTTGTCGGATTTGAAATAGAGGATCTCCGGGGTCTTGATGAACTGGAGCTTGTCCCCTACCTTGCAGGAGATGATGTTCTGGTACTGGGGCACGAGCAGTTCCCGGACCAGGGACAGGACGGTCTCGTCGCTGCGCTTGTCCCGGTCGCCCCGGTGGCTCTTTTCCGACACCTGCTTTTCCAGGTTCATCAGCTTCTTGAACGTCCTGCCGATGTCCTCGTGGCTCACGGGCTTGAGCAGATAGCCGATGGCGTTGGTGGAGAAGGCTTCCAGGGCGTGCTCATCGTAAGCGGTGGTGAAGATGATGATGGGCTGCTTTTCGAGGTTCTGGATGACGTCGAACCCGTCCATGCCCGGCATCTTGATGTCCAGGAAGATCAGGTCCGGGTCCATCTCCTTGATTTTGCGGATGGCTTCGGGCCCGTTCTCCGCTTCCCCGATCACTTCAATCAGCTCTTCCCATCCTTTCAGGAGGCTGCGCAGCCGGTCCCGGGCGTTCTTCTCGTCTTCGACGATCAAGGTGCGGTAGACCATCAGGGCCTGGCCACCGGAAAGGAGAACTCCACCAGGACGCCGCCCTCCCGCCGGATGCCGAAGGAATATTCGTTGCCGAAGACCAGGTGCAGCCGCTCCTGGATGCTCTTGAGGCCGTAGCCCGCGCCCCCCGGATGGGATTTGCCCCAGCCCACGCCGTCGTCCTCCACCGTGATGCGGCAGATCGAGTCCCCGATCTCGGCGCGGACCGTCACCTTGCCCCCGCCGATTTTCGGGGAGACGCCGTGCCGGATGCTGTTCTCGACCAGGGGCTGGATGATGAGGCCCGGGATGGTGACGCTGTCGATGTCGCCTTCCGTGACGATGGAGAATTCAAGCTTGTCCTGGAAGCGCATTTTCTCTATGAAGAGGTAGGCCTTGATGATTTCCAATTCCTGGCTGAGCTTCACCATTTTGTTTTCCGAGGCGGCCAGGATGTACCGGTAGAGGTGGGAGAGCTGCAGGATGGCTTCCTCGGCGTTGCCCGGATCGAGCTTGGTCAGATGGGCGATGGAATTGAGGGCGTTGAACAGGAAATGCGGTTTGATCTTCCCCTGCAGCAGCTCCATCTGCATGGCGTGGAAACCCGCGTTCGCGAGCGAGACCACGGCCTGGCCGCACAGTACTTCCATCACTTCCAGCCTGTCGGGCGTGAAGGCGTCCGCGATGCGGTTGTTCTCCAGGTACAGCATGCCCCCCGTCTTCCCCTGGTTCATCAGCGGCATGCACAGGACGGACTTGGGCTTGCGCGCCTGCACGTACCCGTCGCCGGTGAAGATCCCTTCCCGGGAAGCATCGGCCAGGATCACGGGTTTGGCGGTCCTGGCCGCGTAGTGCACGATGGCCGCGGACAATTCCCCGCACTCCTCCACCGGTACCGCTTGGAAAGGTTCGGACCCCTCCTGGTCCAGGCTCTCCAGCGCCTCCACCATCAGGCGGCCCTTCTTCTCCAGGAGAAGGGCGCCCCTTTGCGCGCCCGCGTTTTCCAGGATGATGCGCAGCAGTTTCCGGGGAAGCTTGCTCATGGCCAGCTCGCCGGACATGGCCTGGCAGGCTTTCAGGATCGCTTTCAGGTCCAGGGGCCGGAGCCAGGACGCGAGCGCGCTCCCGTTGCCGTCCCGATCGGGCGGATCCGCCGGGACGCGGAACGGTTTTACGTTCACCACGCCGGGATGGGAAGCCGCGAGTTCCTGGGCCTTGGCCGGGGCCCCCCAGGCGAGATAGCCGTGGTACGCATCGCGCAGGAACTCCTTGCTCTTGGCCGGATCCCCGCATTCCGAATGCAGGCGTCCCGCCATTTCCGCGGCCAGGGCGGCGAATTGCAGGTACCCTTGCGCGCGGGCGCAGGCCAGGGAACGGGCATATTGCGCCTGCGCTCCGGCCATGTCCCCGTCGAGCTTGCGGATTTCCGCCTCGGCCAAGGCATGCATATGGCTGAAACCCTCCAGGCTCCGCCGCGCCCAGCTTCCCAGCCGGTCCCGGTGGCCGATCATCTCCCGGCGCCGCTTTCCCCTTTCCTTCCGCGGCAGCACGTCGTGGAGGGCGGACAGGATGAGCACGCGGTGGAAACAATAGAAGGGCCGGAAACCTCCCGCGGGATCGATGATGGGGCACCCGCGCAGCCGCTCCGAGACGCGAAGCGCCTCGCCGTAGCGCCGGAAGAGCACCAGCATCTGGATCTCCAGCATCTGGAAATAGCCTTTTTCCATCGGATCCGTAAGTTGATCTTCGAACGTCCGCCCTTCCTCCAGGCGGGCGAGGCAGGTGGACGCATCGCTGCGCAACAGGTCCATCCATCTGCGCGCCACCAGGAGGGTTTCCGCGTTGCCTTTGTTCTCGGTGCCCGAGGCGAAACCGGCGATCCGGTCCGCCTCCGCTTCGATGTCTTCCAAGGTGAAGCTGGAGAACGGCATGATGTAGAGCACCACGTCGTTGCAGTATCCGGCATAGACGGGGTCCCCGCCCTCCATGCAATGGCGGAAGGCTTCCCGGAGGTATTCCAGGGTCCGCTGATGGGAATGGTTGTAAGGGCTGAAGAAAGAGGCGTAGATGAAGTAGACCTTGCCCTTGGCGGAAGGGTTGGGATACCTTTCCGCGAGCCTCATGGCCATGCGGCAGTAGGATTCCCCGACCCCGGCCCTCCTGAATACGGAGAAGAGGAGCACGCCGTAGCAGGCGTACGCCACCGCGGAAACGTCCGAGTTCCCGTAACGCAGGCTTCCCAGCAGCATCTTCAGCACCACCATCCCTTGCAGCGATGTGTTCGCGGTCAGGAAGGCCATGGACCAGAGGTTGGTCAGCAGGCCCATGCCGGCCGCCGCCTCCGGCGTCCAGCGATCGGGGATGCGGGCCAGTTCCGCGGGTCCGCGCAGGCCCTTGGCCGCCAGGACGCGCAGCAGTTCCAACGCCAGCCGGGCCTTGCCGGGCGAGGCGGGCATGCTTATGCCCAGCATGCGCAGCCCCCGGATGCCGTCCTCGAGCGTGGCGGCATGGTCGAGAGCGTGCTCGCTCATGCGGGCCCGGGCGGCGAACACCGACGCCTTTTCCAGCGGCGTCTCGGCCACCTCCATGGCCTTGGCGAAGCTGGCCCTGGCCACCGCGAAATCCGCGTTGAGGTATTCGCATTCCCCTTTTCCCAGGAACAAGGGGTAGGCCATCCCGGCCGCGTTTTTCCCCGGGCCCAGCAAGTCGATGGCGGCCCCGAAGTAGACCAATGCCTCCGAAAAGGCGGCCGCGGCCACGGCTTTGCGGGCGGCGCGCAGGTTGATGTCCGCATAGAGGCGCCGTTCGGCTTCCGTCGCTCCCGCGGTCCAGCCCCGGTTGAGGTGCCCGGCGATTTCGAACACGGAATCGTCGAGGGCCTCCGGGCGCGCCTGATCCAATTGGGCCCTGCCGATGCGGAGATGGGTCGCCGCCTTCTCCGCGGGCGAGAGCAAGGCATAGGCGGATTGCCGGATGCGATCGTGCTGGAACGCGAAGCCCGTCTCCGATTCGGGGACCAGCCAGCCTTCTTCCACGGGCTTGGCGAGGCCGGCGAAGACCACCGCCTCCGGCCTGTCGTCGAGCAGGACCAGGTCCTCCAGGTCGAACCTCCCTCCCAGGCAGGCGCACAGCGCCAGGGAACGCTGCGTTTCCGGGGACAGGGCCCGCAGCCGGTTGACGATCAGATCGATCACGTTCTCCGTGATGCGCATTTTCCGGATGCCTTGCAGATTCCAATGCCATCGGTCCCGCCGGATGGGAAAGTCTTCCCGTCCGGCGGGACCGGAAGGGGCGATGAGGAGGCCTTCTCCCTGGATCGCCTTCAGGAATTCGATCACGAAAAAAGGATTGCCGTCGGTTTTCCCGTGCACGGCCATGGCCAGGTCCAGGCTGTGTTCCGGCCGGCACCGGAACAGGTCCGCCAGGTATCGGTTGAGGGATCCGACCGGGAGCGGGTGGACCGGGATGGTGGAGATGGGCACCTTTTTTTTCCGGAGATCCCGGATCATGGCCGACAAGGCGTGCCCCTGGCCCACCTCGTTCTCCCGGTACGCGCCGATGACCATGGGCCGGGAATCCGAATCGATGGAGAAGATGGCCTTGATCAGGTCCAGGGACGCCACGTCGGACCAATGCAGGTCGTCCAGGAACAGGACCAAAGGGTATCCCCGCTTGGCGAATACGGAGAAGAAGGCCAGGAAGGTGAAATGCATCCGGCCCTGGGCCTCGGCCGGTCCCGGGCCGGCCATGCCGGGGGGCTTCCCGATCAGCAGGTCCAGTTCGGGCACCACGTCGGCCAGCATGCGGGCGGAAGCGCCCAGGGTTTCCCGCAGATCGTTGCGCCAACCGGCCAGGCGCTCCTCGCTCTCGGTCAGGATCTGCTGGATGAGGCCCCGGAAGGCCTGGGTGACGGCGCTATAGGGGAGTTCCCGCGAGAGCGGGTCCGATTTGCCCGCCGAGAAATAGCCGCCTTTGCTGCCCACGTGGAACCGGAGCTCCTGGACCAGGGAGGACTTCCCCGCTCCGGCCGGTCCCGAGATCAGGATCAGTTCCCGGCCGCCGTCCAGGGAACGCTGGAAGCCCTGCACCAGCCTGCGGATCTCCTGCTCGCGTCCGTAAAGCTTTTGCGGATAGGGGAAGCGTTCGGGCAGATCCCCCTGGCCCAGCGGGAACGGCTCGATGGTCCGGAAATTCTCCAGGCCCCACAGGCACCGCTCCAGATCGGCCTTGAGGGTGCGGGCGCTGGCGTAGCGCTGGTCGGCGGACTTTGAAATGAGCTTCATCACGATATCCGAAAGGATCCTGGGCACGGCGGGGTTCCGCTCGCAGGGCGGCACGGCCTCCAGGGCCAGGTGGAAGGCCACGATTTCGCCCTCGTCCTCGCTCTGGACGGGAGCCATGCCCACCAGCATTTCATACCAGAGGATGCCCAGGGAGTAGAGATCCGTGCGGTGATCCACCAGGCCCTCGAACCGGCCGGTCTGTTCCGGGGAGATGTAGGCCAGGTTGTCCCCCGGTTCCCCGTCCCAGGTGATCGAAGCCTGCCTCGGCACCGGTCCGAACGCCTGATCGAACCCGGTCAACCTCACCGTGCCGTCGCTCCGGGACAGGAGGATGCAGGACGGGTTCAATCCCCCGTGGACCACGCCCTGGGAGTGCACGCCCGCCAGGATCTCCGTCAACTGCAAAGCGAAGCGCAGGAAGCTCTCCGTTTCCATGGCGCGGTTGCCCAGGGATTGGCGCGCGGTCATCCCGTCGAAATCCTCCAGCACCAGCGCCGGCATCCGGCCGTTGCGATCGATCTCCATGGCCCTGAGGACGCCGGGGACGTCCAGGCCCTGGGTGATCTCGAACTCATTGCGGAGGCCGCGCAGCCCTTCGCCGCCCGGGTGGTCGGGTTTGGGGATCCGCAGCATCACCCGCCGGTTGTCGCGCACGCGCACGCAACGGACCAGCAGGGTCGACCTTCCGTCCCGCACGGTATCGAACACCTTGTAGCCGTCCCGGGGTTCGGTCATCGGGCCTGGACCTCGTTGAACTTCCTGAGGGCTTCCCCGGGGAGATCCTCCGCCTGCGCGCCACGGCCCCGGCGCAGCAGGGTCCGGACCATGTGCGTGCACGGCTCTTCGGCGCGCAAGCCTTCCCCTTCCGCTCCGGGAGGGACGAATTCCTCCGGGAGCTTTCCCCTCAGCAGGTCCGGCGCGAAGGGAACGAGCCGGATCGGCAGCATCGGGTCCCCCAGCAAAGGACTGCGTTCCCGCTTGAGCTCCTCCATCACGTTGCGTATGATCAGGACCTCTTCCAGTCCCTGCCGGACGGCCGCCCGCAGTTCCTCCCGGAAATGCGGCAGGAAAGAGCCTTCCACGGTATCCGTGAGCCAGGGATTGGCCACGGTGGAACGGAGGGCGAAGAGGTTGATATGCCCGCAATTCTCCGGGTTGGCCCGCAGTCCCAGGTTGAGGCGCGCGAGCATGCCGTTCAGGAAGCGTGGACCGTAGTTCCTCCCCAGCAGGAGCGTCTGGCTGACGATAAGCTTGTGCTCCGCGTATTCCCTTTCCGGACGCAGGCGGATCTTGTCGTAAATGGCCTGGTTGAAGGCCGCCAGCAGGCCCAGGTCCTGGTTGAACCGGTTCGCGGCCTTGAAGTTGAAGAGGTAGGCCAGGATGTTCAGGTCCGGGCCCATCTCTTCCATGGCCGTCAGCAGTTCCGGGTCCCGGCCGGCTTCCGCGTTCCCCAGGGCGTCGGCCCGCAGGCAGGCCTCCTCCCGGCCCGCCGCGCCGGCGAGCGTCACCGCGATCCAGTCCTCGCCGCCCGGGTTCAAGCGCGAGATCAACGCGAATACCTTCTTGCAATTGAACATCTCCATGCCGATCAGGCGGCCGTATCCGCTCTTGCTGGGCCTGACCAGCCGGTGGGTCAGGAACACCGAGGCCGCTGCGGCGCCGGGCCGGGAGCCTTCCACGCCGTAGATGCCCATGAAGGGATCGGTGGCGCCGTCCGCCTGGCGGATGGCTTGCGGCACGAGGGCGCCCAGGTAAGGCGCTCCGAAGCGCACCAGGTTCCTCAGGGCGGAATTGCGGTAGCAGATGGCCCCGGCGGGGAACGGGATATGGCCCTGCTTGTGGGGATCGACCGTGACGGTATCGGCGTGGGGCAGGGCGCCGTATTGGAGCCGCGCGTAGCGGGAAAGGCCCAGGGAAGGGGTGCCCGCCTCCCTGGCCCCGCCCAAGGTATCCTGCAGGTTGGGCTTGGCCGCGCCGGGCGCGTCCTCCTGGGCGGGCACCACGAAGAGCACGTCGTCCATCGGGAAGTCCTCGCGCAGGATGCTGGCATGATAGCCTCCCCAGGCCGCGTCCACGTGCAGGGCGAAGTCCAGGCCCAGCATGCGGTACTTGTCCCGCAACTGCACGATGTCGCTGAGGGGATCCACCGCGCCTTCTTCCGTGGTCCCCAGGGTCGCCACCACGGCCAGCACCGGGATCCGCCGTTCCAGGCAGTCGGCCAGGATCCCGTCCAGGTGCCCCATGTCCATGCGGGCGGATTCGTCCACGAAGACGTTGCGCACGTTCTCCTGCCCCATGCCCAGCAGGCAGGCGGCCTTTTCGATGGAAAAGTGGCGCGTGCCGGCGGCGAGCACTACCGGCGCGCCCCCTATGCCGTCCGTGCCGGGCGCGGGAAAGGCGCGCAGCCCCCGGGAGTTCAGATCGTTGGCTATCAGGGCCGAATCGAACCGCTCCCGGACCGGACCCGCCGGGTCTTCGTCCAGGATCGCTCCCACCCTCGCGGGAAGCGCCAAGGCTTCATCCACTCCCATATTGAGAAGCTCCCAAGCGGTCAGTACGCCGAAGGGGACGCTCTTGGTCCGGAATTCTCCCGGCCGCCGGCAGGCTACTTCCAGACGCAAGGCTTCGGCCATGTTCTCAAGTCCGTGGACGTCGCCGCTCGCGCGGAATTCCCGTTCGAAGGCTTGCAACGTTTCCTTGACGGCAAAAGGTAGGAATTTCACGTTCCTGGCCGCCCAAAGCCCCTCGATGTTGGACAGGGTCCCGCCTCCGGTGAAATGGGCCCAGGGGCGCAAGCCGTCCGCGGGCCGGAACCCGAGCATCCGGCACAGGTCCTGGGCGGCGATGGATTCCAGCACCGTGGTCGCGGGCGCCCCTTCGTACGCGACGTTGTTTGATCCATGTAACATCCCCGCGAAATATCCCAGCATGCCCGGCAGGAGCAGATCCCAGCCCATATGGGCCTGATATCTCATGCTGAAGGCGGGCACGGATCGCTTCAGATAGGATAGAAGGGATTGGAATTCCTGTCTCAGCCTGACCACCGAGCGCTTGAATTCCGGGGATTCCTTCATTTCCTCGGTGATATGCCGCGGATCCATGGGGAAAACGTGCCGCCTCCAATACGCCGTGTCCCGTACGGCCTCCACGACCAGGTTCTCGAGCTCCTCGGCGTTCTCGCCTTTGGTGCCCATCAACCAGGCTTCGAAGCATTCCGGCGTCGGATCCAAGGCTCTATTGTCGATCATGTCTATGATTCCTTTCGTTTCGGGAGGGAAGCCTTTCCGATCGGGAAAGGCGGCAGGCGCATCAGCGCAGGGAGAAGATCGGATAATACCCCAGGTACCCCTTGGCCTGCAGGGGCCGCGTTTCCGCGAATACGAGCTTGAGCCCGAATTCCTTGACCATGTGCGTGGGCCAGCGATGCCCGGGAAACATGCGCGTGACGTTGCCGCACCAGGCCGCCAGGGCGCGGGCCTTGCGGGGCTGGGCGCTTCCGGAGCGGGCCAGGCGCAGGAGGGCCGCTTTCCGCGCCGTTCTCGGCGTATTGTAGGGATGCAGTTCCAAGCCGAGGCGCGGGGACACGCCGGCGCTGATTTCCAGATCGATCTTGGCGCAGCTCATGAACGGATGGAACGCCTCCCAAAGTTTTTCCAGCTCCGCGGGGGATCCGGGCCAGCGGATGCGCCTCAGGAACCCGAACAAAGCTTTCTTGGGCATGCAGATGTTCAGTTTGAGGGCGGCCGGAGACCGGGACGGCATCGCCGAGATGTGCAGGATGCGGCCTTCGGCCGGCAGCGCGGTCAGGCAGTCCCATAACGTCTTGCCGCACCCGGCCGGGAGTCCGGATCCGAACAGCGCCTTTTCGATTTCCCGGGCGATGGCGAGCAAGTCCTTTCGGCCGTCCGGTCCGGCTTGGAAACGTTCCGGGACGCGGGCCAGGGAGGGGTCGACGCAGAACAGGAAGCCGGGGACGGCGGCCCCCGGCTGCGGGCCGGCCTGGTCCATTTCAATCCAGATGTAGGGGACGCGGTTCCGCAGTCCGGAGGTCCGGGAGGCCCACAGGGAGAAGGCCCGGTTCACGGGCTCCCAGGCCTTGTCCTCGGGGCGGTTCCCGGAAGGCGCCGCGAAGCCCGGCTTTCCGGCCGGGGCGGTGGCGGAATCCAGCGGCGACCGGAAGCAGGCGCCGAAATCGACCCGGTCGTCGTCCTTGGCGAGCCTGCATTCCAGGAAATAGGAAGAAGAGCCCGGAGGAAGCCGTTTCAGATGGGCTTGCATCCGGGCCAGGGAATCGCCCGGCGTGAGTTCGTCCGGCGCGTCCGCCCGCAGCAGTTCGAAAGTGTTTTCAATCGGCCAGGGCATGCGCATGGTGTCCGTCTCCGCCGGGGTTCGAGTTGAAGGAGGTCCCGGGTCCGGGCCTACCAGGAATTCCGATGGGTGTTCTTCAGCACCTTTTCATAGGAATTGAGCTCTTCGGTGATCGCCTTGATGGCGTTCGTCTTCTTCCTATCCTTGAGCATGGCGATCTGTTCGCCCGAGAGCCCGCGGGCCTTCATGACCTGTTCCGGGTCCTGCATGAAATCCTTCTGGAGGGATTCCGAGTTCAAGATGTCGTTCGCGAATGAGATGAGCTTGGACATGATGCTTACTCCTTGATTTGCCTACATGATGAATGATGTCGGTGTCTTTTTCCGTTTTTCTTCCGGTTTGGGTCCGTTCGGGTGCTACATGGTCCGCTCCTTTCCGGCTTGAGCCGCGCGCGCACCGGGACGATGGGCGACGGGGCCGGCCGTTTCTCGGCGTGGATGGATTTGAGCAGGCTCATCAGCCTGCGGAACAGGACGGGGATCCGGATCCGGTTCCCGTCGGAGGCCGCCAGGAGGATGGCGGCGGCGAGCGCGTGGGTGGCGTGGAGGCCGGTGGGCCGCTGGGCGGAGGCTTCCCTCCGTTCCATCGCGATCAGGGACTGCGTTGCGGCCGCGGTCGCTTCGTCCCAGTCGCTCCAATTGCGCAGGCGGCCCATGGAGAGCCCGGAGAAGCTTTCCATGGGCGTATCCAGGAACGATCCGGCGAATATTTCCGTCGACTCCCGGACGTCCTCCCAAGGGATGCCGCCCGGCGCGGCCGGTCCGAAGTCCTTGGCGATCTCCGCCATGAGGATCCTTTTCCATTCCTGCCTTTTCCGGAAGGCCAGGCGGCCGCACAGGGAAGTCATCAACAAGGCCCGGAACAGGTCCGAAGGGTGGTGGCGATCGTAATCCTCCCGGCCCAGCCCGGGCGAGAGCGACGCGGCGCCGTTCCTTTCCGCCAGGAAAGCGCGCCCGCTCCGGAAGGCGCCGATGAACCCCACGGCCATGGCCGGTCCCAGCCGCAATATTCCCAGGCAGTCCGCGGCCGCCTCTTCGAAGCACCGGTCCCAATATTCGGGAAGCTGGGCGGCGGGACCCGCGGCGAACCTCCGCTTCAGGGCGGCGTTCACTTCCGCGCGGACGGGATCCAGCGCCCCGGGGTACGCGTTCAGCACCGCATGCCCGCACACTTCATGCGCCAGGGAGGCCCATACCAGGAGCCCGCCCCGCGAGAAAGACCTCGGCATGCCGATGACGCCGCAATGGACGCCCAGCTTCTTCAGCCGCCTTTCGTCCAAGGTGAACGGGCGCATATCCGGGGCCAAAGTCCATTCCACCAGCGGCGGCATCAAGCCGCTGCCGCGCATCGGGCCTTTGATCCGTTCCCGGAAATCATCGCTGAGGAAACCGTCGTACAGATCCTCCACCACTTCCCGCAAAGGGATCAGCCCATCGGACCCTTCCGATCCGTTCTGGATCACCGCTTGCGCCAGGATTTGCAACCGGCTCCCCTGGACGCTCGTCTCCGGGATCGCTTCCGGATGGGCGTGCAGGAAGGCCAGGAAAGGATCCACCGCCGTGTGGAGGTGCCAGGGGTGGAATTTCTTCCAGCGATCGCGGGCGGCCTTCTCGAGTTGCCTGGCCGTTATCTCCCTGGCGCTTTCCGTTCCCTCGAAAAGCCGCTTGAGGATCGATTCCGCGAATTGGAATTGCCCCTGGAAAAGGGCCTCCCTGACATCTTGTATCGCCGGCTGGAGGTTCAGGATCACGTGGAAAAGACGTTCCTTTCCCCGGACGCCCTTTTCGGCGCGCCCGCGACCATTCGGAGTTCACCTTCGCCAGCACCTTGCCGACGGCGGAGCGGGACAAGCCCATCACGGACGCGATTTCGAGTTGGGTGAGCCCTTCTTTGTAGTAGAGCCAGAGGATCCTGCGCGTGGCCGGGGTCGCAGCGGCCATGGTCCTGCCCAGTTGCACTGCGGTGAGGACCTTTTCCTCCAGGGAAAGGCCGCAGCCCTGGGACATGCCGGTCGCCTGGTAGGGAAGCAATTGCAGGCGCGCCGCGTACAGCTTTTTCCTCCGCAAATGCTGCAGGCAGGCATTGCGGGCGATGGAAATGAGCCAAGTGGACGGCTGGCAACGCCCCGCGAACCCGGACCAGCTCCGGATGGCGTTCAGGAATACATCCTGGCATAATTGCGAAGCCTCCTCTTGATCCCGGACCAGGGACAGGCACTGCCTGTACACCTGCGCCCGGTGCCGACGGTATAGGTCGGCATAAAGTTTCCCTGCATTCCAAGCCGCTATCCGGACCATGGTGCCCCCAGAGGTTGTGGCCGTGAAATTTACACGGCGAAAAACCCCTTCGGAGGGCTTTGCGGACGAACGGCCTGATCCCGTGCGCGAAGTGCGCATCGGGACGGTCGGGCGGATCCCCAGGATCCCCGGCCGAAGGCCCGGAAATAGCGGATTCCCGGGGCTCCGGCTAAAATCAAGACAAAAATATATTCGTGACGCTTTGCACAATAGCATTTTATCGGAATTCTTTTCCGGCCTATGCGGTGAGCATCGTTTTGATGGAATCGCTTATCCCCACCATGTCGGAGAACCCCTGGAAAAGGAAGCTGGCCTGCATCGCGCCCGAGAGATCCCTCAGGATCAGGCGGCCTCCCACGCCGGACCCGGCGTGCTTCGACAAACCCCTTTTCATGGAATGGATGACGGCCTTCCACGCGGTTTTCATGAACGGGGTAAGCAGGATGGTGACGACGACCTGGCTGACGCCGGGCGGGGCCGTCCCCACGGGAGCCATCTCTGCGGTCGCGATCTTGATTTCAAGCAGCCACTCGAGATCCCACTTGACGAAATCGGCCAGCTGCTTGGCTTCGCCGTCCGTGTACAGGATGGAAATGCTTTTGGCGCCCGCGGCGCTTAGGATCTTGTCCATGTATTCCTCTCTTGGATTTCCGGAAGGCGAGGGAACCCTGCCGCGGCCTTTCGGCAGGGCCCCTGCTCCCGGACGGTCGGATGGCGCCCCTTCCGGCCGGTTGCGGAGTATTGGAAGCGCGAGAAGGGATTAGTGCCACCGGAAAATGTTCCCATCTCTACGCTGCAAAATTTATTTCCCGTCTAGGGGGGATAATACCGTGGTACTATTGGCGCAAAAAAATCTTCTGGCGGTGGATGATGATGCGGACATCCGGAAGCTCCTCGAGGAACAGCTGTCCGGCACGGAATACCGATGCATGGCCGCTTCCGGCTTCCAGGAGGCGGTGGAGCTCGCTTCCGCTCCTTTCTCCGAAATCGATATCCTTCTTACCGATATCATCCTGCCGCCCTTCCAAGGCCGCGATCTGGCGAACCGGCTCGTCGGCTTGCAGCCGGCCATGAAGGTCCTGTTCATGTCCGGCTATCCGCTGAAGCTGCTTACCGGCCACGGCCTGCTGCCGCCGCACGCGGATTATCTCGCCAAGCCCTTCTCGAAAAACCAATTGCTGCAAAGCCTGGACGCGGTTTCCCGCCTGGGATCCTCCTGGGCGAAGATGACCATGGTGAATTTCGCGGAGTAGCTCCGCCGGGATCCCGGAACCGGATCGCCCCGGGGGGACGCGGAATCGGCGCCCGGGGCGGGAATCCCTGGATCGGATCCGGTAACGTGCAGGATACCCTAGGGCCGGCGGCCAACCCCCACATCACCTGCTATTCGGCACGCTGGGAGGTTTCCGCGGAGGGGAAGGGCGCGTATGCGCTCTCGTCCTTCCCTTGAAGCCGGCCCCTGCTAAAAATGGTCCGTGAAGGAAGACGGATTCCCGGGAGGAACCTGGCGCGCGGCCTGCCCGGGTTCCCCGCTCTTATCCGGCGCCTCCATGGGCTTCCGGTTGCGGAGGGCCGCCAGGCGATCGCCCGCCGCCAGCTTGGCCCGGGGTTCACGGGTTTCCGCATATTCCACCAGGGCCTGGAAGTATTCGGATTCCTCTCCCGAAAGGTCCAGGCCCATGGCCATCTTGGCGGCCGCGGCCGGACTGAGGCGGCGGCGGCCTTTGATGACCTCGTTGAAGAAGCCCGGGTTCGCGATCCCGGCCTTGCGGGCCAATCCGCGCTGGGAAAAGCCCGGCTCCAGGGATTGCATCGCGAAAAAACGGTCCCGCAGGAAGCGGCGGTAATCCTCGTAGCGGAATACATCCGCGGAAAGGGATTCTATGGCGGCTTCCCGGGCGGCCCCGCTTTCTTCGAAGGGATCCTTGCTTCCATGCGCATTCGGGCTCGACTCGCTCACTAGTGTATTCATATTGAAACTATCCTGCGATTGGGTTGATTTCCGGCTCCCGGCGAGGATCGACTGATTTGGACGTTCGGGAGAGTGGT
>DATENA010000067.1:0-27626 GCA_035275285.1 Fibrobacteria bacterium | reverse complement strand
TTCTCTTCCGGGGGGCCGCTGCCCTGGGCCTGCGTCCCCGCCTGCACCGCGATGCTCGGCACGCCCCCGGTGGAAATCTACGGCAGCTCGGAAACCGGCGGCATCGCCTGGCGCCGGCGCCGGAAAGAGGATGAACCGTGGACGTTGTTCCCCAAGGTGGAGATCGCCGTAAGCGCGGAAGGCGACCTGGTGCTCACCGCCTCGCCGCACAGGGCGGCTTCCCTGCCCTTCGCCACTTCCGATCGCGTCCGCCCGGCGGAGCGGGGGTTCCAGCTCCTGGGCCGGGGGGACCGCATCGTGAAGCTGGAAGAGAAGCGCCTCTCGCTGACGGCGATGGAGGAACTGCTCGCCGCCCATCCCCGCGTGGCGGAAGCCCGGCTTCTGGTCCTGCCCGGCGAGCCGGACGGCGGGACGTCCGGCGCGCCCGGCGGGCGCGAGACTTTGGGCGCGGTGCTGCGCCTGCGCGACGGCGAGATCCCCCTGCGCGGCAGCGATGCCCGGGCCGCCCTGGTGCGATCCCTGCGCGACCATCTCCTGCGGGGATTCGATCGCGTGCTCTTGCCCAAGCGCTGGCGCATGGTCGCGGCCCTGCCGGTGAACGCCGCGGGCAAGACGGTGCAGGCCGATCTGCGGGCCCTGTTCGCGCCGCAACTGGGCCCGGTGATCCTGTCCGCGCGGCGCCTGGAGAACGGCGCCACCCTGCTGGACCTGGACGTTCCCGCGGAGCTGGAGCATTTCCGGGGCCATTTCCCGCGACTGGCCCTTTTGCCCGGCGTGGTGCAATTGGACTGGGCCATCCGGGAGGGCGCCCGCCTCTTCGGCCCCTTCGGCCCCTTCCGCGGACTGCAGGCGTTGAAATTCCAGCGCCCCATCCTGCCCGGCATGCGCATCAGCCTGGAATTGGCGCCCCTGAAGGACCGGTCCGGGGTCGCCTTCAAATACGATTCCAAGGAAGGCCGCCATGCCAGCGGCCAGGCCTTGTTCGCGTAGTCCCGCATGTTCCGGCCCTGCATCGTCATCCCCGTCTATGAGCATGCCGAACCGCTGAAAACGGTGCTGGCGAAACTGCTCCCTGGAGGCCTGGCCTGCGTGGTGGTGGACGACGGCTCGGGAGAGGCGTGCCGCAGGGCCCTGGCCGCCCTGGCCGGGGAGCATCACGCGCAGGTTACCCTGGCCGTGCTGGAGCGGAACGGGGGCAAGGGGGCGGCGGTGAAGGCGGGCCTGAGGCGCGCCGCCGGAATGGGGTTCACCCATGCGCTCCAGGTGGACGCGGACGGCCAGCATGACCTGGACGCCCTGCCGGCCCTCCTGGCCGCGGCGGAGCGGGAGCCGGAGGCCGTCATCTGCGGCCTGCCGGTGTTCGACGCCAGCGTGCCCGCCGCGCGCCTGTACGGCAGGCGCCTGACCAATTTCTGGATCAAGGTGAACACCCTGTCCGGATCCGTCCCGGACGGCATGTGCGGCCTGCGGGTGTATCCCCTGGCCGCCACCGTCCGCGTCCTGGACGGGGCCCGCACCGGAAACCGCATGGACTTCGATCCGGAAGTGCTGGTGCGCCTGAAATGGGCCGGCCTGGCCTTGCGCTTCCTGCCCGTGGCCGTGCATTATCCCCAGGGCGGAGTCTCCCATTTCCGCCTGGGCCGGGACAACCTGCTGATTTCCTGGATGCACACCCGCCTTTTCTTCGGCATGCTCCGGCGCCTCTTCCCTTTGCTGCGGGCCGGGACGTGAAAGAGCATTGGGCCGACAAGGCGGAAATCGGCTCCGCCTGGGGGATGCGCTTCCTGTTCGAAGTGAGCCGCCGCCTGGGCCGGGGGCCCTTCCGGATAGCCTTGGTGCCGGTGGTTTTATACTTTTTCCTCACCCGGAAATCGAAGCGGGACGCTTCCCGCCAATACCTGGAGCGCCTCGGCGCCTTCCGGGGATCGAAGGGGAAACCCTCCTGTTTTTCGGTCTTCAGGCACTTCCTGGTTTCGGGCGAGGGCATCCTGGAAAGAATCCTGGCATGGGATCCGAAAAGCGCTCCGCCCCGCATCGCCCGCCACGGCCGCGAGGCGGTGGCGCGCCACCTCGATCGGGGAAGGGGAGTGCTCCTGATCGGATCGCACCTGGGCAACATGGAAGTCGCGCGCCACCTGGCCGCGAGCGAGCGCAAGGTCCCGGTGAACGTATTGGTCCACACCAAGCACAATCCCCGCTTCATCTCCCTGATGCGCCGCATCAACCCGGACAGCCAGGCCTCCCTGCTGCAAGTGAGCGAGATGTCGCCGGCCACGGCCATGCTGCTGAAGGAGAAGGTGGACAAGGGAGAGGTGGTGCTGATCGCCGGGGACCGGGTTCCCCTGGACGGCAAAGGCGTGGTGCGGGCGCCTTTCCTCGCGCATCCCGCGCCCCTGCCCATCGGGCCCTATGTGCTGGCCTCCGTGCTGGAATGTCCCGTATTCCTCTTCTTCTGCCTGGGGCGGGGCGGGGCCTACGATATCCACTACGAACCTTTCTCGGAGCGCGTGGTCTTGAACCGGAACACGCGGCGCGAAGACCTGGCGGCCCTGGCCGGCCGGTACGCGGAGAGACTTTCGTATTATTGCACCTTGGCGCCTTTGCTCTGGGGCAACATCTATCGTTTTTGGGGCGACCCGGAAGTTGGTAAGCCATGATTCGGACGGTTGCATTCGACGGCGGCAGGTTGCGCCTCGAGGACGTGGTGGACCTGGCCGCGGGAGAAGCCGCCGCGCGCCTGGACGAGAGCGCCGCCTTCCGCGCCCGCATCGACAAGGGCGCGGACCTGATCGACGCCCTCATCGCCCGCAACGGGACCGTGTACGGCGTGACCACCGGCTACGGCGAGAACGTGTCCGTGCAGGTCTCCGCGCGCCTGGCCTCGCTCCTGCCGGCGAAGCTCGTCCGCTATCACGGCGTGGGGCTGGGACGGCCTTTCTCCCGGGAGGAGACCCGCGCCATCGTGGCCTCGCGGCTGGCCTCCCTGGCCCGCGGGTATTCCGGCGTGAGCTTCGCGCTGCTGCGGGGATTGCAGGCCCTGTTGCAGAAGGACGTCCTGCCCGTCATTCCCGAAGAAGGCTCGGTGGGAGCCAGCGGCGATCTCACGCCCCTCTCCTACGTCGCCGCCGTGCTGTGCGGGGAGCGGGAAGCGTGGGGGAAGGAAGGCCGGACCGGGGAAACGGAATCCGAAGGGAACGGGATCGGCCGCATCCCGGCGGCCCTGGCCCTGCGCTCGGCCGGCCTGGAGCCCTACGTCCTGCGGCCCAAGGAGGCCCTGGCCATGATGAACGGCACCGCGGTCATGACCGCCCTCGCCTGCCTGAACTTCGCCCGGGCGGAATACCTGACCCGCCTCTGTTCGCGCCTGACCTCCCTGACCCTGGCCGCCCTGGACGGGAACGCCGGCCATTTCGCGGAAGGGTTGTTCGCCGTCAAGCCTTTCCCGGGCATGGGCGCCGCGGCCGCGCGCATCCGCAAGGATCTGTCGCAACGGGACGCGGACCCGGGCGGCGGCCCGCTCCTGCGCGGCAGCTTGCCCCTCCGCGGCAGCTTGCTCCTGCGCGGCAGCTTGCAGGACCGGTATTCCATCCGCTGCGCCCCGCACGTCATCGGCGTGCTGGAGGATTGCCTGCCCTGGTACCGGGACTTCATCGAAACCGAGCTCAACAGCTCCAACGACAACCCCATCGTGGACGCGGAACGAGGCGTCGTCCACCACGGCGGCCATTTCTACGGCGGCCATATCTGCCATGCGATGGACTCCATGAAGACCACGGTCGCCAACCTGGCGGACCTGGTCGATCGCCAGATCGCCCTGCTGGTCGATCCGAAAATGAACTCCGGCCTGCCCGCCAACCTGAGCGGCGCCCTGGGCGAGGAGTCCGCCACGGACCACGGCCTCAAGGCCCTGCAGATCACGGCTTCGGCCTGCACGGCGGAGGCGCTGAAACTGTGCATGCCCGCCAGCGTGTTCTCCCGCTCCACGGAAAGCCACAACCAGGACAAGGTGAGCCTGGGCACCATCGCGGCCCGCGATTGCCGGCGCGTGCTGGAGCTGACCGAACAGGTCGCGGCCTGCGGCCTGCTGGCCGCCTGCCAGGGCCTGGAATTGCGCCGGCGCGGACAGGGGCGCGACGGCGCCGGACCGGGACCGGAAGGCCCCCTGGAACGGACCCTGGCCTGGACGCGGCGGCGCAGCGCCCTGGTGGGAACGGACCGCTCCCTGGAAGGGGACCTGCGCGCCTTGCTGGAAGGCATCCGGGCGCGCGATCCGGAACCGGTGTCCCCATGATCTCGGCGGGAGCGGACATCCGGGTGGAGTTCTTCGACGTGGACGCCATGAAGGTGGCGTGGCACGGGAATTATGCCCGCTTCCTGGAGACGGGACGCAACGCTTTGCTGGAAAAGCTGGGCTTCGGCTACGCGGCCATGGAGGCCAGCGGGTTCAGCTGGCCCGTGGTCGATCTGCACATCCGCTACGTGCAGCCCGCCCGGCTGGGCCAGCGGCTGCGCGTCACGGCCACCCTGGTGGAATGGGAGAACCGCGTGCGCATGGAGTTCCTCATCACCGATGCGGCCACGGGCGCGAAGATCACCAAGGCGGACAGCGTGCAGGTGGCCGTGGACATGCGCACCGGGGAATTGCAATTCGAAACCCCGGAAGCTTTCCTGTCCAAGGTGAGGAAGGCCCTGGAATGAAACGGATCCTCGCAGCCCTGTGCCTGGGCGCGGCCTTGCAGGCTGCGGAGGGGCAAGTTGCCGCGCAGGGGCAGGCCGCGCAAGCCGCTCCCATCACCGGGCGCCTGGCGGCCCCGCCCGTCCTGTCGGGGAACTTCGTCCAGGAGAAGACCATCGTGGGCCTGAAGAAACCCCTGGTCAGCCGGGGGGACTTCCTGGTCGTGCGCGGCAAAGGCGTCATCTGGAGGACCCGCAAACCCGTGAGCGCGGCCGTGTCCGTGACGCCCAAGGGCATCTGGTCCCTGAAACCCTCCGCCTCCGGGCTTAAGCGCGAGGCCGTCCACCAGGGCGACCTGGGCTTGGCCATGGACATGATCCAGAAGGTGCTCTCGGGCGATCCGGCCTCCCTGGCGGGGACTTTCGACGTGAAGGAAGCGGGCACCGCCGCCGCCTGGAGCCTGGACCTGCGGCCGCTGGATCCCGTGGTCCACCGCGTCATTTCATCCATCCGCCTGGAAGGCGGCAAATACGTCGACCGCGTGGAGTATGCGGAGGCCAACGGCGACAAGACCCGCATCGGCTTCTCGGCCGTGGCCGACAGCGCCGGGGAACTGGGCGCCTGGCAGGCCGCCGCGTTCGGCGAATGATCGCGTGATGGGTTCCGGCATCCGAAAAGCGCTGGCGCTCGCCTGGGCCTTGATCATCCTCGCCTGCGGCGCCTACCTGGCCTGGCGCCTGCCTTCCGCGTCCATCGAGAGCAGCATCTTCGCCCTGCTGCCCGAGCGGGAACGGGACCCTTCCGTGCGCGAAGCGGGAAGCGCGCTCCGGACGGAACTGGAGCGGCGCTTCCTGGTGCTGGTGGCCGCGCCCTCCTCCGGGGAGGCCACCCGGGCCGCCGAAGCTTACGCGGACGCGCTGCGCAAGTCGGGGACCATGCGGGAAGTGCTCTGCGCCGTGCCGGAATCCGGCGCGGGCCGCATGCTGGATTTCTACGAGCCCCACCGCTTCGCCTTGCTCTCGGCGGAGGATCGCCTGGCCCTGGAAAGGGATTCGAACGGCCTGTACGAGGCCGCGCAGCGCACCCTGTACCTGCCTCCGGGGGTCTCCGGAAGCCTGGGCTTCGGGAAGGATCCCTTCGGCACTTGGGGCCGCTGGCTGGCCTCGCGCAGCGCGGCCGGCGCCGGACTCGCCCTGGAACATGGCCACCTGGCCGCCGTCGTGGACGGCGAGCCGGCGATAGCCGTCCTGGGGACCCTGGGCCCCCGCGGCCGCGGCAGCGAAGCGCAGGACCGCCTGGCCGCCGCGTTCGACGGCGCGGCGGCGGCCGCCGAATCCTCGGCGGCTTCCGGACGGGACGACGCCGAAACCTCCGCGCGCCCCACCCTGCTGCGCTCCGGATTCGTCTTCCACGAATTGCTCGCGGCCCGCCAGGCCCACCGCGAAATGACTTCCATCGGCACGGTATCGGCCGTGCTGCTCCTGGTCCTGATGCTGCTGGCCTTCCGCGGGATCCGGCCCACCTTGCTGGGCTTCCTGCCGGTGGTGATCGGCTGCCTGGCCGCCACCGCGCTATTGCTGCTCACCGGCGGCGGCAAGGTCCATCTCATCGCCATGGTGTTCGGATCCACCATCGTGGGCGTGGCCGAGGACTACGGCATGCTCTTCATCGCGGGACTCTACGAGGACAAGCCCTGGGACGGCCGGCGGCGGCTCCTGGACGTGCAGCGCAGCATCTTCCTGGGACTGCTCACCTCGGTGATGGGATACCTGGCCCTGTTCTTCGTGCCCATTCCCGGCCTGCGGCAGATCGGCCTTTTCTCCATCGCCGGGCTGGTGGCCTCCTGGGCCACGGTGATGCTGTGGTATCCCTGGCTGGGCGCGCGCCTGAAACCGGTGAGCGCCGGCGTGCGCCATGCCGCGGGGGCCATCGAGCGCGGCTGGCCCAAGGTGCGCGAAGGATACGCGACGCGCCTGATCCTGCTGGGCCTGCTGGGGCTTTCCGCCTGGGGCTGCGCGCGCATGCGCGTGGACGACGACGTGCGCCTGCTCTACGCCCATGATGAGCGATTGCAGCGGGAACAGGACAAGATCGGCTCCGTGCTGCGGCTGCCGGGCGGCAGCCGGTTCTTCCTGGTGCGCGGCAGGCACGAGCAGGAAGCCCTGGAACGGGAGGAAAAACTCCTGGCGGCCCTGGCCGCCGCGGACCCCGCGGGCGCGACGGCGGTGGCCGTGTCCGTCTTCGTGCCTTCCCGGGCCCGCCAGGAGAGCGATGCGGCCCTGTTGCGATCCTCCCTGGACGGGGCCGCGCGCGCGGGGAAGCGGCTCGCGGACGACCTGGGCGCGCCGGAGCTGGCGGACAGCCTGCGCCTGGCGCTGCGGCGGGAGTCCCGCCCCGTGACCGTGGCGGAATGGCTGGCCGATCCGGTCTCCACCCCTTTCCGCTACCTCGTGCGCGGCGCGCGGGAGGGCGGCGGCGCGGATGCCTACGCCACCGTGGTCCCCGTTCCCGCCGCGGTACGCCTGGACCTGGCGGGGCTGCGGGCCCTGGCGCAAGGCGCGGGGCCGGGCGTCGTGGTGGTGGACCAGATCCAGGAGGTCACGGACACCCTGGCCTTTTTGCGGCGCCACCTGGTGTGGGTGTTGTGCATCGGCTCCGGCATCGTCTTGGGCGCCTTGATCCTCCTGTTCCGGAACCGGGCCTGGGGCGCCGCGGCGCCGGCCGCGCTGGGCGTGGCGGCCGGGCTGGGGAGCCTGGGATGGAGCGGGCTCCCGGTGAACCTGTTCGCCTTGCTGGCCCTGGCCCTGATCCTGGGGATGGGCATCGACTACGGGATTTTCGTCCAGGAGAGCCGGCGCGACGGCGCGGCGCGGGCGGCGGCCCTGGTCGCCATCAATATGGGCGCGGCTTCGAATATGTTAGCTTTCGGCATGCTGGTGTTCAGCACCACCCCGGCCCTGCGGGCCTTCGGACTGGTGCTGGCGGTGGGATTGGGCGTCGCGTGGTTGACGGCGCCCTGCTTTGCGGTTTTGCCCGGGGAAGAGCCGGAAGGAATGGGACATGGCGCATGATCCGGACGTAGCGATATTGGGCGCGGGCCCTTCGGGCAGCCTGGCCGCGGCGCTTTTGCATAAGCGGGGATTGCACGTCGCGGTCTACGAGCGGGAGACCTTTCCGCGCTTTTCCATCGGCGAGAGCCTTTTGCCCCAGACCATGGAGATCCTGGAAGAGGCCGGCCTGCTGCGCCCGGTGGTGGAGGCGGGCTTCCAGTACAAGAACGGGGCGGCCTTCCGCCGCGGCGATCGCAGCGCCGAATTCGATTTCCGCCAGAAGAGCAGCCAAGGCTGGAGCACGACCTACCAGGTGGTGCGCGCCGAGTTCGACAAGGTGCTGATCGACGCCGTGGCCGCCAGGGGCGTTCCCGTCCATTACCGCCATGAAGTGACCTCGGTGGAAACCGGTCCCCAAGGCGGCCGGCTGGCCGTCAAAAGCCCGGAGGGCGGCCTGGAGGTCAACGCCAGGTTCATCCTCGACGCCACCGGCTTCGGGCGCCTGCTGCCCCGCCTGTTGAAACTGGAAACCCCTTCCGGATTCCCAGTGCGCATGGCCCTCTTCACGCATATCCGGGACGGGATCCCCGCAGGCGGCATGGACCGGCACAAGATCCTGATCAGCGTGCACCCGCGGGACAAGGCCGTCTGGTACTGGCTCATCCCTTTTTCCAACGGCCGCTGCTCCATCGGCGTGGTGGCGGAGCCGCGCCTGCTGGAGCATGCGCAACGGGGCCTCCCGCCCGGCGGCGGCGGGACCGCGTTGCTGGAATCCCTGAAGGCCCTGGTGGCGGAAACGCCCACCCTCGACGGGCTGCTCAAGGACGCGGTGTGGGACACGCCCGCCCGGTCCCTCAAAGGGTACGCGGCCAACGTGAACGCCCTGCACGGGCCCTCCTTCGCCCTGCTCGGGAATGCCGGCGAGTTCCTCGATCCCGTGTTCAGTTCCGGGGTGACCATCGCCATGCGATCCGCCAGCCTGATCGCCCCCCTGGTGGACCGGCATCTCTCCGGCGGCGCCGTGGATTGGGCGCGGGAATACGACGTCCCCTTGCGGCAGGGCGTGGACGCGTTCCGCGCCTTCGTGGATTCCTGGTACCGGGGCGGATTCCAGGATGTCATCTTCCACCCGGGCCGGCAGCCCCAGGTGAAAGCGATGATCTGTTCCATCCTGGCCGGCTATGCCTGGGACCGCTCCAATCCCTACGTGGCCGATCCGGCCCGCCTCAAAGTGCTGGAGGAGCTGTGCGCGCCTTCCGAAGCCTCCTGATCGCCGCGGCGCTCCCGCTTTCCGGCGCCGTCCTGGACGGCTGCGCCCTGTTGCAGCGCAAACCGGAAGCCTGGGCCCTGCCCCCTCTCGCCTCCGGTCCCCCTCCGGGCCGCTGGGTGCAATCCCTGACCCTGGAGCGCCGGGGGCGGTCCCTGGAATTGGTGGCCGTGATCGAGAACGACGGCAAGACCCTGACCTTGGCGGGCCTGAGCCCGACGGGGCAACGCCTGGTGCGCATCTCCTGGACCGGCGGGAAGGTGGAACAGGAAAGCGATCCGAACCTGCCCGTGCGCATCGACGGGGAGTCCATCCTGCGCGACGTGGTGTTCGTGAATTGGCCCGCGCCGGCGCTGGCGGCGGTGTTCGCCGGCACGCGCTGGAAAGCCCGCTTCGACGGGGCCGATCGCACCCTGGCCTGGGGCGGGCGCCCCTGGCTGTCCGTGCGGCCGGATACCGGCGGAACGGAAGGGACCGCCGCTTCCGGCCCGGGCGGCGGAAACGGCGGCGACGCGCCGGTCGATAGGGTGGTGGTGGACCACGTGGCGGAAGGCTACCAGGTGCACGTGGCCACGGTGGAGCGGGACAGCGCGGAGAAGATCGCGCCGTGAACGGGGAAACCGCTTATCTGAGCGCCTTGGGGATGACCTGCGCCGCCGGCGACGGCGTCGCCGCGGTCCTGGCCAACCTGCGCCGCGGCACCGCGCCCGGAATGGTTTCCACCGATCGCTGGACCCCGGGCCTGAGCTTGACGGTGGGAGAGGCCAGGGACGCGGACGGCGGCGCCTCCTGGACATCCGGTCTGCCGGCCTTCCCGGCCGGGCATCGCACCCGCAACAACGGCCTGGCCCTGCATGCCTCGCGGCAGATCGAGGCGGAATTGCGCGCGGCGACGGCCGCCTTCGGGGCGGGCCGCGTGGGCGTGGTCGTCGGGACCACCACTTCCGGCATGGCGGAAGCCGAGGCGGCCTTCCAGGCCGCGCGCGACCGCGGATCCTTGCCGGACGCCTTCGCTTACGCGCAGATGGAACTCGGCTCCCCGGCGGAATTCCTGGCCCTGGCGTGGGGCCTCAAAGGGCCGGCCTATACCGTATCCACCGCATGCTCCTCTTCCGCCAAGGCGCTGGCCTCGGCCCGCCGCCTGCTGCGGCTGGGGGTATGCGACGCCGTGCTGGCGGGCGGGGTGGATACCCTGTGCGCCTTCACCCTGCGCGGGTTCTCCGCGCTCGGCGCCCTGTCGCCTTACCCTTGCCTGCCTTTCAGCCCCAACCGCGCGGGCATCAACATCGGGGAGGCCGCCGCCTTTTTCGTCATGCGGCGGGACCGCGGGCCCGTGGCCTTGCTGGGGGCCGGGGAGACCTCGGACGCCCACAACGTCTCCGCGCCCCTGCCCGGCGGCGAAGGGGCCCGGGACGCGATGGCGGCCGCCCTGCGGAACGCCGGCGTCGAACCGTACCAGGTAGGTTACGTCAACCTGCACGGCACCGGCACTCCGCAGAACGACGCCATGGAGGCGCGCGCCATGCGGGCGGTGTTCCCGGGCGGCGCGGCCTGTTCTTCCACCAAGCCCCTGACGGGCCATACCCTGGGCGCGGCCGGGGCCCTGGAGGCCGGCATTTGCTGGGCGCTGTTGCGGGAGGCCGCCGCGGGAGCCGGGGCCGGGGAACCGGAACGGGAGGGGTGGCTGCCTCCCCAGTTCAGCGACGGCAGGGAGGATCCGGAACTGGGCCTCCAGGGGCTGGTGCGCCCCGGCGGCAGGCCTGCGGGGCCGCTCCGGTACGCGCTCAGCAACGCGTTCGGATTCGGCGGGACCAACGTGTCCTTGCTGCTGGGGGTCCCGTGAACGATCTCGCCGAAGTCTGCAAGCGTCCCATCGCCGCCTTGCTGCCCCATCGCGCGCCCATGATCCTCCTCGACGAAGCCTGCGGCATGGAAGGGGAATTCTTCAAGGCCAAGGTGCGCATCACTCCCGCCAGTCCTTTCTTCTCGCCGGGGGTCCCCGGGGGCGTGCCCGCCTGGGTGGGCCTGGAATACATGGCCCAGACGGTGGCGGCCTATTCCGGGGCCCAAGGCCTGGCCCGGGGCGGCGAGGTCAAGGCGGGCATGCTGCTGGGCACGCGCGAATACGCCGCGGAAATCCCGATCTTCCCGGACGGCCGGGAATTGGAAGTGCTTGCCCGCATAGATATCTTTCAGGAAAACGGGGTCAGCAGCATGCACTGCAGGATCAGGGAATCCGGCGGCCGCATCCTGGCGCAGGCGCAAATCAACGTGATAGACGTGCCGGACCTCCGGAAACTCCTCAGGGAAAGATCCGCATGAACGGGGCCAAGTCCATCCTTGTGACCGGAAGCAGTCGCGGCATCGGCCGCGCGGTGGCCCTGCGCCTGGCCCGGGACGGGTACCGCCTGGTGGTCCACGGACGCCGGGACGGCGGCACCGGGGAGACCCTGGAGGCCGTCCGGGCCGCGGGCGGCGAAGCCAGGGCCCTCCACTTCGACATCGCGGACCGGGCCGCCTGCATGGCGGCGCTGGAAGCGGACCTGGAAGCCCATGAAGCCTATTACGGGGTGGTCTGCAACGCCGGGATCACGGCGGACGCGCCTTTTCCGGGGATGAGCGGGGAGGAATGGGATTCCGTCATCCGCACGGACCTGGACAGCTTCTACAACGTGCTGCGCCCGCTGGTCATGCCCATGATCCAAAGGCGGCAGCCGGGGCGCATCGTCACCATCGCCTCGGTGGCGGGCCTGATGGGCAACCGGGGCCAGGCCAACTACGCGGCCGCCAAGGCCGGCGTCATCGCCGCCACCAAGTCCCTGGCGCTGGAACTGGCCAAGCGCAAGATCACCGTCAACTGCGTGGCGCCGGGCATCATCGGAACGGAGATGCAGGACAATGTGCGCGAAGAAGCGCTGGAGAAGATCATGGGCCTCATCCCCCTGCAGCGCGCCGGGACTCCCGGGGAGGTGGCGGGGCTGGTGGCCTTCCTGATGTCGGATGAGGCATCGTACATCACGCGGCAGGTGTTCGCCGTGGACGGGGGATTGAGCTCTTGAGACGCGTAGTCGTGACCGGCATGGCCGGCATTTCGCCCATCGGCAACGATTGGGCCGCGGCCGGGGACCGGCTGCGGAAAGGCCTGAGCGCGGTGGTGCGCATGGAAGAGTGGACGCAGTACCAGGGCCTCAACACCTTGCTGGCGGCTCCCGCCCGGCCCTTCGATCTCCCTTCCGACCTCTATCCGCGCAAGGTGCTGCGCTCCATGGGCCCGGTCGCGCGCATGGCCGTGCGGGCTTCCGAGCTGGCGTTGCGGGACGCGGGCCTCATCGGCGACCCCATCCTCAAGGGCGGCCTGACCGGCGTGGCCTACGGCTCCTCCACCGGATCGCCGGAAGCCATCGGGGATTTCGCGCGCATGCTCCTCAACAAGACCACGGACGCGATCACGGCCACCACCTACATCCGCATGATGCCGCACACCACTTCCGTGAACATCGCCGTCTATTTCGGATTGCAGGGCCGCGTGTACACCACCTCCACCGCCTGCACCAGCGGCAGCCAGTCCATCGGTCTGGCCTACGAGGCCATCCAGAGCGGCAGGCAGACGGTCATGATCGCCGGCGGCGCGGAGGAACTCACGCCCACGGAAGCGGCCGTCTTCGACACCCTCTTCGCCACCTCGGTGAAGAACGACGACCCCGGCAAGGCGCCCAGGCCCTTCGATCGCGATCGCGACGGCCTGGTGGTCGGCGAGGGCGCGGGCACCCTGATCCTGGAGGAGCGCGAGCATGCCCTGGCGCGCGGCGCGCGCATCCACGCGGAGGTGATCGGCTTCGGCACCAATTGCGACGGCAGCCACGTCACCCAGCCTTCCGCGGAGACCATGAGCGTGGCCATGCGCCTGGCCCTGCGGGACGCGTCCCTGGGCGGCGACGCCATCGGCTACGTGAACGCCCACGGGACCGCCACCGAACACGGGGACATCGCCGAGACCGCGGCCACGCGCGAGGTGTTCGGCCGCCGGGTCCCCATCTCCTCCCTGAAAAGCTACTTCGGGCATACCCTCGGCGCCTGCGGGGCGCTGGAGGCCTGGCTGACCATCGAGATGATGCGGAACGATTGGGTGTCCCCCACCCTGAACCTGGTGAACGTGGACCCGCGCTGCGCGGACCTGGACTATGTCATGGAGGGGCCGCGCAAGCTGTCGACCGAATACGCCATGACCAACAACTTCGCCTTCGGCGGCATCAACACCTCCCTCATCTTCAAGCGGGCGCCTTGACCACGGGGCCGCGCAACCCATGATCCTGGCCGCCTGGACGCGGTTGGACGGCGGGCCCGCGGACCCGGGAGGCGCCGCCGCCCGGAGCCCCGAAGCCCCTCCCGGGGAACCCATCCCCGCCGGATCGATTCCCGCGATCCTGACCCCGGAGGAGGCCGCGCGCGCCGCGGGGTTCAAACGGCCCGCCCGCAAAGCGCAATACCTGGCCGGCCACGGCCTCCTGCGCCTCCTGGCCGGGACCGTGCTGGGCCTCGCCCCGGAGCGGGTCCGGCTTCCCGCCGAAGGGCGGCCGCGCTGGGAAGCCTCCCCGTCCCCTTTGTGGCTGAGCCTGGGCCATAGCGGTCCCTTCGCGATCGCCGTCGCCTCGGACGAGGGGCCGGTGGGCGTGGACATCGAGCGGACCGATCAGGAGCGGGATTGGGCCGGCCTGGCGGCGGGCATGGGCTGGGGCGCCCCGGATAAACGCGGGTTCCTGGAAACCTGGACCTTGAGGGAGGCGGAGTTCAAGGCGGGCCTGGCGGAAGGGACCGGAAAGGCCCTGCGCGCGGAGCGGCCGGAATTCTACGTGACTATCGTCACGATTTCTGATTCAATCGTGGACTGGATGGGGCCGGGGGGTCCCGGCCTCTTCCGCGAGCCTACCAGACCACCGCGGCCGTGACGCCGAAGGCCGCGCCGCTGTTGAAATAATAGATGAGGGGGACGTCGATCTTGACCGGGCCCAGGCCGATGCCGACGCCGGTCATGGCGCGCAGGCGCGCGAAAGAGGGGCCGTTGTCGCTGCTGCCGGCCACCTTGACGGTGGCCGGGGTGAAGGTGACCTTGGTGGTATCCGATCCGATGTCGGCGTCGGAAGCGCCTTCCAGGACGATCTCGCTGGACCCGAAATTCAGGTCGAAGCCCATGCCGGCGGTGAGGTTGAGGATCCCGAAGAGGAGGCTGACGGAGGTCGCCGCGTCGAACGGGATGGTCACGGTGCGGACGTCCACGCCCATGTTGAACTCGGGGGAAAGCTTCACGGGCGCGTCCGGGTTGGCGGCGGTGTAACCCATTTCATCCAGCAATCGCCCCTTGGCCAGGGAGTCCGCGGGGTCGAAGGCCCCCGACAGCACCGCGTCGCGGAAATGCGCCTGGGTGATGATGGTGTCCGGCGTGATCTTCATGTCGACCTTGTTGCTCTGCATGTAGAAGCCGGTACCCACGGAGACGCCGCGCCATTTCACCAGGCCCACCAGGCTCTTGGGTTCCAGCAGGCGGTAGTTCACGCCCAGGCCCATGACGCTGAAGTCCATGGAGAAATCGTCCACGTCCCGGCTGAAAGCGCCGTATTTGGCGTTCAGGTACAGGCCGGGCAGCAGGAACCTGGCGTTGACGCCCACGTTCAGGTAGGAGAGGCCCGCGCCCAGGCCGGCGTAGAGATCGCCTTTGTCCCGGATGTCTTCCGCGATCTTGCCGTAATAGCTTACGCTCGTGCTGGGCGCCTGCACGCCGACCATCAGGCCCGTGGCCACGGCGAACAGGGAATAGTTCTGGAACCCTTGCAGGGTGGCGGAATTCACCGAATAGGCGTTCGCGTTCGCGAACCCCTGCGCCAACTCCTTCTGTTCCTTGAAGCCGGCCAGGTTCTTGCGGGCCGTATCCATCAGGGCCCTGAAGGCCGTATCCACCTGGCCGTTCATCTTGTCTTCGAATTGCGCCTTCATCGAGGGCGTGAAAAGCGGATTGGTGGTATGGAATTCCACCGTGGGCGATTCGCCCCCGATCGTGAAGGTTTGTCCCAGGGAAACCATCCCCAGCGTTCCGGCCAGCATGAGACGACCCATTCCCATTCCCATGACTCTCCCTCTCTTATCGAGCAATCCATCGGTAAACTCGTGCCCATGGTATGAAGCCCGGGATCCCGTTTTCAAGACGTTTCTCGCGGCAACCTGCAAAGGATGCCCAAAGCCACGGGCGCGCTCGGTTCCGCATGGGCCAAAGTAGCAGCCGGCCCTGCCGGTTTCCGGCAACAGCGATCAGTCTTGGAGCAGGGGGATGCCCTCGGCTTCCCGCCATTTCCGGAGCAGGGTTTCGCGCCTGCGGGGATAGCGCTCCCCCGGAAGCGACAGGGTTTCGATGCGATCCGCGCGGAAACTGCGGAAGGCCCGGCGGGCCTCGCATCAGGACTTGATTCACTTTTGTGAATATTTCTTTGGCCGGAAGGGGAAAACGGCCGTCCCGGGACGGGTTCCCGCTATATCCTCTATGCAAGCGGTCGGCCTCCCGGAAGGGCAGGCGCGCGTGAATCCGTTATTTTCAAGGCAGATCCTCTCTGGCGGAAGGAAGGCGCATGGAAAAAAGTCCCGCACTAACCGGCATCGCCGCGCTTGCGGCCCTCCTCTGCGCGCTTCCGGCTTCCGGCCAAGGCGGCTTGGGGAGCTGGGCGACCAAACCCTCCCTGCCCGCCGCGCGTGCCAACGGCTCCGTCGGCATCATCGGCCGCAACATCTACTATGCGGGCGGGTACTTCAACGGCAACCCCGTCAAAACCCTGTTCATCTACAACCTGGACACCAAGACCTGGAAAACCGGCGCGGACATGCCGGTCGCCCTGCATCATATCGGCCAGGCGGCGGTGGTGGACGGCTATCTTTACAGCATAGGCGGGGATTCCCACGGCAAAGCCAACAGCCCCAAGCCGGGCGGCGCCGAACATACCGGGACCTCCTACGCCTTCAGGTACGATCCCGCCGCCAACACCTGGAAGACCCTGAAACCGCTGCTCCGCACCACCGCCACTTCCGCCATCGCGGTGCTCAACCGGAAGATCTACGTGATCGGCGGGGTCGACAGCCTGGGCATCGTGCACACCGCCACCCAGGAATACGATCCCGCCACGGATGCGTGGACCATGAAGGCGCCCATGTTCACCCCCCGCGACCATCCCGGCTGCGACGTGCTGGATTCCCTCATCTACGTGTGCAGCGGCGGCGTCCTGAAGAAGAACACCGGAGCCTTCGAAGCCTATTCGCCCGCCAGCAACACCTGGTACAAGCTCCCGGACATCCCCACCCCCCGCAGCGATATCGGTTTCGGCTACGTGAAAGGCCGCTTCTACGCCTTCGGCGGGGAATGGCCCGGCATCTACGACACCAACGAGGAATATGATCCAGTGGCGAAGAAATGGCGATCGGTGATAAAGATGACGGAGCCTTGGAAGGCGCTCTGCACCGCCATCGTGGGCGACACCATCTACTCTTTCGGAGGCTACCTGGCCAGCGGCATGACCGCGCGCGGACTGGCCTTCATCCCGCCCGCCGGATCCGGAGTCGCTATCCGCGTCCCCCGCGGCGCGGCCGATGCGGGAGGCCACGGCGCATGGCTTCGGGGATTGGGAATTCCCGCGGGGATCGGCCTGGACGCCCTCGGCCGGCAATCCCCCCCGTACGGGGACCGGGGGCTTCCGCTTATCTACCCTTGACCAGGGTGCCTTTCAAGGCCACCCCGGCGATCACGCCGCCCACGTGGCATTCGTATTCCGTGGGGCTCGCGTATTCCACATTCTTGTAATTGCTCACTATCCCCACCACCTGATCCGCCCCCGTGCTTTCCGCTTTTCCCCTGAGGGCGATCATGGCGGAGAGGAACACCCATTCGCACGCCGCCGAATCCGATTTCCCCACCGCGTTGGTCTTGCGGCTGGTCTTGGCGACCCCCAGGCTCTTTCCCGCCGCCGCCGCGGCCGTATCCCCGAAGGAGAATTTGATCTTGTCCCCCACCTTCGCTTTGTAATCGGCGCTTTCCATCGCCTTGGCGATGGGCATCATCATCTTCGTGTCGCGGGCCGATACGACGCCCGCCAGGGCCAGTACCAGGATTGCCGAGGTTTTTTTCATGTCCGTCTCCGGGTTGAAAGGGTCTGCGCGGGCGCAATCCGGGCGCCCACAGGGAGAATCTAATATCTGTCAAGCCATCATGGAACTCCTCCCTTGGCCGGAAAGGCTGGCGGGTGTTGTGCACAACACCCTCTATGAGCAAGGATCGATTGCAGGTTTTCAATGTCCAGGCTCCCGCATTTCCCGCCCGGGTTCACTCCGGGGTTCCGGAATCAAGATGCCGCCGAAGGCGCGAACGCGCAACAGGTCGGGAGAACTTCAACGCCTTTTCCATCGGAGTGAAACGCATCCCATTCACGGTCCTCTCCCCCTGCGTCGCCACGAATCCATGCCGCGTATGGAAACCGAGGGCGAAAGGGGAGGAGTATACCGTGATGGCATGATGTCCGCCTGCAGCCGCGACGTGATCCTGCGCCCTCCGCAGCAAGGCGGAGCCCAGGCCCTGCTTCAGGAGAGCCGGCGGGACGAAGAGCCTGTTGATATGGTTCTGATCCCGGATTTCCAGATATCCGGCGACCTCCCCCTCGGCGGATTTGGCGGTCCAGGCCGGCCTCGAAGGAAGCCAGAATCATGGCGCAGATGGGCTCCGCGTCCGCCGCATCCGCGGTTTCAATGGCGATCCGCCTGTTTTCCCGCATCGCTCCAAGTTATAATTCCTACTTCCCCGTTCCCGATAGGACCCTTCCCCATGCACGCCGCCGCCGAACCGATTTCCCCCGCCACCGCCGCGAACGCCCCTTTCACCGCCAAACAACGCCTGATGCTCACCTTGTTGTGCTTCGCCGATTGCATGGTGGTGCTGGATTTCTCCATCGTCAACGTGGCCATCCCGTCCATCCAGAAGAGCCTGGGGTTCAGCGCCGAGGGCGTGCAATGGCTGTTCACGGGCTACGGGCTGGTATTCGGCGGATTCCTGCTGCTGGGCGGCCGGCTTTCGGATCTCTACGGCCGCAAGCGCGTTTTCATGATCGGGGCGGCCTTGTTCACCCTGGCTTCCCTGCTGGGCGGTTTTTCCGTCACGCCGGCCATGCTGGTGGCCATGCGCTGCCTGCAGGGCCTGGGCGCGGCCATGCTGGCCCCGGCGGCGCTGGCCTTGCTGATGGGCGCGTTCGAGGAAGGGCCCGCGCGCAACCGGGCCTTCGGCATCTGGGGCACGGTGGCCGCCGCGGGCTATTCCATCGGCGTGGTGTTGGGCGGTATCCTCACCGCCTGGATGGGCTGGCGCTGGATCCTGTTCGTCAACGTCCCCCTGGGCATCCTCGTCATCGCGGCCGCTTACAGGCTGATGCGCGAACCGGAAACGTCCCACGGCAAGCCCAAGCTCGATCTGTTGGGCAGCGTGCTGGTCACCTCGGGGCTGATGGTGCTGGTGTACGCTTTGGCCAAGGCGCCCACGCAAGGCTGGGCCTCCCCCGCCACCTGGCGCCTGATGGGATTGTCGGCCCTCCTGCTCCTCGTCTTCGTATGGGTCGAATCGAAAGCGGCGCAGCCGCTCATGCCCCTGCGCATCTTCCTGCTGCCGGGAATCGCCGCCGCAAACCTGGTGGGCACCTTCCTGAGCGCGGCCCTGGTGGCCATGAACCTGGTGCTCACCCTGCACTTCCAGCAGGTGCTCCACTATTCGCCGTTCATGACCGGCCTGGCCTTCCTGCCCCATGGCCTGGCCGCCAGCTATGCGGGGCCCTGGGGCGGCCGCCTCTCCAACAAGGTGGGCCCCAAGACCGTGCTGGTGGGCGGCACCGCCCTGGTGCTGGTCTGCCTGGGGCTGCTGTCCCTGCTCTCCACCCGGGACACCTATTGGTACCATATCCTGCCCGCCACGGTGCTGATGTCCTTCGGGCTGATGCCCGCCTTCATCACCTTGACCCTGCTGGCCACTTCCGGGATCAAGCCCCAGGATCACGGCCTGGTCTCCGGCATCGTGAACACCACGGGCCAATTGGGCGGCGCGTTGGGATTGGCGGTGCTGGTGGCGGTGGCCGCGGGCCGCACGGCCCACGTGCGAGCGGCCGGGGTCCCGGAGACGGACGCCCTGCTGGCCGGCTACCGCATGGCCTTGGGGACCGGAGCCTGCTTCGTGGCCGTGGCCCTGGCCATCGGGCTGCTGGGGCTCAAGAAGCGGGCCTGAAAGGCCATTGCGCGCCTGCGAAGGCCCTTCAGACCCCGGTGAAGGACATCTTGAGCCCAAGCGCGCCCGATACGGAGCGGATGGTTCGCAAGGCGGGATTCCCCTTGAGGGAAAGGGCCTTGTACAGACTCTCCCGGTTGAGTCCGGCCGCCTTGGCGATCTTGGACATGCCGCCATGCGCCTCGATCACATGCCTGAGAGCGATCAGGAAAATCGCCGGATCCTCGTCGTCCAGGCATTGCGCCAGATAGCCGCAAGCATAGGCTTTGTTTTTCAGCCTGCCATGCAATCCGATTTCATACGGCTCGCTTGCCGGGAGTCCGTGCTTGATATTCCCGCCAATATTCAAGGGCGGTTTTAATATCGCCTGCTTGCGTCCGCTTCGCGCCCCCGATAAGGAGAAGGAGGATCGCTTTTTCTTTCCTGGCGCAATAGATTCGATATCCCGGGCCATGATCTATCCTCAATTCGATGATGGAGTCGAAAAACTTGCAGTCTCCGAGATTGCCGTTTTCCAGCCGGGCCAATCTCTTGTCGATGATTTCGGCGGCCTGACCGTCCCGTAAGCCATCCAACCAATCATTGAAGGGCCTGTTGCCCCTGGCCGATACGAAAACTTCAAGGCGAAAGAGCCGGACGTCCATATCAATGTAGCCTATGGACTACAATAAAACAAGTGCTTTCCACAGCGCCTCCTTCCCAGCCCCAGGAATCGGGAAATTAACCGCATGGACGGCTGGGAACAGTGCGCCGGCGCACCCGCGCTCCGGAGAACGCTCCAGGAGCGGCTTTCCGGCGCAGTTGCTATTTTCCCGGATCGTAACCCAAGGAGCCCGCATGCAAACCTGGTGGATCTACGCCCTGCTTTCCGCCTTCTTCGCCGCCCTCACCGCCATCCTGGCCAAGGTGGGCATCAAGGGAGTGGATTCGGACCTGGCCACGGCCGTCCGCACCGCCGTGATCCTGGTTTTGGCCTGGGCCATCGTGTTCTTCAAGGGGAGGATCGGGGAAGTAACCTCCCTGTCACGGCATAGCCTGGTCTTCCTGGTCCTGTCGGGGATCGCGACGGGGCTTTCCTGGCTCTTCTATTTCCGGGCGCTGCAGGTGGGCAAGGTCTCCCTGGTGGCGCCCATCGACAAGGCCAGCCTGGCGCTCACCATCCTTTTGGCCGCGGTGTTCCTGGGAGAGGCGTTGACCATCAAGACCGCCGCCGGGGCCGGGCTGATCCTGGCGGGGACCATGGTCCTGATTTTATAGGACTTCAGCCGGGACTCAGGCTCTTTCCGGATGGCCCATCCCATCCAAAAGGATACTTTCGTTTCCTAAAAATGGAATGGATCAATTTTTGACTTTTCCCGGATCATACGTGTACCAATCAATCCTTTTTATCTTAAAACCCCGCTTGGATCGGATCCTGATTTTTGTCCACGCATTTCCGGAATTCGCCGTTCGCAATTCAGGCGCCGTGGCTATTATCAAGTTTTCATTTTCGGTTGATGCGGAAGCCAATTCGGTCAAGTTATAGTCCTGCCCGCCCTGCGACACCAATATCGCTTCGATGCCCAAAGGCTTGCGTTCTTTCGCATCGACGATTCCCGAGTCACCCTCAAAATCAAATCTCCCATCGGTTACCAATTGCAATTCATTCATATAAAACGTCGCCACGGCGGGTTTCTGGAAAGCGACAACTTTCCATTGATTTCCCACTTGAACGGAACCCGACAATTCATCCAATCGCTCCGATGAAAGCGCCGAGCAGGAGAGCAACGCGAAAAGCAAGAAAAAAGAGTATGTCCATCCGCCCACAGGCATTGCTCGAACGTGAAGCCGATGGCATCCAGTCGCTGCGATACGCCTGGGCTCCTCCAGGCATCGGCTTCGGTCAGGTAATAAACCCATCTTACTATGTTCGCGCGATACGGGTTTGTCGAATTAGGGACGTTTCCTGGCGCTGCGGAAGAGCCGCATCGACAACAGCCCCAGGCCGGCAAGCCAGAACGGGGAAGCCTCCGGCACCATCGGGTTCGGAACCGCGATGTCCACCCGGTTCCAGACCTTGGAATCGAATTTCGGCCCCGTCGCGAAATCTTCACTGCCGCGGATCAGCACTTGCGCGGCCCCGACCGCCTTGACCTCGCTGCCGTAATAGTAGGAATCGCCTTCCCGAGGCTGGACCGCTTGGGCAGTCGGATCTCCAGGATGGAAGAGGCTCCTGTCTGGCCGGGACACTTCCGTGACCTTTCCCGTGAACGTATAGTAAACCGGCGTGGCGCAGGCTTGCGCGCACGCGATGCCGACGATGAAGCATGCATGGATCCGATTCATCTTTCGCTCCTTTCAAAGCCCAAGTCGGGCAAAGACATCCTGGATGGACTGCGGCCCCTGGGAAAAGGCCCTTGCAAGATATCTTTGCCGTGCCGAGGACGAACGCTTAGACGTACCGGAAGAGGGGGAGGTAATGGGCCGATGCCGCGCCAGGAATGGCCGGGAAGGCCGGAAAGCGTTATCCGTGGTTTGCGGAAGGAAAAATGGGGTGGACGACGGGACTCGAACCCGCGACCAGTGGAACCACAATCCACTGCTCTACCAACTGAGCTACGACCACCGCGGTGCCCGTTAATTTATAAACGACCGCGACTTATGCCAAGTAGAAGCCGCCGGGCGGGACGGAAAGTCCGGCATTTTCCTTCCGGACCCGTCCATGGCCTGAAATGGGGCGCCGGGAGCCGCCCCGAACGGGACACCGGAAACCGTTCCGGACGGGACACTAAGGTGCCCGCCTTGGGAGCGTGAGAAAGGCGGAGATTGCCTGCGGAAGATCAGCCCGGATGGGACAGGGCCCGGGACGGGATTCCCTCCCGGACCGATCCGGGAGCGATGCCGAAATGGGTTTTGACGCGGCCTTCGACCACGGTGAAGGCCTTCCGGGGCGGCGGCGGCAGCAACTTCACCGTGAATTGATTGTCGCCGAACTTGCGGTTCTCCCGGTACATGAAAACGGAGAAGCCGAGCAGGAACAGGGCGAAGCCGAGCAGGAAAACGGTGAGGGCGTAGGCGAGCACATTGAGATTATAACACCTGGATTTTTTGGATGTCCATGCGCGGATCCCCAAAAGCCGCAACCGCCGGATCCGATTAATTGTTCAGAATCGGAGGTTTTTTTGGGAAAGTGGAGAGTATCTTTTCCCGTATTCCGGCGGCCGGGGGCCTTTGGGTCGGGGGGTTCGCCGCGTTTTTCCAACCCGGATAGCGGAGGATGGATGAGGGGAAGGTTGCCTCGGATCGGAACTTTGCGCCGTGCCGTTTCCGTGCCGGGCCTGCTTTCGGCCGCCGCCGGGCTCTGGTTGTTCACCGCCTGCAATGTCTTCACGCCCATCGCCGCCGATGGCGAAGGGGACCTCACCTATCGCGGCCTCATCCTCAAGGGCAATGCGGCCATCAACGACGGGGAGTACGCCAGCGCGGTGGACTATTTCGCCCAGGCCAAGGCCATGAACCCGCGCGGTTCCGAGGCCTACCTGTTCCATTCCAAGGCCCTGGTCAGCCTCTACGGAATCGACTACAACACCCTCAACGACGAGTTCAACGATCGCCGCAACAAGGACGGCAAGGGCAAGAAGGGAATCCCCTTCATCGACTCCGCCACCACCCTGGAGAAAATCGACAGCACCTATTTTCCCGTGGCCCAGTCGGTGGAGAACCTGGAGCACATCCTGCGGCGCCAGCGGGACACGGTGCCGATTCCGGGCGGATGGAAATTGCTGCCGGACGGCGATACCGCCTCGGACGGCAAGATCTCGGAAGGCGTGGCGCGTCTGGACCTGGGGCTGCTGCAGACCATCAAGGGCATGCTCGGCCCCTTGGACCTGGACGGCGACAACCACGTGGATACCGCCTGCGGCGACAACCTCTGCCCGGGCCTGGGCGCGGCCTGCATGGCGGGCGCCGCCTACAAGGCCAAGTGCAAGGAAGGCCCCCGCAGCGAAGTCACCGGCTTCGAGAGCTTCAAGCAGCTCACCCGCAGCATCGACATCAGCGACCTGAACACCAAGGACGTGCGCGCGCGCCAGCTCTCCAGCAACCCCAACGACATCAACTCCTTCCTGGACAAGATGCAGGGCCCCATCGCCTCTTCCAGCTACAACCTGGACTCCGTGACGGACGCGATGAAAAGCCATAACGAGATCGGGCTGAGCGGCCAGCTCACGGAAATCGTCACCAACATCGCCGACCTGAGCAATTTCCTCTCCTACATGCGCTTCGACGACCGCTTGGACAACGACTTCGACGATCAGGACGGCTCCGGCAAAGGCGAGCGCATGATCTGGCACGACTACGACAAGGACGGCGGCATCCACTTCGACTACGATGAGGACGCGACCCTGTTCGCGGGGTACCTCGATACGCCCGCCAACAGCGGCTCCCGCAACATCGGCCATCCCATGCACCGCTACCTGCATCCCGAGCTGTACGTCAAGTTCGCGGACAGCGCCTGGACCGCGCGCAAGGCGGCCAAGGATACCTCCAAGAACGCGCGCAAGGCGGCCATGGTCAAGCATTGCCAGGACGTGGCCGGCCGGATGGACGTCGACGGCAAGGTGACCGCCCCCCTCATCGCGCAGATCGTCGCCGTGACCTGCTCCACCACCACCTCCATCCTCAAGTCCACGGTCCGCCCTCCCGCCCGCAGCGACTGGCTTTCCGGAACCTTCGGCGTCGACGAGGAGGAGATCGACGATCGCGACAACGATTACGACGGCCTCAAGGACGAGGACGCGCGCAACGCCGCAGGCATGGACGACGACGACGACGCCCTGCTGCTGGTGTCCATGGTCGGGACCCGGCCCAAGCCCATGGTCTGGAGCGATGCGGCCGGGCACGACAACGGTTGCCCGGATATCGACATCGACGTGCCCATGCAGGCGCCGCCCTTCCAGCGCCAGTTCTGCATCGGGTCCCTGGAACACCGCATCTACCTGGCCCAGCACGGCGGTACGGACACCTTGAGGGTCTATTACTCCAAGTTCCTGGGGGAAGGCGCCAACCAGAATTGCCTGGAGGACTTCGACAAGCTGCCGCAGGCCTACAAGGACAGGGTGGGCCTGCACGCCTCCACGGACGATGCGGTCCAGGACGCCTGCCTGTACAAGCACATCTGGGTGCACGGCATGCCTCCCCGGTCCGAATGGACCGCCGGCGTGCTGGGCCTGGACGAGGAAATCCCCGACGGGGTGGACAACGACGGCGACGGCTGGATCGACGAGGACGTGAAATGATGCGCAGGATCGTGCTTTCCGCCGCCGCCGTTTCCCTGTCCGCGGGCTTCCTCTTCGCGGAAGCGGGCCCGCAGTACCGGGACACCAAATCGCAAGCCCTCGGCCGCACCGGGGTCGCCTCTTCCATGGGCGCCCCCTCCCTGTTCCTGAACCCCGCCGCCCTGGGCAAGGACGGCCCGGGCGCCGCCGGGCTGTCCACGGACCTGGGCGTGAACTCCGTGCTCCTGGACTATGCGGCCTGGGCCGCGGACAATTACCGGTACCTGGACAAGCCCGATTCGATGCTGACCAAGATCGGACCGGTGGACAACAAGTGGGCGCCCTTTTCCCAATCGTTCCTGCTGTACGGGAACTACCAGGGCATCGCCCTGGCCGTGCTTTCCGACACGCGCTATAATCTGACCCTGAGCAAGGCCGTGGTGACTCCCGTCATCGGAGTGGGCGCGCTTTCGGATCTGGTCCTCACCGCCGGCCGCGGCTTCCGGATCGAAGACGGCTACCGCTTCGGCTTCGCGCTCAAGTACCTCTACCGCCTCAGCTATGACGATCGCCTGGTGGGCACCACCGAGAACGATTTCTACGTGGCGAAGCGGACCCTGCAACGGCCCGGCAAAGGCTTCTTCGACAACCTTTCCAAGCTGGGCGTGGCCGCGGATCTCGCCGAGACCCGCCAGGGCGTCGGCCTCAACCTGGGCGCCGAGAAGGATATCGACGAGAACTGGACCGTGGGCCTTTCCACCCTCGACTTCCCCACCATCCTGGATCAGAACTTCCTGCGGCCGGAGATCGACCTGGGACTGTCCTACCACCGCAACCTGGACCTGGTCCCGGACCTGGGCAACCGGGTGCTGGTCAACCTCGATTGGCAGCGCGTCCTGATCCCGGGCACGCCCTGGTTCAAGCAATTGAAGGCCGGCGCGGCCGTGGAAGGATACATGAAGAAACGCCAGGTGGCCTACCTGGGGGCGGGGCTCAACGACGGATACCCCACCTTCGGCGTGCGCTTCGGCTACATCGTCTACCTGAGCTACGTCTACGTGGCCGAGGAAATAGGCACCTACCCCGGCCAGGAGAAGCTCAGCTTCCACAAGATCGTCCTGCAAGCGGAGATTTAAGGGTACCTCTAGAAATGTCTCCCTCGGCGACGGGATCCATTTCTAGAGGTACCCTTAACCGGCGCCCGCGGGTTCTGATCGGCCCCGGGCCGGGGCCCGGGCTTATCCGGCCTTCAGCTTTTCCAGGATGGATTGATGGGTCACCCCGTTGGAGGCGACGATGCCCCGCGTGAGGATGGGGTTCGGGGAACGGAAATCCAGGCGCTTGCCCTGGAGATCGGTCAGCCGGCCCCCGGCTTCTTCCAGGATCAGTTGGGTGGCGCCCATGTCCCATAGGGCCATGGGGTTCTGCGCCGGCGAAACGAAGGCGGTATACGCCCCGCGCGCCACCTCGTTGATTTTCAGGGACCCGTTCATGCGATGCGAGGGCGGATTGCCCAACTGCCGCAGCAGATCGTTGAGCCCGGCCGACAACCGCCCATGCGAGGTGATGAGGTTGGGCCGGGTCTCGCCGGACACCTTCACCGGGATCACCTCCACCAGATCCGGTTCGGACGCGACGAAGGCGCGATACGCGCCCTCCCCCTTGACGGCGAAATAGACCTCCCCCAGTTCGGGCTTGTAGGTCATGCCCGCCTCCGGGCGGCCCTGGATGGCCAGGGCCATGATGATGCCGTAATGCTGCCCGTTGCGGATGTAGCTGGAGGTGGAATCCAGGGGATCGAGGATCCAGCAGCGTTCCGCCTCGTGCCAGGGGGCCGCGTCCGGATTCAGGTGCCAGGTCTCCTCATTGAGGATGGAATCGCCCGGAAAGCGCGCCGCGATCTCCCCGTCGAGATAGGCGGCGCATTGATGATCGATCTGGGTGACGATGGAGTTGTCGGACTTGTAGGAGACTTCCGTGCCTTCCGCGCGGCCCGCCAGCAACAGCGTGCCCGCCTCCAGGATCACCCGGTACATGAACTCGAGTTCCTCGGCGTGCCGGGAGCCGGCGAAAACCTTCTGCATCTTCCCGAAAGATACAATTAACGCCGGAGGCGGATCCGGTTCACGCGCCGGAAGCCGGGATGGAAACCATCCCGAATAGGGGGTTCAGGGCGACGGCGGACCCAGCATTCCCAGGGCCCCCAGCCATTTCGCGCATTGGGCCGGCCAGGTGGCGAGTTGCGCCAGTCCCGGCTCCCCGGTCCCATCCGCCGCCAGCCCGAAGGCATGCGGCCCCTGCACGAAAGCCAGGAACTCCACCGGCACGCCCGCCTTCCGCAACGCGTCCGCATAGGCCCGGCTGTTGGCGAAGGAAACCACCGGATCGGCTTCGGCATGGACGATGAAGGCCGGCGGCGCGCCCGGCCCCACGTGCTTCTCCGCGGACAGGAAATCCAGGACCGCCGCATCGGGCCGGCGGCCGAGCAGATTGGTGCGCGAGGCCCGGTGGGTGAACGGCGCCTCCATGGAGATGACGGGATAGATCAGGATCTGGAAATCCGGCCGGTCCGGCGCCCGCTCCACCGCATCGGGGGAGCGCGGATCGCCCGCGTCGAAGCGGGTGGCCAGGGTAGCGGCCAGGTGGCCCCCGGCGGAGAAGCCGAGCACGCCCACGCGCTTGGGGTCCAGGCGGAACCTTTCCGCGTGGGCGCGCACCCAGCGCATGGCCCGCTGGGCGTCCTCCATCTGGACGGGATGATGGTAGGCGGGGCCCAGCCGATAGTCGAGCTGGAACGCGCGGATCCCCAGTCCGGCCAGCCAGAGGGACGGTTCCACGCCTTCCCTGCGGCGGGCCAGGATCCCGTAGGCGCCCCCGGGGAGCACCACCACCGCGGCCCCGTTGGCCTTGGCGGGATCGGGATCGTACACGGTGAGGAAGGGGACGTCGGCGGGGGAAGTCCCCAGGGCGCCCGGCGCGCCTTCCGGCCACAGGGGTTCGCAGACCCGGCCCGCTTCGCAAGGCACCGGGATGGCGGGGATGGGCTTCGCGGCGGACCTGGCCGCGGGCCCGCCGGCCGCGGACGCGGAGG
>DATENA010000066.1:0-14055 GCA_035275285.1 Fibrobacteria bacterium | reverse complement strand
GATTTTCCTGAGCCGTTCCATTTCCAACGCCCTGAACAGGGTCATCAACAGCCTCACCGAAGGCAGCGAGCAGGTCTCGTCGGCTTCCACCCAGGTGAGCCAGAGCAGCCAGCAGATGGCCGAAGGCGCCAGCGAGCAGGCTTCCTCCCTGGAAGAGACCTCCGCCTCCCTGGAAGAGATGTCCTCCATGACCAAGCAGAACAGCGACAACGCCCGCCAGGCCAACGTCATGGCCAACGATACGCGCCAGGCCGTGGAGAAGAGCCGCGTCGCCATGACCCGCATGAGCGAGGCCATCGGCCTGATCAAGAACTCCTCGGACCAGACGGCCAAGATAGTCAAGACCATCGACGAGATCGCCTTCCAGACCAACCTGCTGGCGTTGAACGCGGCGGTGGAAGCGGCGCGGGCGGGCGATGCGGGCAAGGGTTTCGCGGTGGTGGCCGAAGAGGTTCGCAACCTGGCGCAGCGCAGCGCGGAAGCGGCCAAGAACACGGCCTCGCTGATCGAGCAATCCCAGAAGAACGCGGACAACGGCGTGTCGGTAAGCCAGGAAGTGGCGGGCATATTGACCCAGATAGTGGAGAGCGTGGGCAAGCTGAGCCAGTTGATCGGGGAGGTGTCGAGCGCGAGCCAGGAGCAGGCCAAGGGGATCGAGCAGATCGGGACGGCGGTGACGGAGATGGACAAGCTGACGCAGTCGAACGCGGCGAGCGCGGAAGAGTCGGCGTCTGCGTCGGAAGAGCTGTCGGCCCAGGCCAACGAATTGAACGATATGGTGAACGCGCTGGTGTCCATCGTGAAGGGCTCAGGAGCCTCCACCGCCCCGGCGCATTCCGCCGCCGGGAAGCATTCCGCGCGGCCTGCCGCTGCGAAAGCGCAGAAGCGCCCCGCGGCCCCGGCCCGTAAAGCCCATGCCGGACACGATTGGAGCCCGGCCGGCAACGGCGGGAACGAACCCTCTCCCACGGCGGCCCGCAACGTCCGCACCGAAGCGGTCGTTCCCCTGAGCGACGACGAACTCAACGATTTCTGAACACCCGGGCCGCCGGGGGATGCCCGGGCGGACGTGAAAGCGAAAAATGGAACTGGATACCAAAAGCTACAACGAATTCCGCACCCTGGTCTACGACGTCAGCGGCATCACCTTGGGCAAAGGGAAGGAAGCCCTGGTGAGCTCGCGCATCGGCAAGCGGATGCGCCAGATGGGCATGGACGATTTCAAGACCTATCTGAACATGGTGAGGCGGGATTCCGGAGGCGAGGAAATCGTCCATTTGCTGGACGCCATCTCCACCAACGTCACCAGCTTCTTCCGCGAATCCGCCCACTTCGATCTGATCCGGGAATTGTTCGCGGATTGGCTGCGCAAGGGCCAGCGGCGCTTCCGGTTCTGGTCCGCCGCCTGCTCCACCGGGGAGGAGCCGTACACCCTAGCCATGACCCTGGCCGAGGTTTTGGAAGGCAAGGACGTGGATCTGAAGATCCTGGCCACGGACATTTCCACCCGCGTGCTCGATCAGGCCTCCCAGGGGGAATATCCGGAAGCCAAGATGAACGGAATCCCCGCCGCCCTGCGCGCCAAATACTTCGTGAAAGAAGGGGCCCGGGGCGAACAGATCCACCGCGTCCGGGACGAGCTGAGGCGGCGCATCGTGTTCAGGCGGTTCAACCTCTCCACGCCCCCGTTCCCCATGCAGGGACCCCTGGACGTGGTGCTGTGCCGCAACGTCATGATCTATTTCGACAACCACGTGCGCCAGGGCCTGCTTTCGGAGGTTCACCGCATGCTGAAACCCGGAGGCTACCTGATGGTCGGCCACGCGGAAAGCCTGAACGGCATCACGAGCGATTTCAGAAACGTCCAACCTTCCGTCTACGCCAAGGAGTGATCGGTGAAGATTATCGTAGGCGTCGCCGATATGCGCTATTCATCCGCACCGGAGGACGTGATCATCACGTACTCCCTGGGATCCTGCATCGGGTTGACCCTGTTCGATTCCGAAAAGCGGATCGGGGGGCTGCTGCATTGCATGCTTCCCCTGTCCAAGATCGACGCCGCCAAGGCCGAGGCGAACCCGTTCATATTCATCGATTCGGGAGTCACGGCCTTCCTGCAGTCGCTCTTCGACCTGGGGGCCCAGCGGAAGTCCCTGGTGGCCAAGGTCGCCGGCGGCTCGCATATCATGGACGACAAAGGGATTTTCAACATCGGGGAACGGAACAACACCGTCGTGCGGAAAATGCTCTGGAAGAACAACATCCTCATCTCCGGCGAGGACGTGGGCGGATCCATCCCCAGGACCATGTCCCTGGACCTGGCCACGGGAAAGACCCTGCTCAAGGCCAACGGAGAGGAACGGGAACTATGATGACGGCGCGGCGGACAAGGAAGGCGGGCGCAGATGGCCTATAATATCCTGGTGGTGGACGATTCGGAAACGGTGCGGGCCGTGATCGCCAAGGCGATCGAGATGTCCGGAGCGGGCGTCAAGGCCCTGTTCACGGCGGCCAACGGGCAGGAGGCCCTGGACATCCTGGGCCGGGAGTGGGTGGACCTGGTCTTCGCGGACATCAACATGCCCGTCATGGGCGGCGTGGAGATGGTGAAGCGCATGAAGGCCGACGCGGACATGAAGGAAATCCCCGTGGTCATCGTGTCCACGGAAGGGAGCGCCACCCGCATCAAAGGGCTCATGGAAAGCGGCGTGCGCGCCTTCCTGCGCAAGCCGTTCACGCCCGAAGGGCTGAAAACCACCATCGACGGAATCATGGGGAAATGAAATCATGAACGCTTCACCGGAAATGGTGCGCGAGGTCTTCGCGCGGGTATTGGAAAAGCAGGTCTTCCTGTTCGCGGAGGACCTGGACACCGCCGAGCTGCCCGAATCCGGGGAGTGGGTGGAGGCGCGGATGTATTTTCACGGGCCTTTCGGCGGCAGCCTGTCCCTGGCCCTGCCCAAGGAAGCGCAACTGGAGATCGCCGCCAACTTCCTCGGCAAGGACGCCGACGATCCCGACGTGGCCAAATGCGCCGAGGACTCCCTGAAGGAGATCCTCAACGTGGCGTGCGGCCACATGCTCACCGCCCTGGCGGGCGAAGAGCCCGTTTTCGACCTTTCCATCCCCAAGGTGCACGCGTTGTCCCTGGGGGACCGGAACGCCTTGGCCGCGTTGCCGGGCACTTTGGGGTTCGACGTGGAGGGTCGCCCGGCCTTGCTGCGCTTCCAATCGATCGAGGCGGGAAACCCGTAAATCCTCCGAGGGATTTTCGAGGGATTGGACAGGGAAGATGATCGCAGGGGGCCGTAGGATAAAGGTGCTGGTGGTCGACGACTCCGCCCTGGTCCGCGACGTCTTTTCCCGGGAACTCGCCCTCGATCCGGAGATAGAGGTGGTGGGCGCGGTCCCGGACCCGTTCGTCGCCCGCGACGAGATCGTCCGCCTCCGCCCCGACGTCATCACCCTGGACATCGAAATGCCGCGCATGGACGGGCTCACCTTCCTGCGGAAACTCATGAAGCACCACCCCATGCCCGTGGTGGTCATTTCCTCGCTGACGACCAAGGGCGGGGAACTGGCCCTGGAGGCCATGGACCTGGGGGCCGTGGACGTGATGTGCAAGCCCGGGGCCGCCTATGCGGTGGGCGACCTGGCCATGGAAATCCGCGACAAGGTGAAAGCCGCCGCGCGCGCCCCGGTGGGGGCCGCCCTGCAGGGGAAATCGCCCCCGCGCCCGGCCCGGCTCTCCCTGGCCAGGACCACCCACAAAATCGTCGCCATCGGCGCGTCCACCGGGGGCACCAAGGCGCTGGAATACGTGCTCACCGCCCTTCCCGCCAATGCCCCCGGGATCCTCATCGTCCAGCACATGCCGGAGCACTTCACGAAATCCTTCGCGGATCGCCTGAACTCCCTGTGCGCCATCGAAGTGAAGGAAGCCAGCGACGGCGATACCGTCTCGCCCGGCAGGGCCATCATCGGCGCCGGCAATTTCCATCTGCTCCTGGACCGCTCCGGCGCCGTCTACCAGGCCCGCGTCAAGTCGGGTCCCCTGGTTTCGCGCCACCGGCCTTCCGTCGACATCCTCTTCCGTTCCGTGGCCCGGTTCGCGGGCAGGAACGCCGTGGGCGTGATCCTGACGGGAATGGGCTCGGACGGGGCGGGCGGCATGAAGGAAATGAAGGACGGCGGCGCCGTCAACATCGCCCAGGACGAAGCGAGCTGCATCGTCTACGGCATGCCCAAGGAAGCCGTCGCCCGGGGCGGCGTGGACCATATCCTGCCCCTGACCGCCATTCCCGCCAAAATCCTGGAATTGGCCGGCAAGGAATAGCGCTCCGCGGGCCGAGGAAACCATCCCGGATCCCATTTTCCTGGTCCACGGTCCGGAAATAATTTCACTTAACAGGGTGTCGAGCGCCGTCCAAATTCTGATCTTCCGGGCCGGGTCCCGGCGCTGCGCGCTGCCGGTTTCCGATCTCCTGGAGATCCTGCGCCCTTTGCCGGTCGAACCCATCGCGCATGCCCCCGCCTGCCTGCTCGGAATCGCCATCATCCGGGGATTTCCCGTCCCCGTGGTGGACCTGGGGATCCTGTTGGGCGACCCGGAGGAGGAAGCGCCCGCGGGCGCGGCCTCCCGCTTCGTATCCTTGCGCATGCAGGGAAGGCGGACCGCCCTCGCGGTGGACGAAGTGATCGGCCTGCGCGAGCTGGACGCTTCTTCCCTGGAGGGATTGCCCGCCCTTTTGCGCGACGCCTCCGAGGGACCGGTGGCGTCCCTGGGGGCCCTCGACTCCGGCCTGCTGCTGCTCCTGCGCGCGGCGCGTTTGCTTCCGCATGACGCGCAGGAGGCCCTGGCGGTCCCGCGGATATGACCCTCCTGGATTCCCGCAGCGTGGAGGAGTTCCGGACGCTGGCGGCCGGCAGGTTCGGCCTGCATTTCGACGAGTCCAAGCGCGATTTCCTGGAAAGCATCCTGCGCCTGCGGATGGAAGCGGGCGGGCATCCGGACGCCGAAACCTATCTGCGCGCGCTGCAAGCCAAGGGCGGCCCGCCGGAATTCGATCGGATCGCGGAAGCGCTGACCGTGAACGAAACCTTTTTCCACCGCAACATCGATCACTTCCGCGCCATGACGGAAAGCCTGATCCCGGAAAGGATGGAGGCGCGGGCCGGCGAGCGGAAGCTGCGCATGCTCTCCGCCGGCTGCTCTTCCGGGGAGGAAGCCTATACCCTGGCCATGTCCGTCCGGGATCACTTCCCGGAGCTGTCCTCCTGGGACGTGGGCATCCGGGCCGTGGACGTGAACCCCGCCGTGCTCGCGGCCGCGGCCGAGGGGCTCTTCTCGCCCTGGTCCCTGCGGGGCACGGACGACGGGATCCGGGATCGGCACTTCAGCCCGGAGGGCGGAAGGTTCCGCATCGCCGGGAGCCTCCGTTCCATGGTCACGTTCGAAAAGCGCAACCTGGCCGAAGCCAATCCCGATCTCTGGGGAACGGATCCCGGATTCGACTTCGTCTTCTGCCGCAACGTCATCATGTATTTCCTCCCGGAAACCGCCGCCCGCCTGGTGGCGCGGATCCACGCGGCCCTCCTCCCCGGGGGGTACCTGTTCCTGGGGCATGCGGAAACCCTGCGCGGCCTGTCGCAGGAATTCGAGCTTTGCCACACCCATGGAACCTTCTACTACCGGAGGCCCGCGAACGCCGGGAGCGCTCCAGCGGCCCGCGGAACCGCCGCCTGGAGCGGCGCCGCGCCTTCCGGAGCGCCCGACCCCGCATGGGACGCCGCGGGCGCCTGGGTGGACGTGATCCGGCGCGCTTCGGAAAAGATCGCCGGCCTCGCCGATCGCAGCGGTTCCGCGTCCCCCGGCCTCGCCGCGGAAACGGAACGGCTTCTCCCCGGGAGCGGATCCGCGGGCCCGCGCATCCTCCGGACCGCGGCCCCGCCTTCCTGGAACCGGGCGCAGGCCTTGGATCTGCTCCAGGGGGAGCGCTTCGCCGAAGCCATGGAGGTATTGCAAAGACTGCCCCCGGAATCGGCCTCGGATCCGGACGCCCTGTTGCTGCGGGCGGTATTGGCCACCAACATGGGGGACCGCGAAGAAGGCGAGGCCGTGTGCCGGCGCTTGCTGGCCGCGGATGCGCTCAACGCGGGCGCGCATTACCTGGTCGCGCTCTGCCGGGAGCACGCCGGGGACGCCGCCGCGGCGGAAGATCACGATCGCACCGCCATCTATCTGGACGCCGGCTTCGCCATGCCCTGGCTCCACCTGGGGCTTTTGGCCACGCGGGACGGAAGGAACGCGGAGGCCCGCCGCAACCTGGAACAGGCCCTGGCGCTGCTGGCCCGCGAGGATTCCGCGCGCATCCTGCTCTTCGGGGGCGGGTTCGGCCGGGAGGCTTTGGCCCAGATGTGCCGGAGCGGGATCCGCACCCTGGAGGGACGCTGATGGACGGGACGCCGGGCGCCGAAAAGGCCGCGCGCATGCGCAAGGATTTCGATCATGGCTTTTCCCTGCCCGCGCGGGAGGGGAGCCCGGAGAGCGAGGACCTCCTGGCGGTCCGCCTGTACGGGGACGGCTACGCCTTGCGCGTCGGGGAAATCACCGGCGTCAGCGCGGGGCGGAAAATCCTCCCGCTGCCGGGCGCCGGGGCCGCATTGCTCGGGCTCGCGGGCATACGCGGGGTCCTGGTGCCCGTCTGGGATCCGGCGGCGCTGCTCGGATACCCTTCGGCCCGCCGCGAACCGCGCTGGCTCGTCACCGCCTCCGGCGAAGCGCCCTGGGCCCTGGCTTTCGAGGAGTTCGACGGGTATTTCCGGGTCCCGAAATCGGAATTCCATCGGGCTCCACCGGCCGGCCGCCCTCCGGCCGGCATGGCGGCGGGCGCGTCCGCGCGCGAGGCCCTCGCTAGCGAGGCCTGCATGGCCGGTGGCGCGATGCGCAGAGTGATCCATCTGGCCGAAGCCCTGAAAGCGGTGCAGGCCATCATCCAATCCCGGAAAAAGGAAGGCTGACATGAACCAAACCTGGACGTTCGGGCGCAAACTGGCCGCCGGCTTCTCCACTGCCGCCGTCACCCTGGCGATCATCGCCATGCTCGGGTACCGGAGCACCCATAACCTCATCGAGAACGAAAAATGGGTGGAGCACACCCACCAGGTGAGGATGGAGATCGCCTTGGTGCATTCGCTTCTCAAGGACGCGGAAACGAGCACGCGCGGCTTCGTCCTTTCCGGCGGCGATGCCTTCCTGGATCCCTACCGGGCCGCCCTCGGCCGCATCGAAACGGCCTATGGGGAGCTGCGCACCCTGACAAAGGACAACGCGCCGCAACAGCGGAGGCTGGACACGCTGCGCGCCCTGATCGATGCCAAGCTCGCGCATGCGCTGGAGGTCATCGAAGCGCGCCGCACCCAGGGATTCGATCCCGCGGTCAAGAAGGTTGCCGGGGGGGAGGGCAAGAGGCTCATGGACAGCATGACCGTGATCCTGGGGAGCATGGACGGGCAGGAAGCCGGACTGCTCCGCGAACGGGACGCCAGGGCCCGCGAGAGTTCGGACAGGACCAAGGCCGTGATCCTCTGGGGCAGCCTGTTCGGCATCGCGTTCATAGCCTGCGTGGGAACGTTCATCTCCCGATCCCTGGCGCGCCAGGTGGGCACCGCCGTGCAGCATATCCAGAGTTCCTCTTCCGAGCTCCAGGCGGCGGCCAACCAGCAGGCTTCGGGCGCCAAGGAGCAATCCACCTCCATGAACGAGATCTCCACCACCATCAACGAGCTCATGGCCACCTCCCGCCAGATAGCGGAAAGCGCCCGGCGCGTGGCCCACATCGCCGGGGAGACCACCCAGGCCGCGGGTTCCGGCGATCAGACGGTGGAAAGGACGCAGGAATCCATCGGCGCCATCCGCCGCCAGGTGGATACCATCGTATCCCACATGCTGGACCTGGGCAAGAAGTCCCAGCAGATCGGCGGGATCCTGGAAATCATCAACGAGCTCTCGGAGCAGACGAACATCCTGGCCATCAACGCGTCCATCGAAGCCGCGGGCGCGGGCGAAGGCGGCCGCAGGTTCGGCGTGGTGGCGGATGAAATCCGCAAGCTCGCGGACCGGGTGGGAGGCTCCACCAAGGAAATCCGCTCCCTGATCGAGGAGATGCGGGCGGCGGTGAACACCACGGTAATGGCCACCGAAAGCGGATCCAAGGCCGTGGAGGCGGGAACCCGGCAATTCACCGAAGTCACCGCCTCCTTCCGGCGGATAGCCGGGCTGGTGGGCACCTCCACGGAAGCGGCCCGGGAAATCGAACTGTCCACCAAGCAGCAGGCCACCGCCGTGGAACAGGTCAACCTGGCCATCTCGAACGTGGCCCAGGCCACCAAGGAAACCGAGGCCAGTTCCGGCCAGACGCTGCTGACGGCCGGCCAGCTCTCCGCGCTTTCCAGGGAACTCTCGAGCATCGTCCGCGCCGACGGCAACCGCAACGGACATCGCGGCCACGCATGATCCCCAAGGATCCGTACAGGTACTTCCGCATCGAAGGCCGGGAGTTGTCGGACGCCCTGGGCCAGGGCGTGCTGGAACTGGAAAAGGCCGGGGCATCGCGGGAGATCGTGACCCGGCTGCTCCGCCATGCGCATACCCTGAAAGGAGCATCCCACGTGGTGGGACTGGCCGGGATCGGCAAGCTGGCCCATGCCATGGAGGAAGTCCTGGCGCCGTTCCGCGAAGGCGGGAAGGCGGTTCCCCGCGAATCCGTGGACGGATTGCTCAAGCTCCTGGACTCCCTGAACGCGAAGCTGGCCAAGCTGGACGCTTCCCCGGGGTCGGAGCCGCCTCCTTCGGAACCCGGGACCGGGGCCATCGCGCCCGGCGACGACGGCATGCGTGATGGCGAAGCCGGAAAGGAGGCGCGGCCGGGAACCGCACCGCCCGCTCCCCCGCCCCGGGCGGATACCGTCCGCCTGGAGATCGGCGAGGTGGACGCCTTGTTGGACGGGCTTTCCGAAGCGGCGACCGGGCTCGCCGCCATGCGCGGGGAATATGCGGGGCTGGAACGCCTCCGGCGCATGGCGGACGGCCTGGCCGATCCCGCGGGCTCCGGCGCCGCACCGGGGTTGCGCGCGATGGCGGAAGAGCTGACCGCCGGCCTCTCACGGTTCAGCCGCGTGGCCGGGGCCCACCTGGACCGGGCCGAACGGGAGCTGGGGCTGGCCCATGAACGCGCCGGCAGGCTCCGCCTCATGCAGGCCGCCTCCATGTTCGATTTCCTGGAACGCGCCGCGCGCGACGCGGCCCGCTCCCTGGGAAAGGAGGTGCGCTTCGAGACCTCCGGCGGCGGGAACCGCCTGGACGCGCCCGTGCTTTCGGCCGTCCAGGAGGCGCTCATCCACGTGGTGCGCAACGCCGTGGCCCACGGGCTGGAAGGCGCAGGGGAGCGCATCCGCCTGGGAAAGCCCGCGGAGGGGCGCATCCGCATCGAAGTGGAAAGGCAAGGGACCCGGATATTCTTCCGGTGCGCCGACGACGGCCGCGGCCTGGACCTGGACGCGATCCGGAAGTCCGCGGCGGCCAGGGGGCTGCTGGCCCCTTCCGCCGGCGAGTCCCTGGGCGCCGAGGAGGCCGCGCGCCTCCTCTTGTCCGGAGGCATCAGCACCTCGGAGCGGGTGTCCGAGGTCTCCGGCCGGGGCATCGGCCTCGACGTGGTGCGCGAGACGGCCGCGCGCCTGCACGGGGAGGTTTTCCTGAAGAGCGCGCCGGGCCGCGGCCTGGAAGTGGAGATACGCGTGCCCTACTCCATGTCCGTCTTTTCCGCGCTCGCCGTGGAGGCGGCCGGGACGGTCGCCCTCATCCCCTTCGACGGGGTCACGCAGGCGTTACTGGTGGCGGAAGGGGATCTGGCCCGCTCCCCCGAGGGCGACACCGTGGCCGTGGGGACGGGGATGCTCCCTTTCCTGGCCCTGGAGGCGGTGTTCCGGCGCCCGCCGGACCGGGAGCGCCGCGCCCGCCCCGCGGTGGCCATCCGCAGCGGCTCGGGATCGGCCGTGGTGGGCGTGGACAGGATCCTGGGAGTGCGCGAGACCGTCGCCCGTCCCTTGCCGGCCCTCGCCTACGCGGAGGGATCCGTTTCGGGCGCGGGCCTGGACGCCCAGGGCAATCCCCAATTGGTCCTCGATCCGGAAGGGCTGGTGCGCGCCGCCCGCTCCCGCCCGGGAGAAGGCCCGTCCGCCGGGCCCAGGGTCCGCCCCCCGATCCTCGTGATCGACGATTCGCTCACGACCCGCATGCTGGAGCAGAGCATCCTGGAATCGGCCGGATACCCGGTGGAAACGGCGGTCTCGGCCGAGGAGGGCTTGGCCAAAGCCGCCCGCAAGCGCTTCGGCCTTTTCCTGGTGGACGTGGAGATGCCCGGCATGAACGGGTTCCAGTTCGTGGAGGCGATCCGCGGCGACGACGCGCTCCGCGGGATCCCCGCCATCCTGATCACGTCCCGCTCCTCCCCCGAGGACAAGCGCCGCGGGGCCGCGGCCGGCGCCTCGGACTATATCGTCAAAGGCGAATTCGATCAAGCGCGCCTGCTGGCGCGCATCCGCGAGCTGGCGGGATGAGCAGGATCCGCATATTGGTCGTGGAGGATTCCCTGACGGTGCGCAAGCGCATCGTGGAACTGCTGTCCGCCCACGAGGAGTTCGAGGTGGTGGGCGAAGCCGAGGACGGCAAGAAGGGCATCGAACTCTGCCAGGCGCTGCGCCCGGACGCCGTGACGCTGGACATGATGATGCCCGTGATGAGCGGCCTCGCGGCCACGGAATACATCATGGCCTTTTGCCCCACCCCCATCCTGATCGTGTCCTCCTCCACCAACCGCGGGGAGCTGTTCAAGACTTACGAGGCCCTGGCCGCCGGCGCTCTGGACGTGCTGGAGAAACCCAGGAGCGCGGAACCCGCGGGGACCTGGGAAACGCGCTTCATCGCCACGCTGCGGCTGATCTCCCGCATCAAGGTGATCACCCATCCGCGCGCGCGCCTGGAAAGGCGGAACTTCGCGCCCGGGAGCGGGTCCTTCCCCGCCGCCGGGCGGGGCGTCCGCGTGCTCGCCATCGGCGCGTCCACGGGCGGTCCCGGCGCCGTGCTGGAGATCCTCAAGGGGCTGCCCCCGACCTTTCCGCTTCCCATCCTGCTCGCGTTGCATCTGGGCAAGGCCTTCGGCTCGGCCTTCTCCGACTGGCTGGACGGCGAGTCGCCCCTGCGCGTAGCATATGCCAAGGACGGCGAACCCTTGCCGCCGCCGGGCCAGGGCCGCGTGATCCTGGCGCCCCCGGACCTCCACCTCGTGCTCCGGGACGGGCGCCTGCGCCTCACCGACGGCCCGGAGCGCCATTCCTGCCGCCCCTCCGTGGACATCCTTTTCGAATCGGTGGCGCGGGAAGCCGCCGCCGCCGCCGCCGCGGTCCTGCTGACCGGCATGGGCAAGGACGGAGCGGAAGGCTTGCTGGCCGTGCGGCGCGCGGGCGGCGTCACCCTGGCGCAGGACGAGGAAACCTGCGTCGTGTTCGGAATGCCCCGGGAAGCCATTCTGCTGGGCGGCGCGGAGAAAGTGCTGCCCTTGCAGCGCATCGCGCCGGCGCTCAAGTCCCTCGCGGAAAGGAAGACTCCATGAAGCCCCGGGCCTTGATAGTCGACGACAGCATCACCGTGCGCATGGACCTGAAGGATTCCCTGGAAGAGGCCGGTTTCGCCGCCTCCCTGTGCGCCACCGCGGCGGCGGCCCGGGACGCGCTGTCGCGCAACGCGTTCGATCTGATCATCCTCGACGTCCTGCTGCCGGACGCGGACGGAATGGGGCTGCTGCGGGAGATCAAGTCGAACCCGGCGTGGAACGCCGCACCCGTCATGCTCCTCTCCTCCGAGGACGACGTGCGCGATCGGATCCGGGGCTTGAAGACCGGTGCGGACGAGTACCTCGGCAAGCCCTACGACCGGGCCCAAGTGGTCTCCCGCGCCAGGGCGCTCCTGCGCCGGGGCAAACCGGAGGTGCGCGGAAAACCGCTGGTGCTGATGATAGACGACAGCGCGACCTTCCGGGAGGCCATGCGGGAGGTCCTGGAAAAGGCCGGATACGATGTGGCGCAGGCGGTCAGCGGCGAGGAAGGGCTGGGCCGGACGGCGGACCTGAGGCCGGACGCCCTCATCGTGGACGGGGTGCTGCCGGGGATGGAAGGCGTGGAGGTCATCCGCAGCATCCGTTCGGACGCCGCCCTGCGCCGCACGCCGTGCCTGCTCCTCACCGCCACGCTGGAGCGCAAGGACGAGTTGCGGGCCCTGGAGGCCGGCGCCGATCTCTTCGCGTACAAGGACGAGGACAAGGACGTGATCCTGGCCAAGCTGACGGTCCTTCTCAGGCCCGGCCGCGCCCCGGTGCAGGATAACGCCGCCAGCCTGCTGGGCCCCAAACGCGTGCTCGCCGTGGACGACAGCTTCACGTACCTGGGCGAGCTGTCGGAGAAGCTGAGGCAGGACGGATACGACGTGGTCTCCGCCCGCTCGGGCGAAGAGGCCCTGGACCTGCTCGCCTACCAGAAGGTGGATGCCATCCTGCTGGACGTCGTCATGCCGGGCCTTTCGGGGGAGGAAGTCTGCCGGCGCATCAAGTCCAATCCCGCCTGGAGGGACACGCCCCTGATCATGCTCACCTCCCTGGAGGACCGCGGCGCGCTCCTCAACGGCATCAACGCCGGAGCGGACGATTACATCACCAAGTCGAGCCGTTTCGAGGTGCTGCAAGCGCGCCTCAACGCCCAGTTGCGGCGGCGGCAATTCGAGGACGAAAACCGCCGCTTCCGGGAGGACCTGATGCGCCGGGAGATGGAGGCCTTGGAAGTGCAGGCCGTCAGGGAATTGGCGGAAACGCGGGCCGCGCACATCGGCGATCTGGAACGGAAGAACCAGGAACTGCGCGAGGCCAAGGACGCGGCGGACAGCCTGGCCCGGGAGCTCGAGAGCTTCAGCTACTCGGTGTCCCACGATTTGCGCGCCCCCCTGCGCGGCATCGACGGCTTCAGCCGGATACTCAAGGAACGCCATGCCGGCATGCTGGACGAAAAGGGGCGGCAGATCCTGGACCGGGTGCTGAGCTCCGCCCAGCGCATGGGAGAGCTCATCGACGATATGCTGAGCCTGGCCCGGGTGACGCGGAAGGAAATCGCCTTCCGGGAAGTGGACCTTTCCGGACTGGCCCGGGAGATAGTGGCCGAACTGCGGCGGCGCGATCCGGACCGCGCGGTGGAAGCCGCGATCCAGGACGGCCTGTCCTGCCGCGGGGACGCGAGCCTGATGCGCATCCTGCTGGAGAACCTGATCGGGAACGCCTGGAAGTTCACGTCCAGGACTCCGGACGCGCGCATCTGGTTCTCCTCGGAGCGGGAGCCCGGCGGCGGAACCGTTTTCTGCGTCCGGGACAACGGCGCCGGCTTCAACATGGCGTATTCCCAGAAGCTTTTCGGGGTTTTCCAACGGCTCCATTCCGAAGACGAGTTCAGCGGCACGGGCGTCGGCCTGGCCACGGTACAGCGGGTGATCCAACGCCACGGCGGCAAAGTCTGGGCCGAAGGCGAAGAGAACGCCGGAGCGAGGTTTTTTTTCAGGCTCTGATCCGCCTCCGCGATTGGCCGGCCGGGAAACCGTCACCGTCAGGATGCCCCCGGGCATGTCCGCAGGGACCAACCAGGGAAACCGGGGTGGTGGCGCGGCAGGTGCCCGTGTATCCGATGCGGGCGGGTCAGGGAATCGATCAGGCCGGCGCCCACGGGCTTGACCTTGAAGAACTTCACGTCTTGGAACCCACCGGCCGCGGGCCGGGCGACGTTGTCATTCAGCACCCAATCGGTGATGGAACGGGCGTCCTCTGTAAGCTCTCGCGCTCTGGCAGCGTCAAGATCCCACTCTTCACTCCCTGCTGATTCTGTTCCCTTTTCCACTGTGTTGATTCCACCCCATGCAGAAAGGCCCCTCCCATGTTTGGAAGAGGCCGGATGTGAACGGATGAT
>DATENA010000065.1:0-59976 GCA_035275285.1 Fibrobacteria bacterium | reverse complement strand
GCCCCCGCACGGGGGGCGACGCCTCCTGGCGCGGAAGGATGCGGGAAGCCGCGTTTCAACTCACGCCCCCGCACGGGGGGCGACGCCGCGGCCTGGGCCTTCTGGCGCTTCCGGAGCCGTTTCAACTCACGCCCCCGCACGGGGGGCGACACAACGCCTCCGGGACCCCGGCCGCAGGAGCGGTTTCAACTCACGCCCCCGCACGGGGGGCGACACAGCCAAGGGACGCTTTGCCCAAGCCAGGCTGTTTCAACTCACGCCCCCGCACGGGGGGCGACTGCGTGGGAATATAGTATCGGTAAAACAAGAGCGTCCATGAACCTTTTCGCTAATCCAGCCACAACCAAAATGGGAGGCTAGCGAAATGACGATAAACTTTCAAAGACCGCGAATATTCATTGAAATTCGCATCGCTAACCCCCTGAGGATCCAGTGGAGCTTGGGATTGGCGAACCACTTAAACTATGATCAATTCTCCAAGATCCGGCGGTTTTTTGGCACCATGGTGTTCTACTTTGCGCTCCCAATTCGAGCCGAGGAAATAAAAGCGCAAACTGTCCTGATCCTTATTCACAATTCCCATCAACCGTGTTTTTAATACTTCCCACCGCGCGGGATCCACATTGCATTCGAACACAGAGTTTTGAACACGAAGTCCAAAATCTTCGCAGGCTTTGGCGGTTCTCCTCAATCGTTTCCGACCTGCAGAAGAGGTTGTGGAAACATCATAGCTCACGAGAATCAACACGGTTACCTCCAGAGAAACGCGGGATAGAAATCGAGATCACCGCGAATGTGCCGCGCTAATAGTTGGGCCTGTGCCAAGAAGCAAAGCCCGATATCCAAATCCTCCTCAAGGAATGGATGCCGAATGATTTCTCGTTTCCTTTTTTGCAATGCAGCAAGAACCGTTTTTCTTGTTTCAGCCGTCATTTCAACTTCCGAAGACGCCTGAATAGTAAATCCCTCCGCATTCACTTGTCTTAGATTTACCAGTCCCAAAACCAGCCGATCAGCATAAGATGCCCGAAATTCTTCCATTAAATCCAAAGCCAAGGAAGGACGCCCTGGCCTTTCTACGTGAAGATAGCCGACATATGGATCCAGTCCGACTGATTCCAACGCTGATCGCATATCCATGGCAAGAATGGAATACACGAAAGAAAGTAAGGCGTTCACCCGATCAGTGGGTGGCCGTCTACTTCTGAAGTGAAATCGAAACTCCTCATCCGGAACCAAAATCATGGCGTCAAATACCGAGAAATAGGCTTCAGCGGCATCGCCTTCGATTCCACGGAGAGATTCAATGGAATTCGTATTCCGAGCCGTAGTCAGACAATTCTCCATGCGGCGCAACGCGCTTTGAATCTCTCCCATTCGCGAAACATCAGGATGATTCCGAACAAAGCGAAGCAGAGTGTTTCGCTGATTTTGAATTTTGGCAACCACGCAACAGCAGGCGATTGCCAACGCTCTCAGCGGTAGGTCCGCAATCCGGTATTGCTCTCGTCGTAACAAAACATTTCCCTGAACGGGCCCGGTCATGCGCGCAAGAAACCGGCCATTCCCATTGAGATATGTAATAGCGACACCGCTACGAGCGCAATGCTCGGTTAATTGTGGCGATACCCCGATATCAAATCCGAAGCATACGATTGCCCCAATTGCGTGCAGCGGAAACTGGGCGACCTTTTCACGCTCCTTTCGAACCGTGACAGCCTCTCCATCCTTGTGCAAATACGCCCCTTCCAACGTCATGTAGAGGGTATTCCGGACGTGCTTCATCCTAAAAGTTCCTTTCGGTATGCATCCAACCTCGCAGGCAGAGCACTCTTGGGCTGGCAAATCCCAATCAAGGAGCAGGCCTTGCAGCCCTTTTTCCATTCGGCCGATGGAAGACGCCGTGAGCGTATCATGGCATCAAATTCGGCAATCATTTTCAGCGTCCGATCACGAAGCCCTTGATCGAATACGATCTCGTCACGACGGCGAATCTTCCCATAAAAGATCGAGCCATCCGGAATCCGGGATGTGGTCATCTCCTCCAAACACAGAGCTTGAGCGCAAAGCTGGATCCGATCACAATCATCCTCTTTAGGTTCACCACGCTTGAATTCGACCGGGCGGATTCTCCAATCTCCAGTCAGCCCAAGGAATCCAGCCGAGTTCGGAGCATCGGCGACTTTTTCGACTTCAACCACATCCAGACGGCCATATAGTCCCAAGACCTGGGACTGTACCCGCACTCCCGAAAACTGCCGTAAGCCTCGGCGGAATTCACGGTAACCCTCGTCCACCCGTTCATGGAGAGTCCTGCCTTCTGCCGTGCGTTGGTTCTCCTCCCAGACCTGCTCCAGATGAATGAGACCGGCTTGGCGGGGGCAGAAAGCCATGTGCTGCAACGCTGAAATGGGATGAAGGTCTTCGTCGTCTATTGTCACTTAAAAAAATCCGGTTTTTCGGTTGGTTGCGGCAGTAGCCTTGCTATCGTTTTGAAATGCGTTTAAGACCTCTCCGCTTTCCGGTCTCCGGAAGATAATTCTGGGGCGAAGCAATTTTTTTTCCTGTCCGGCCTTCCAGCTCTTTGCGGGCTTTACCGGCCACCGAACCGCCTTCTCTGGCGGCTTCCTGGTTTTCCATGAAACCATTGGTATCCCGGACGCGAGTAATCTCCGTGGTCGCGGCTTCGCCTAGCATGCTGAAAATCAACTCCAGGTCGTTCATATGATCGCGAAGATTTTCGCGCTTGATTCCCTTAACCCTCTTATACTCTGACGGAGTGATTCCAAAGGCCGCTTTGGAAATTTCGGCAGTCAGGATGGCGCAATCACGATCTTCTTGAATTCCTCGATTTTTCCATTCATTGGTCAACTCTTCGCGGATATGAATGGAGCGCATCCGTTTCTCGATCCAATCGCCCGGATACCCCTTGGCTTTGTACAAAGCCCGCGTGCGCTTGGTGGCGATTTCCGGATCCTCGATTTCCTGGATGCGCTCGTATCCCACCTTGGCCAGCCATTTCTTGAAGGGCTCGGCCTTGGGAGAGGGAATGCTTTGGATGATGCGGAAAATGCCTTCGGTGTTGGCGCAATTGAGGCTTTGGGCCCCCCCTGAGGTCTGGACGGAAAGGGGGGTGGCAATTTGCCCCCACCCTTGGTTGAGCTCCGAATCCCGCCTGCGCATATCCTTGATATAACCGGCAGGTTGCACCGAGTCTGTCAATGCGGCGATAACATCACTGATGACGAACCACCACTCTTTTTTATGGAGGGTTTTGCGAATCTCATTGCCGCGGAACAGGGCGATGTTGGAGGAGGGGAGCGCCTTAGAAGCCATCGATTTCCTCTGGAGATAAATCCGGGAGATTTTCAAGTTTAGAGGAACCATCCGGGTTAACATGTAGCGAACGATGGACCTTTGCAGAGGAATACTGCCCTGCCTTGGAGGAATGCTTCCACCAAATCACCTTGAGCACCTCCATGCTGCCTTCGGGGCGAGCGGAGGACGCATCGTTCTCGAACAGCTTGGGGAGGATGGCCTTGATAGTATCGGCATCGGTATCCGAAAAACCGGTGCGCTCGGCCAAGTGGGGATTCATGGATCCGAAAGTCGCGTAAACAAATCCTTCGCCATCAGCACGCTTATCGACCCGGTGTTTCATGCCCATGGTATCGGAACCTTTTTTACCATCCTTCGTGGCCTCCAAATTAACGCTCTTCGTGATCTGATTACTGGTAATGCTGACCTTTTCAACGCTGAATGCGGACTGTATGGTAACCGGCCCTCGAATTCCGACCGAAACGCCGGAATCGCTTTCAGTTCTACCACCTTCATCTTTTTTATCGTTTTTACTATCCGATTTTCCTGGTTTGAACGGGAAAAGCTGACCAAAAGCCCGAACGTCTATCCAAGTCCGGCAAGCATCGGTGACTACTTGATCCTTCATTTGCATCTTCCCTAAAATTGGTGCGGCGCGCTCCTTGAGGCTTTTAGCATTATCTCCTTTGGCCCTCCGATCATCGGATTGCACGTAGACAGCTTGCCCAACCTGCTCGGAATTGGGTAAAGCGTCGAATCTTTCAACCAAACGATCGCGGATTTTTCGTTTGAGGCAAACGTCGGTTATTTCTCCAAGGCCCTCGTAATCTGTCCGCGGCCGATTTCCATTGAGTGGATCTCCGTTCGGATTTGCGTTCTTTACCCGCAGAATCATTGCGAAATCGATTTTATTATTCAGGGTCCGCATTGCTATCTCCTTCTACGGTTTGTTGATCATCAAAAACATCCGGCTCCTCTTTCTTTGCCTTTTCGCGCAATTCCTGTCGCTGGCAATGGTAACCCAATAAAAATTCACCGTTCAGTCGTGTATCGTTTAGAAAATCGCCCTGCAAAAATTTTACCGTGATTCCATCCAAAAGTTCTTTTAGCCTTTCGTGACATCCTGGCCATTTGGCGCGGACTCTTGAATGGTAAGGCGGAAGGTGACCGACGGAAAGTGTCATCCAAGTCGATGCAGGCCGGTCCGCATATCTCTGCATCAATTTGGCGGCGTTTGTGTCGCGCTTCTCACCTGCGATGCGAAGCGCAACTTGCTCGATATGTTCGGCAATCGCCAATAAGCGTCCAAATAGGTAGTCTCGTGTAACCCTATTTTCTTCAAGACTCATTGCATATTTCCTTTCTTTGTTTGTGCCTCGAAAGAGCGCGCAGGCGATGGCAAGGCAATCCTCCCAATCCTTCTCATTATTTTTTTTCTCATTCTTTTTTAAGGGGTCCTTAAACCCAAGACGATGACTTGCTCTTCGAACACACGATTCCACCAGATCGTTAGGAATAGGATATCCATCGATGATACAGGGAACGAGTCGCTCAATAGTGGCTCGATGCAATTTTTTCCCGTTTTCGCCTTCGACCTTTTTTCCAAAGGCTGAGTGGGCTATCTCCGTAGGAGCAGGTGCGCAGGGAAAAACGCTTCTCCCGAATTTTCTGGGCCAAGCATTATCCCTGTGCCAGTTTTCCAGACGCTCCAGAAATTCAGAGCCGGTGATTTTCCGATAAAACGTGATTGCTAAACGGCCAAGGGTCGCCGAATCCAAACCCATCACAATGATACTTGCAGCATCTTCCAGATTCGCTCTATACCCGGCAATGAAGCGATTCAGCCTTTTTGCAAAACCTTGGCCTATATCGCCGAAATTTAATTCGGAAACATCTGAAAGCCCTTCCAATGAAGCACTATCTTCGTTATCTCCGAAAAGATCCTTTGTGTTGAATCGAAAATCAGGAATTGCCTGTAAACCTGTGGCCCAAGCTACGAAAACTTGGTCGTCGCTACGATACCCCTGGCGAGCTACCAGCCAACGCAATGCGCTATGTGCTAATTGACTAGTTTCGTATCCTACGCTTAATGCTTGCTTTCCATAAGTATCCTTGGAATCGGTAAACCGACCTCTGAAGGTATATCCATCGAAATCGTTGGACGAAATAATTTTTGCCCCGTCACTGGGGTTGCGAATAAACCTCGGGTGGTTTCGAGCAATGCGAACGAATTCTCCGCTTGCCATGCAAAATCCCGTTTCCTTGTTCTCGCTTTTTTCGAAATAAATCCAAGCTTGAATCAGGGATGGATCTTCCCAAGTTCCTGAGCAGGGATTCCCTTCTTCTTCAACACGCCATCGGACAAAAACCTTCCCATCTTCAACTTGGGTTGCTTTTCTTTTTGCATCCACAGTTTTAAATGGCACCAAATTCTGTTCTTGGAGTGTTTTCCACAAAACTCCTTGTTTGATATAGGTGAGAATTGCTTTTGCCTTCGGATGAGAATGAGGGGAATTAACCCATCCCTCCAACATTCCGAAATATCCATTGAATCGCTCTTTCTTACCGGCAGGAAAATCGGACGCGCAATAGCCAATCTCATCACAGAGCGGATGCGGTGCATTTTTGGATCCGGTTCGACCTGCGGAGGATTCGGTTGTTGGGATCAAGGTCAGTCGCTCCGCGCCGTCCAATTTTCGTAACCTCCTGAATTGGCCGGAAGCATTCAAGACCACTTCCACGTGGGCCATTTTCACGACATGGCCGACTGGCCAAAAATCACTTACTGTCTGGGAATCAAGTGACTGGATGGCCTTGCTTGTTTCATAAAGATCATGAATCCAACTCATCCCATCCCCCATTCCCGGGCCTCTACATCCACCGGGATTAGACTCTTCCCAATACCAAAGCGCTTCTTCGTCATCTCACGGACGAATTTTCTAACCTTGCAATCTTCCGGACGATCAAATCGGATTGTCCCGTCAACCATAGTTGGCCGGCACATACGTGCCTCCAGCTTGGGATCTCCCGTCTCTTCCGGGTAATCAAAACCATGGAACATCAGACCGAATGCAAGCTCTCCCGCCCCATCATAAACGCCCTTGCCTTCACCGAATTCACACGGTTCGACATACCCCTGGCAATCCCGAGTACCCAGGAAAACATCCTGCCGACCTCCGCATTCAAGCGATCGTTTTAAAATTGCATAGTGCTTGCCCTCATTTTGGTCGGGCTTCAAATCCGGCTGGTGAACATTCCATTCGAAATGGGCTTGCACTTGGTATTCGACATCTGCCAAAAAGGTGTAAATGGCGAGGGTGTTTCCACCGCCGTATTCCAACGGCTTAGCCCCCTTGGTTTGGGTGCGAATGCGTTTCATTACGCGTACTTGATCCACGATCCAAATAAAGGTCGGCTTCCAATAAATCGATTTGCAAATTCCTTTGAGTGCTTCGTAGGTGGGCACATGGTAGGAGCATTTTTCCCCTCCGATTTTGGTCAGCGGGTCGGTGAAAAGGGCATAACGTCCCCAAACTTTGAATTCAATGCTATTACGAATCTTATCCGACATGGAGGAACTCCTGATCTGAAACCGGTTCGGTCGAAAGTCCGAAATCCTTGCTGTAATACCGTTCATTCAAGTAGTAAATCCCAGTGTCCTCCTGAACTTCCCGCGCGGCTCCTTCATCCAACAGTTTCCGGAACTCGTGGGGGAAAACATTGACGGTGTATTGTTGAGCTTGGCGAAGAATTTTGAATTGCTTTCCGAGTTCATAGGCTGCGCAAAGTTCGGCGACGAGTTCTTTTCCCGCCGTGCCGTATTGGACGATGATGCCTTGGGTCGGAGCGTCTATGACCTTGAAAGCTTTTGCAGCCGCCATAAAGGATTGGCATAAGTAAGGTCTGGGCATTCCTGGGGGCCATCTAAAATTTCCCACGGCCATGGAATTTATGGAAAGAAGATTTAAAATCGTATCGTCTCGACCGATCTGCTTCGCGGAAACAGGATAGTCCATTTCTTTTTTTCGCTCATGGAAATAATTCCGATAATACCAATCCATGGCTTCTTTTCCGAGTAAATTGTTACCGTATTTCGAAGGATTTTCGCGAAAATCATTCAGAACTCGCTTTGCCTTCTCCAGGCCGATACAAATATCATCCAGGTTTCCCAAGTTCTCGTCGGTCGGATCTACGACGTGGACGATTCCGGTATCTCTTTTCCCATTGCGGTTACAGCGACCGGCTGCCTGGGCTATGGAATCCAAGCCGGCCGCGAATCGGATCACCGATCCGAAATCCACGTCTACCCCGGCCTCAATGAGTTGAGTGCTGATGCAAACAATCGGGGTGTTTCGCTTCGGATCCAAATTATCCCTGATTTTTTTCAACTGTTCACGGCGATGTATAGGGCACATGCTGGTGCTCAGATGAAAAAGCGGAATGGATGATTGCCCTTCGATTTTCCGATAGAGATTACGCGCCGCCTTCTTGGTATTGACGACCACCAAGCAGCTACCAACCCTTCCTGATTCATTAACCGCGAGATCCGCAATTTCTCCTTCGGTCCATCCTCCGTTTTTTCGTTTGTCCTTAATCTCCACCCGCTTGAGTTTCTCGAATAGCCCCCGGACATCCGGCATGATTTCGCCGCCACTTGTAATTCGAATCGACCCTTTCATTTCACACACTTCATCTAACAACGGTTGGGTGGCGGTGCACAGGACTATGGTACTCCCGCACTGTTCGGCCAGGAAATTGACGGCGTTATTGAATAGGTGAACGCATTTTATTGGTAAGGTCTGAATCTCATCGAAGACTATAACTGAATTCGCCAGCTGGTGCATTCGCCGGGCATCGCGTGTGCCCGCTCCGAACAATGCTTCAAGAAGTTGAAGCGTAGTAGTGAATACGACAGGCGCGTCCCAGTTTTCAGCGAGCAATTTATCTCGCCATCCTTGCGTTTCTGGATCCAGGTTGGAATGGTGCTCCAATACAATTCGACCTTTATCCTCGGGGTACTCTTCCGGTTCAAGGATTTTCCGTGCTACGTCGGCATTCTGATCAACGATGGAGGTAAACGGAATCACGTAAAAAATCCGATCCAACGCGTGAATTTTGGCATGGTGCAAGGCGAATCGCAAGCTGGCCAGCGTCTTACCGCCACCCGTGGGAACGGTCAGGGTGTATACCCCCTTTGAACGAGCAGAGGCATCCAAGCAATGTTTGGAAATATCCTTCCGAATCACATCGATGGAGTTGTCGCCTGCGAAATTTGACAGATGCGATTCCAAACGGCCAACCAATCCGCCCCATCCTGTGTATCGCCCATGCAGCCTATGCTTGGCGGCATTCGGATTTTCAAAATCCGCCGAATTAATCCGATCCGCATCAATCAAAAAGCTGAATAGAAGCCGAACCAACAAGCCGATTTGGAACTGGGCTACGACGCTTTTGCGTGTGTGAAAGCCCTTTATGTTCCGTCCCGGCGCATTGCGACTTATTTTCCGAATCGCTTCCTCTAGGCACCTCATCAAAGTCGCGTCGTGGAGAATAGTGCGGAACCTTTCCAAAACTACCGAGTCAGCCTTCGCCATCGCTTCTTTCAAGTGTGTCTTTTCATCCGGCTTTCCCATTCGCCGGGAAAAATTATCAGCCACGGGGTTTGATGAGTCCGAGGAAAGACAATCAATAAGGCCCGAATGATGGGACGCAATGCACAACGCAAGAATCTGACCCACAACTATACCAAGGTCACCTTGGTTTGAAAGTTCCTTCCAAACTAGTTGGGCTCCTGCGGTGGAGTGATCAATCTTTCCCTTCAAGCCCTTGGCATCCACAAACTCCTCATCCTCGTCCGGATTAAGAAGCTCAGTTGCTGACTTCAGATAGTTTTGGAACTCTTTGCTGTATTTTCCGAGGTCGTGAAGCAGCCCGAGCAACTCTCCCGCCAGAGCTAAGCCTGTTTTCGACGCAAATTCACTGGAAAGAGAGGCAACGCCTTCGAGATGATCCTTTAGGGTTTGTCTTTTGCTCTTGTCGGTCTTGCGCACATGGGCGATGAATTCTTCCGAGGTTCGCATTTCACAAAACATAACTCCTGATCACTATCATTTCGTGATAGCGGTAACTTTGATATTAATCTGTTTAAGCACATCGCGTAACCAGTCTCTCCCCGGCGCTCCGGAGCATCCCCTCCACCACCCGCCGCAACTCTTCCGGCCCTTCGATTGTCACCTCGTCTGCGTAGCGCATCACATCACGCGACAACTCCTGAACGTTGCCACAGGGGAACTCCAGGCGAAGTTTGGCTCCAGGCAAATGGTTTATCCTTTGTTTAGGATGCCAGCGTTCTTCCCCTGCAAGCTTTGCAGCCAACCCTTCAAAAACGAGAATCGCCTTTCTTCGGGCGCGGCCCGCGAAAATGCCATAGGCATCGGCAAAATGGGCATCGAGGCTCGATCGGGGTATTTCTTGAATTGGTTTTGAAATAAAATCGAGCGCGCTTATCCGACTCAAGGCGAATTCCTTGAGGTTGCCGGAATCGTGGTCGAAAGCATCCAAATACCAGTTGTCGCGATAACGAACCAGGGTTTGCGGAGATATATCCCGAGTGCGGGGCTTTGAATCTTTCAAACCCTTGTAAAGCAGGGTAATCCGCTTCCGGAGCAAAACCGACCGCGCAGCGGACAGGAGAATGTCCGGATTCGTCGATCGATGGTGGATCGGAAGGAGACGTATTCGATCCTTCCATTCGCTTACGTCCAATCCTTGCTTTTTAAGCATTTCCTCCAGGCGGGCATGGACCGGAGCCAACCGTTCCTTCAGTACCCCTGAAGCCAGGATTTCCAACCAGTGGGAAAGTCCGAGCAGGGCGGCAAGTTCATCCGATTTAAACCAAAGCCAAGGCACCTCAAAGGCTTTTCCCTCTTGGAGCCGATAGCGAAGGTTTTCGTAAACAATGGGCATGCCGATTTCTTTGGCGCGCGCAATGATTCTGTGTACCGTGGGAGTGGAGCAAATCCATCGCTTTTCCAGGAACCGGCGGGTTACAACTCGGTTCCCGGTTTTCATTAAAGCCGCGAGGTCGGAAAGTTTGTCTTCCACGCTCATCCCTCCAGTCTATTTCCCTATGCAGAACCCCGAAAAGATCTTTCCCAGCACCTCATCCGTGGAGATCTCCCCCAGCAATTCCTGAAGATGTCCCGCCGCCTCGCGGATCTCGAAAGCCAGGATCTCGATGGCCGGCCGGCCCCGCATGCCTTGCAACGCCGCCTCCACCCGTTCCCGGGCCGCCTCCACCGCCCGGAACTGCCGCTCCGTAGTCAGCATGATGTCTTCGCCCGCCCCGCGGTCCCGGAATACCAGTTCGTCCAGGCGCTCCCGGAACGCTTGCAAGCCTTCGCGCGTCCGGCTGGAAACCGCCAGGAAGCCCTCCCCGGCGCGGAACCCGGGCAAATCGGATTTGGTCAGGATGCGGAGGGCGACATCCTTTTCCCGGCCCGCATCCTTTGCGGCCGCGGCCGGCGCGGCCGGAACCCCTCCGGCCCAAAGGGCCGTTCCGTCCTGGACCCAGACCCGCACGTCGGCCCGTTCCGATTGCATCCGGGTCCGTTCCATCGCCAATTCGTCCAGCCCGTCCACCGGGCGGCCCAGGCCGGCGGTGTCCACCAGTTGCACCAGGCCTCCAGGTAACCTTAATGTTACTTCCACGTAGTCCCGCGTGGTGCCCGGAATGTCCGAGACCAGCAGGCGCTCCTCCTCCACCAGAGCGTTGATGAGGCTGGACTTGCCCGCATTGGGGGCGCCCAGGATCACCACGCGCGGGGACCGAGCCAGGTTGCGGCCCTTCTCGAACCCGGCGGCGAGCCGGGCCAGCGCGGCCAGCACGCTTTCCAGGCGCGGCGTCCAGGAGGCATAGTCCGGATCGGCCTCCTCCTCGGAGAAGTCCACGTCCAGCTCCAGGCGCGCGGACAAATCCACCAGGGAATCCCGCAATTCCTTGAGGGGAATGCTCAGGCCGCCGGCCGCGATGCGCTGGGCATTGCGCAAGGCCTCGACGGTCTGGGCATGGATGAGCTGCCCCACGGCTTCGGCTTGGAGCAGGTCGATCTTGCCGCTTTCGAAAGCGCGGCGCGTGAACTCGCCGGGTCCGGCCAGGCGCACGCCCGGGAAGTCGAGCAGGCTCTTGAGCAGGCGGTCCAGCAGCAGCAGGTTGCCGTGGGGATAGAGCTCGAGCACGTCCTCGCCGGTGGAGCTGGCGGGGCCGGGGAAGAACGCGAAGTTCAGCCTATCGAGGATTTCACGCGGCGCTCCGGACAAAGGCCGGGCCCGGAAGGCTCCGTAATAGACGTGCCGGGGTTGCGGATCGGGGCGGTCCAGATGGACCCGGGCCACCTCGCGGCATTGCGGGCCGGAAAGCCGGAGCACGGCCAGGCCCGATGTCCCCGGAGGGGTTGACAAGGCGACAATGGAGTTAGGCTCCTCGCTCCGGAGTTTGCTCATGCAAACTCCACGCTCGTCGCATTCATCGACTTGCCAGGCTCCTCGCTCCGGAGTTTGCTCATGCAACAAACTCCACGCCTGTCGCGTTCATCGGCTTGCTAGGTCTTGGCCGGCTTGTTGCGCGGCGGGGGCGGGATCTTCTTGGCGGCATCGCCTCCGGCCGCGGGGGCGGTTTTCGGCGTCAGGCGGTTGGTATAGAAGTAGGTCTGGCCGATGGTGAAGAGATTGGACACGGTCCAATACAGCACCAGTCCCGACGGGAAGGAGCAGGAGAAGACGAACATCATCACCGGCATCATCCATATCATGAACTTCTGGTTGGGGTCCTTGATGGACGCCTTCATCTGGAAATACATGGTGGCGGACATGAAGAAGGGAAGGATGGTGATCCCCAAGGGGAACAGGTAGGGGATCTTCAGCCCCTCGTAGACCACGTCCGGCCGGGCCAGGTCATGAACCCACAGGACGAAGGGAGCGCCCTTCAGTTCCACCGAGCGGCCGAGCACGTTGAACAGGGAGATGAAAATGGGCATCTGCAGCAAGACGGGGAAGCACCCCATCACTCCGGAAAGCGGGTTCACGCCTTCCTTCTTGTAGTATTCCATGATCTCCATGTTGGCCTTCTGGGGCTGGCCTTTGTGCTTCTCGCGGATCTTGGCGATGGCGGGCATGTGCTGCTGCATCTTGACGCCCTGCTTGGTCTGGGCGATGGTGAGCGGGAAGGTGATGGCGCGGACGAGCAGGGTCAGGAGGATGATGGCCACGCCGTAATTGTGGACGAACCCGTAGAAGAACTTGAGCAGGTGCAGGACCAGCCCGCACAGGCCTACGTACCAGATATCGGCGCGGAAGAAGGACTCCCAGCCCGAAAAGATGATTTTCTCGTAGTTCTGATTGTACTTGATCAACTGGTCATAGGATAGGGGAAGGACCAGGAAATCGAAGTCCAGGGTCTTTTCGTCCACGCCGTTCCCGACGATCTGCATCTGGTAATCATGGGGGTAGCCCTTTTCCTCCCCGTCCGGGACCTTGCCCGTGGCCACCACCTTATTGGTGGTTTCGCGGTTGAAGTTCACCACCGCGGCGACGTATTTGCGGCGCAGACCGGCCCATTTGAGCACTCCGCTTTCTTCGTTGAAGGACTTGGGCCCGGCGAAGGCGACCCGCTCCACGTTCACGCCATTGTCCAGGATCACCTCGCTGAAGTAGGTGCTCATCAGGCCGATGCCCTTGCCGTGCACGACCTTCTCCGTTTCCGAGAGGCCGGAAAGCCATCCGATGGAATAGGTGGAGATGGGGGCGGAAGCCTCGAGATGCTGGGCGATCTTGGTGCTGTCCGCGATGAAGGTGAACGTGCGGACCAGGGACTTCTTGCCGTCCGGGGTGGCGCCCTTGAAGGTGATCGTGGCCGGCGCGGCTCCCGTCACCGAGACGCTGTCCGGGCCGTCCACTTGCCAGAGCTGCCGGGACAGGTCCTGGTTGTCGATGGACAGCGAAAGCGCGCCGCCGTCCTCGGGGAGGATCACCGGATTGTACGGAGCATGCCCGGCGAGGTCCTTCAGGTACACCGTGGCGATCTGGGCGCCCTGGTTGTCCAGGCGCACCACGAACTTGTTGGTTTCCACCGTGATGATGCGGTGGGCGATCGGGGGAACCGAATCGGCCTTGGCGTCGGCGGCCGGAACGCCCGGGGCCGAAGCGCCTGGGACCGGGGCCGCGCCCAGGACGGCGGGAGGCCGGGAGCCGGCCGAGGCGATGGCGGCCGAATCGGACCGGGTGGCCGGCGCCGGCAGCTTGGCGGCGTTCTCGATGGAATCCCTCTTCGCCTGCTCCACCTTCTTATTGTGTTCTGCGGTGACCTGCTTTTGCTTATAGCCGGTCCAGACAAACATCAGTCCCAGAAGCAGGACCCAAGCCACGAGGCTATTTCTATTCAAGTGATTCTCCTAAGTGTGATGAGGCGCAAGGGTGGTCGAGGGCATGGCGCCGGAACGCTGCTCCGGCTCTCCGGTGCGGACGGCACGGCGAGATCCCGGGGCGGCTGGGACAGGGTCCCGAGCCCCCGGGGAGGCTGGGACGGGGTCCCGAGCCCCCGGGGCGACTGGGACGGGGTCCCAGCCGCCCTTGCAGAAGGGATGGCAGCGTGCGATGCGGAAGGCCGTGAGCAGGATGCCCATTCCCAAGCCCCGCGTTTCGATGGCTTCCACCGCATAGTGGGAGCAAGTGGGTTCGAAGCGGCAGCAGCCCATATAGAAGGCGCCGTGCAGCGCTTGGTAGATGCGGATGAGGAAGATGGCGGACTTTTTCACCAGGAACAACATATCAAGACTTCTTTCCGGACGCGGGCGCGTCATCCGGTCTTCCGGATCCGCCAACGGCGGAGAGCAGCTTGTCCGCCTGCGCCCGCAACTCGCCGCGGCTCGCCTGCGAGGCCTGGTTGGAAACGTCGAAAACGATCCAGGTGCCTTCCGGAAAACGGGGCATGGCGTCCATGAAGCATTGGCGCAAGGTGCGGCGGATGGAGTTTCGCATGGGCGCGTTGCCGACTTTTTTCCGGAGGATGAATCCGCAGCGGGAGCATTCCTGATCCGCCTGGAAATAGCGGAGGGTCAACGGAGCGCTCCGCAGCACCCTCCCGGCTTCGAAGACCTTTTTATACATATACGGCTTGTTGAGCCGGTGTCTATGAAGCGGGAATCGCATCGGCCGGGTCTGCCCCGGCCGCGGGGTCGAGCTTGCGTTCAAAGGCGAAACTCCCCCCGGTCAAAGCAGAGGTGGAAGGTTCAGATATCCTTATAAGCCATTTGATCGCTGACGGTGAGCTTATGCCGGCCCTTGGCGCGGCGGCGGGCCAGAACGGCGCGGCCGTCTTTGGTTGCCATCCGGGAGCGGAAGCCGTGCTTGTTGACTCTTTTCCGATTACGGGGCTGGAACGTTCTTTTCATGATGGAAAATCCATTTTGGATGTGAGGGGATCAATTTAGTTTTCATCCCCTTGAAATTTCAAGGGTTAGGCCAATTCAGATGCGGTTTTCCCACCAATCTTGTTTCAAAGTCTAAAATAAGCCAAATATATATTGCTTCGACAATTTCTGTATAAACTATATTTAGTCGGCTTATCCCTTCCCGGTTTACTTACCCTTATTATAATAGGGTGGAAGCGGGACAGGATTCGCGATAATGCGCGCCTTTGCGGTCTACCCTACTCCTTCCGGTTCCGCCTTGGGTTCTATCGGGCCGCCCTCTCTGAAGTATTGAAGTTCCTGCATGGTCGATATGGAGGGCCAATCCATCCCCGCCCCCGGGACTTCCAAAAATGGACCGGGCTGAAAACCGGGGCGTCACTTTTTCTGACAGCCCATTTCCACAATTGGGAATTGATGGGAGCCTGGATGACCCGGCAAGGCATCCCCTTGCTCAGCGCCGCTCGGCCTATGGCCAATCCCTGGAGTCAAACCTTGCTTCTCCGGTTACGCCGTCGCTTGGGAATGCAAGTGGTCTTGGAAGACATCCCTCGCCGGGCGCTCCGCCATCTCAAGGAGGGACGGTGTTTCGCCCTGCTCTGGGATCAGCGCGTCCCCACCTCGCCCACCATTGCCTCCCTTTTCGGCCATCCGCTTCCCATGGACCCCCTCCCTTCCTTCCTGGTCCGCCATCAGGCGGTTCCGGTTTTTTTCGGGGTCCTTTTGCCGGGAGGCACCCTGCGCCTTCTCCAGATCGCCACCCCCAAACGAGCCCGGAACCCATATCGCCAACTTGGCCGCCGCTACCACCGCATTCTCGAATGCCTGATTCGAGCCCACCCAACCTATTGGTATGGACTGGCCCATGGCCGCTTTCAGAACCGGATCGACTCGGGACGTCCGGAGCATGTTTCACGTGAAACATCGACGGCACCGGAGGTTATGGTTTCACGTGAAACCAAAAGACGAGATGGGGAAGAAGAGCGGTAGAAAGAGAGAGGCGAGACCGGAAACGGCTGAGCCCATGGCGAAGTTTCGCCGGGCGTGGGACTTCAACTAAACAAGAGTCGGGAGTACAGGCAAATACCCTGCTTCCGCTGCTACGCCCTTCGGAGTCGGGGGTCGGGAGTTAAAAAAAACCACGGGTAGGCTGAAATTTGTTTCCTGGTTTTTCTTAACTCCCGACCCCCGACCAAAACGCCTCCACAAAGTGCCCTCTCCCCTACTCATCTCCGCCCTTTCCCCGCGCGGTCTTCCCCGATACTCATTGAAATCCCAAAAGTTTATGATACATTTACCTACCCTATGGAAAACCTTTTACAGGATCCGTCAAAATTTGACGATAAAACCCTCCAAAAATTGAGGGAAGTGGAACACTTCCTGAGAAAATGGAATAAAAACATCAACCTGGTGAGCGAACAGGATGAGTCGACCGTATGGGAACGGCATATCGTGGACTCGGTGCAGTTGATGCCATTTTTCAAGGAAGTCAACAAACTGGCGGATATGGGAAGCGGAGTCGGGTTGCCGGCGGTGCCCTTGGCCATCGCCTGTCCGGACATCGACGTCTTCGCCATCGAGCCGCGGCAAAAGAAGGCGGCCCTGATGGCGGAGCTAATCCGCGAGATCCGCATCCCCAATCTGCACGTCCTCTCCGAACGGGTGGAAAAGGTTTTTCTATCTCATATGGACGTGGTATGCTGTCGCGCCTTCGGGGAATTCACCCGCGATGCGCGCCTGGCTTATAAGATGCTGAAACCCGGCGGACTTTTCATGACGTTCAAGACGGCGGAAGAGAACAACATTCCCCAGGGCTATGATAAGGTCGACAACTTCCCCTACCATCTCCCCGGCAATCCCCGCAAATACCATGTAGTCATCGCCACCAAAACAGGAGAGATGTGAGCCGGATCATCGCTGCCTGCAACCAGAAGGGTGGAGTAGGCAAAACCACGACTTGCGTGAATGCCTCCGCAGCGTTGGCCGCGATGGAGAAGAAGGTGTTGCTGGTGGACATGGATCCCCAGGCCAACGCCACGCAAGGCCTCGGGTTCAGTCCCCAGGATGCCGAAGAGGATGTCTACGATATCCTGACGGAGGCGGAAGGCGAAATCACCAAGGCGCAGGTCCGGCATTTCATCAAGCCGACCACCATGCCCTTCTTGGAGCTCCTCCCCTGCTCCCGATCCCTGGCGGGTCTGGAAGTGCAGCTCATCACCCAACCCTTGCGCGAGAAACGCCTTACCCGCGTGTTGGAAAAAGTCCGCGGGGATTACGATTTCATCTTCATCGATTCGCCGCCTTCCCTGAGCATGCTCACCCTGAACGTGCTCACCGCCGCGGATACGGTGATGATCCCCATCCAATGCGAGTACTATGCCTTGCAGGGATTGGCCGAGCTCCTGAACACCATCCGCCTGGTCCAGCAGAACCTGAATCCCAAGCTGTCCATCGAAGGCGCCTTGCTCACCATGTACGACAGCCGGTTGAACCTCTCCAAGCAGGTGGCCGAAGACGTGCAGAGCACGTTTTCCGAAAAGGTCTTCAAGACGATCATCCCGCGCAGCGTCAAGCTCAGCGAGGCTCCGTCTTTCGGCCAGCCGATCATCCTGTACGATGCCTTGAGTTCCGGAGCCATGCGCTATATGGAATTGGCCAAGGAGATCCTTCAGAATGACTAGGAAAGCGCTGGGCAAGGGCCTGGAGGCCATTTTCGGGAATCTGGGCCAGGAAGTGGTGCATCCCAAGACGGGATCCGCGACCCTGGAAATTGAAATTTCCAAAATAACTCCGAATCCTTTCCAACCCCGCACGGAGTTCGGTCCCGAGGAAATCCAGGAGTTGGCCAACTCCATCCGGGAAAAGGGGCTGTTGCAGCCCATCCTCCTGCGCAAGCATCACGAAGGCTACCAGATCGTGGCGGGCGAGCGCCGCTTCCGCGCCATGCAACTGTTGGGCCGCACCCTGATCCCGGCCCTGGTCCGCGAACAGCTTTCCGATCGCGACATGATGGAAATGGCCCTGATCGAGAACATCCAGCGCGTGCAGCTGAATGCCATCGAAGAGGCCATGGCCTTTGAACAGTTGATCAATACCTGCGGGATCACCCACGACGAACTGGCCCAGAAGCTGGGGAAGAGCCGCTCGGCCATCACCAACACCTTGCGCCTGTTGAAGCTCGATGACGATCTGAAAGTCATGATCAAGGAGGGCAAGCTGACGGCCGGCCATGGCCGCGCCCTGCTGCAAACCGATCCCAAGAAGCGCGCCAAGCTGGCCCAGAAGATAGTGGACGATCACCTGAACGTGCGGCGCGCGGAGAAGTCCGGCGGCCGCGGCCGCGAAGCGCGGGGCCGCGAAGCGCGGCTTGGCGATGCGGCCAAGCCTCTCAATCCCAACGCCCAGGCCTTCCTGGAAAAGCTGCGCTTTCTGCTGGGCACCAAGGTGACCCTCAAGGGGAACGAAAACCGGGGCGTGCTGGAAATCCATTACATGCACCGGCAAGACCTCGAAGGCCTGGCGGACATGCTGGAGCGGGGACAGCTGGTTAAGTGAAATCCAGGAGAGAATCCAAAAGTCAAAGTGCAAAGTGCAAAAGTCAAAGTTTGAGATAAACCAGGGATAGCCGCCGATGCGCTTCCAACCGAGAACGGCCGTCCGGCTTTCTCTTCCATTTTGCGCTTTGACTTTTGCACTTTGCACTTTGCACTCTCTCCCTCCCGCCCCCCGGTTCTGATGTCGAAGAAGCGCTACATCACCATCCAGATCCTGCCGGACGATTCCAGCGATGCCTGGACCATCAAGCTGCGCTACCGGTTTTTCGAGTTCCTCTTCTATGCTATAATTATCGCGCTGTTCGCCACGGCCCTGGCGGCCGTCAAGATCACGGAGATCAACGGCAAGGTGCTCACCGCCAATCATCTCGCCGCCATCAACCGCCAATTGCTGGACAAGCAGGAAAAGATGACCCTACTGGAAATGGAACTGGGGCGGATAGCCGAACAAGAGCGCAAGATCCGGGGCATCGTGCAGACCTTCATCACCGAACAGGGAACGGACTCGTCCAAGGATGCCGACAGGGGAAGCCGCCTGTCGCAGGGGGACCTGGACAAGTTCGTCGCCGACGTGAGGGCCATCGAGAACCGCAAACGGGGACCCTCCTTGTCCCCCTCCCGGGAGGAAATCCCGGACATCTGGCCCGTGGCCGGGATCATCAGCCAGCCGTTCAATGCGGTGGGGACCCCGGAAGCCCGCCATGAGGGCATCGACATCATCGCGGAAAGCAATGCGCTCGTTTCCAGCGCCGCCCGCGGCATCGTCGTCCAGGCCGGGCAGGATCGGGACCTGGGCCGGTTCGTGAAAATCGATCACAACCATGGAGTGCAAAGCCTGTACGCCCATTTGAGCCGCAGCTTCGTCCAGGTGGGAGACCATGTGGAAAAGGGGACCAGTATCGGGGCGGTGGGAAACACGGGAAACAGTTTTGGCCCGCATCTCCATTTTGAAATCCTGGTCAAAGGCAAGTCCGTGGACCCGGAACAATACTTAAAGTAACCAGAGGAACCTTATGTCCAAAACCGCAGCCGCCGCCTCCCAGACCTATATTTGCGATGGAGCCAATTTTCTGGGCGACATAAAGGTAGAACACGACCTAAGGATAGATGGTTACTTCAAAGGAACCATAGAGGTTTCCGGAATCCTGATCCTGGGACCGACCGGGAAAATCGAGGGTCAGGTACAAGCGCGCGCGGCCACCATCGCCGGAAAAATCATCGGGAACATCAAGGGCATGGACAAGATAGTCCTGGAGTCCAAATCCACCCTGATCGGGGACTTGCAGACGCGGGAGCTGGTCATCAACGAAGGCGCGATTTTCCAGGGCAATTGCTCCATGCAGGTGGATGAAAAAAGATAGCCGGGACCCAGGCGAGGAGGGCGGCACCGACCAATGGCTGGCCTTCCTGAACCTTGGATGGCTGATCGCCCTCAATATGCTGCTCTTCGTGGGCGGCGGACTCTGGTTGGACAAGCATTTCGGAACGACGCCGATTCTACTACTGATTGGCGTCTTTGTCGGGTTCTTCGCGAGCGGCTATACCTTATATCGTGCCGTGAAAAAACTCGAACGCGAGGAAGCCCGTAAGCCCCACGGTTGATGGGTCGAATCGGGTTTCGCCTGGCCGCGGGGCCTTTGAAGATAAGGGCCTATTTGCTATGATTCCCTCGCGTAAAAATACCCCGGCAAAATCTTTTCCGGGAAAACGGATCATCCTGTTTTGTCCATCTATTCCAAGAAAATCGCGCTCGTCATGGTGCTTCTGGCCGTGGCCGCAGGCATACTGTCTTCCCGCTGGGAAGGATATCCGGTCGGTTTCGCCACCGGAGCCGTGGTCTTCATGGCCTTGAACGCCTTGGCCGCCCTCTATCCCCTCTACCGCTTCCGCGGCAAATGGAATCCCTTCAACGTGTATCTGATGGGCATGGTGGTCCGCATGGCCGTCATCGGCGTGGCGCTGATCGGCGTCATCCTCGCGGGCGGCCTGAGCCAGTCCGCCCTGCTCGCCCTCACCTTGACGGCGATGATTTCCTTTATCGCCTACCTGGCCGTGGAAATCCACCATTTCCTCCGCCATAACGCCAGCCTGATGAGCCATTGATGCAGCCAAAGAAACTCCTCCCGCCCGTCTTCGCGTTGCTCGCTTCGGCCTCGGGCCCGGCCCGCGCCGAAGAGAACCTGGGCGATTTCCTCACCCACCACATTTCCAACTCCTATGAGTGGAAGCCGCTTCCCGGCGTCACCATCCCCCTGCCCCATTGGCAACTGTTCGGGATCGACATGGGCATCTCCCAGCACGTGCTGATGATGTTCATCGCGGGCGCGCTGTTGCTGCTCCTCTTCGCCATCGGCGGACGCCGCAAGGGCAATGCGCCCACCTCCAGGCTGGGGCACGCGCTGGAAGCCCTGGTCCTCTACATCCGCGATGAAGTGGTGGAGCCCAACCTGGGGAAAAAGGATTCGCCCAAGTGGCTGCCCTTCTTCCTCACCATGTTCTTCTTCTTCCTGACCCTGAACCTCATCAGCCTGATCCCGGGATTCTCCGCCGCCACCGGCAACGTCAACTTCACCGCCACCATGGCCCTGATGGTGTTCCTGGTCTACAACATCGCGGGCATGGTCCACAACGGGCCCGGCCATTACCTCGTCAACGTGGTCCCCAAAGGCGTTCCCCTCTTCGTGCTGCCCATCATCGCCCTCATCGAGTTCATGGGCCTGTTCACCAAGGCCGTGGCGCTCTGCATCCGTCTGTTCGCCAACATGACGGCGGGCCACATCCTGATCCTGTCCCTCACGGGCCTCATCATCGTGTTCAAATCCTATTACGTCGCCGTGGGCTTCCTTCCCATGACCCTGTTCATCTACCTGATCGAGGTATTGGTGGCTTTCCTGCAGGCGTACATCTTCACCCTGCTTTCGGCCTTATTCGTGGGAATGGCCATCCATCAGGAACATTAATCTCAACCCGCATCAACCAATCCTAAGGAGCAAAAGATGGCTTTGGAAAACGCAGCAATGGGACTTCTCTCCGCCGGCATCGGCGCCGGACTCGCCGCTATCGGCGCCGGAATCGGCATCGGCAAGCTGGCCGGTTCGGCCCTGGAAGGCATCGCCCGCCAGCCCGAAGCCGTCGGCGTCCTGCGCACCACCATGCTCATCGCCGCCGCTCTGGTGGAAGGCGTGGCCCTGTTCGCGCAAGTTATCTGCATCATCGTGGCCTTCAAGTAACCGTTTGACCGGAACGGGCCGGCATGGGGCCGCCCGCGTGGAGAGGAAAGAACAATGAGCGCCGAACTGAACGGGCCGCACCTGGACGGGCTGCAATTCGCACAAGCGGAATCGCCGGCGGGCGGGACCCATACCGAAGCGGGCCACGCCGAAGGCGGGCATGCCGAGGCGGGAGGCCTTCCGGCCTTCCTGCGATTCGATCCGGGCGTCTGGTGCTGGACCGCGATCGTATTCGTCGTGCTTTTGCTGATCCTGAAGAAAATGGCCTGGAAGCCGATCATCGCCTCCATCGAAGAGCGGGACCGGACCATCAAGGACAGCCTCGACCAGGCCGCGCGCATCCAGGAAGAGTCCAAGCGCATCACCGAGGAGCAGAACAGGATCCTGACCGCGGCGAGGCACGAGGCCAGCTCCCTGTTGCAGTCCTCCAAGCAGGCCGCGGAAGACCTCCGCCGCAAACTGGAGCAGGCCGCGCAGGAAGAGAAAGCGCGAATCATCGCTTCGGCCACGCAGGAAATCGACGCCTCCAAGCGCGCCGCCATGGCGGAGCTGAAGCGGACCACCGCCGACCTCTCCATCCGCATCGCCGAGAAGCTGATCCAGACCAGCCTGGACGATTCCAAGCAGCGCGCCCTGGTGGATCAGCTCATCAACGAAGTCTCGGCGGCGAAGGCCTGAGGGACGGGACAAGGCCATGAAAAAGGAAAAAGCCGCCGTCATTTACGCCCGCATGCTGCTGCAAGCCGCGGAAGACCACCAGGCGGCGGCCGCGGTCTCGGCGGACATGCATGCCCTGGCGGAAACCTTCCGCAAGCTGCCGGCCCTGCAGAAGTTCCTGGCCAATCCCATCCGCAAATCGGACGAGAAGGCCAAGCTCATCGGCACGGCCGCGGCCGGGCTCGCGCCGCTCACGCGGCAATTCCTCAAGCTGCTGGAGGCCAAGAACCGCTTCGCCTTGTTGCGCGCGATCGCGGAGGAATATATCGCCCTGGAAGAGACGCGCAAGAACATCCTGCGCGCCACCGTGGTGAGCGCCAGGCCCATGGCCCAGGACCAGATCGACAAGCTGTCGCGCAGCCTGGAAGCCAAGCGCCCCGGCAAGAAGTACGTCCTGACCAATGAAATCGACGCGTCCCTGATCGCCGGATTCCGCATCGTCCAGGGCGACACCATCACCGACGCCAGCATCAAGAACAAACTCGACCTGCTCCGGCAGAAATTAGCCGCATAGGAAACCACAGGATACACAATGGCAGCTGAAGTCCGTTCCGACGAAATCACATCCATCCTGCGCAAGCAGCTGGAGTCCATCAACACCTCCGCCGACACCTACGAGACCGGCACGGTGCTGCAGGTGGGCGACGGCATCGCCCGCATCTTCGGCCTGTCCCAGGTCATGGCCGGCGAGCTCATCGAAATCAAGGGCGAGAAGAAGACGGTTTCGGCCCTGGTGCTGAACCTGGAAACGGACAACGTCGGCGTCGCCATCCTCGGCGATGCCGCGGCCGTGAGCGAAGGCGACACCGCCCGCCGCACCAAGACCATCGCCTCGGTCCCCGTGGGCCCCACCATCCTGGGCCGCGTCATCAACGCCCTGGGCGAACCCATCGACGGCGGCCCCGCCCTCGACCGCACGCACATGCGCCCCATCGAAGACAAGGCCCCGGGCATCGTCCGCCGCCAGAACGTGCACGAGCCCATGGAAACGGGCATCAAGGCCATCGACACCATGATCCCCATCGGCCGCGGCCAGCGCGAGCTCATCATCGGCGACCGCAAGACGGGCAAGACCGCCATCGCCATCGATACCATCCTGAACCAGAAGGGCAAGGACGTAAAGTGCATTTACGTCGCCATCGGCCAGAAGCAGAGCACGGTGGTCCAGATCGTCGAGCGTCTCAAGGCCGCCGGCGCCATGGAATACACCTGCGTCGTGGCCGCCAACGCCTCCGACCCGGCCCCCCTGCAATACCTGGCCCCCTACTGCGGCGCCACCATGGGCGAATACTTCATGTACAACGGCCAGCATGCGCTGCTGGTCTACGACGATTTGACCAAGCAGGCCCAGGCCTACCGCCAGCTTTCGCTCCTGCTCCGCCGCCCCCCGGGACGCGAAGCGTTCCCGGGCGACGTGTTCTATCTGCACAGCCGCCTGCTCGAGCGCGCCGCCAAGATGTCCGCCAAGGAAGGCGGCGGTTCGCTTACGGCCCTGCCCATCATCGAGACCCAGGCCGGCGACGTGTCCGCGTACATCCCGACCAACGTGATTTCCATCACGGACGGCCAGATCTTCCTGGACACCAACCAGTTCAACGCCGGCCAGCGCCCCGCCGTGGACGTAGGGCTCTCGGTTTCCCGCGTGGGCGGCGACGCCCAGATCAAGGCCACCAAGCAGGTGACCGGTCCCCTGCGCATCACCCTGGCCCAGTACCGCAACCTGGCCGCCTTCGCCCAGTTCGCTTCGGATCTGGACAAGGCCACCCAGAAGCAGTTGGCCCGCGGCGAGCGCATGATGCGCATCCTGCGCCAGGGCCAGTACGTTCCCTACCGCATCGCCAAGACCATCATGATCGTGTACGCGGGCATGAACGGGTACGCGGACGACGTGCCGGTGAACAAGATCGCCGCTTACGAGGAGCAACTGTTCACGTTCCTGGATTCCAAGTATCCCAAGCTGTACGACGCCATCGAGGCGGAGAAGAAGCTGGACGACAAGCTGACCGCGGAAATCAAGAAGGCCCTGGAGGAGTTCGGCAAGCAATTCAGCGCTGCCTAGGACCAGACCATGCCGACAATCAAAGAACTCCGCCTACGGATCAAGTCGTTACAGAGTACGAGCAAGATCACGTCGGCCATGAAAATGGTCTCGGCCGCGCGCTTGCGCCGCGCGCAGGATGCATTCAACCGCAACAAGCCGTATGCCGAGAAGATGCAGGAGCTGCTGGAGCAGGTGACCGCTTCGTTCCAGGACCTGGATCATCCCTTGATGAAGGTCCGCGAACGGAAGCGGGTCCGTTACATCGTGGTGGCTTCCGATCGCGGGCTGTGCGGCAGCTTCAACAACAACCTGCTCAAGTTCTTCGCCCGCGGCATGGACGCCGCCAAGGCCAACGAGGCCCTGGGGCTGGGACGCCGGGCCAAGGACTACGTGGCCCGCAACCGCTTGGCCGCCAAGGCCTCGGAAGCGCTGGGCAGCAACGTGCCCACCTACGCCAACGCCCTGGAAATCGCCCGGAACGCCATCCGGGATTTCATTTCCGGGGACGTGGACGCCGTGTACCTGGTGTACAACCGGTACAATTCCGTGCTGAGCCAGACGCCCATCCAATTGCAGATGCTGCCCTTCACCGCGCCTGCTTCGCAGGCGTCGCCCGCCAAGAAGGAACGGGCCGCGCACGGGGAAACCCATGGCGGCTACCGGCTCGACTATATCGTGGAGCCGAACCCCGCCGAGGTGTTCGCCGAGCTGCTGCCCAAGCTGGTCACCATCCAGGTATTGCGGGCGCTTCTGGAGAACGCCGTGGGCGAGCATACCGCCCGCATGACCGCCATGGACGCGGCCACCAAGAACACCAAGGAACTCATCGGATCGCTCACCTTGAAGATGAACCGCGCCCGCCAGGCCGCCATCACCAAGGAACTCATCGAAATCGTCTCCGGAGCGGAAGCGCTGAACGGGTGACCCCCGCTCCGCGCCGCGAAACGGGACATAAGGAAATCAGGAGAGAGAATGGCTGACAATAATTACGGAGTGATAGCCCAGGTGCTGGGACCGGTCGTGGACATTTCCTTCGATGACGAAGGCTCGCTGCCTCCCATCCTCACGGCCTTGAAGACCACCAATCCCACCCTGGGAACGGGCGAGAACAACCTGACCCTGGAAGTGTCGCTGCACATCGGAGAGAACACCGTGCGCGCCATCGCCATGGACTCGACCGACGGCCTGGTCCGCGGCAGCAAGGTGCTGAACACCCGCGCGCCGATTTCGGTGCCGGTCGGCGAAGGCTGCCTGGGCCGTATCCTCAACGTTACGGGCGATCCCGTGGACGAAGCCGGTCCCGTCAAGAGCGTCCGCCGCGATCCCATCCACAAGGCGCCTCCCGCCTTCACCAACCAGAGCACCAAGTCGGAAGTGCTCGTGACCGGCATCAAGGTCGTGGACCTGCTGGCCCCGTACGTGAAGGGCGGCAAGATCGGCCTGTTCGGAGGGGCCGGCGTGGGCAAGACCGTGATCATCATGGAGCTCATCAACAACATCGCCAAGCATCACGGCGGTTACTCCGTGTTCGCCGGCGTGGGCGAGCGCACCCGCGAAGGCACGGCGTTGTTCGGCGAAATGAAGGAATCGGGCGTGCTGGACAAGACCTGCCTGGTATACGGCCAGATGAACGAGCCCCCCGGGGCCCGCGCGCGCGTGGCCCTGACCGCCTTGACGGAAGCGGAATACTTCCGCGACGACAAGAGCCAGGACGTGCTGCTCTTCGTGGACAACATGTTCCGCTTCACCCAGGCGGGTTCGGAAGTGTCCGCCCTGCTCGGCCGCATTCCCTCGGCCGTGGGCTACCAGCCCACCCTGGCCACGGAAATGGGCGATCTGCAGGAGCGCGTCACCTCCACCCTGACCGGTTCCATCACGTCCATCCAGGCCATTTACGTTCCCGCGGACGATTATACCGACCCGGCTCCGGCGACCACGTTCGCGCATCTGGACGCGACCACCAACCTGTCGCGCGCCATCTCGGAAATGGGCATCTATCCCGCGGTGGATCCGCTGGAATCCACTTCCCGCATCCTGGATCCCCTGATCATCGGCGACGAGCACTATCAGACCGCCCGCGGCGTGCAGGCCATCCTGCAGCGCTACAAGGAATTGATGGACATCATCGCCATCTTGGGGATGGACGAACTCTCGGCCGAGGATCGCGCCATCGTGAACCGCGCGCGCCGCATCCAGAAGTTCCTGTCGCAGCCCTTCAGCGTGGCCGAAACCTTCACGTCCATCCCCGGCAAGTTCGTCAAGCTGGAAGACACCATCCGCTCGTTCAAGGAAATCCTGGACGGCAAGCACGACGAGCTTCCGGAGAACGCGTTCTACATGGTCGGCTCCATCGAGGAAGCCGTCGAGAAGGCGAAGACGCTGAAGTGATTATTTTGGCCTGCATTCCCCTTCCTGAAGGGAAGATTGGGGAATCAAATCGGTTGCGCAGAGTGGACACCATCTGCCAAGCCGCCCGAGGAGATGTACCGGTGTACATCGACGAGGGCAATGCAGCAGATGGGCCCAAGCTTCCCTTCAGGAAGGGGAATGCATGAAGCTGCAGATTCTTACTCCGGACAAGTCCGTGTACGATGGAGAGGTGGAAGCGCTCCTCGTGCCGGGCAGCGCCGGTCCTTTCGAAATCCTCAAGGACCATGCGCCCATCCTCGCGGGCCTGTCCAAGGGCGAGGTGCGGATCCGGGCCAACGGCAAGGAAACCTATTATACTGTTTCCGGCGGCTTCGTGGAATTCCACCGGAACCAGGCCGTAGTCCTGGCCGAATCCGCGGACGATAAAAGCAAAGCTTAGCCTTCCGCTCCGGAGCAATGCCTTGCGCATTTCCGGAGCGGTTTGATCGGACTTGCTCACCGGATATCAAGCTCGCTGAAAAGAGGATGATTTCATGCCGATAGCGCTCCAGGACATCCCCGGCATCCTCCAGCGGTTCCAGAAAGAAGTTTCCAAGGTCATCGTCGGCCAGGACGAGGTCCTGGAAAAAATCCTCATAGCCCTTCTTTGCCGCGGGCATGTCCTCCTCATCGGCGTGCCCGGCATGGCCAAGACCACCATGGTCAACAGCTTCGGCCAGGCCCTCAATCTCAAGTCCAACCGCATCCAGTTCACTCCCGATCTGATGCCTTCGGATATCCTGGGCACGGAGATCCTGCAGGAGAACAAATCCTCGGGAACGCGGGAGCTGGTGTTCATCCACGGTCCCATATTCACCCAGATCCTGCTCGCGGACGAGATCAACCGCACGCCGCCCAAGACCCAGGCGGCATTGCTGCAGGCCATGCAAGAGAAAATCGTCACCGTATTCGGACGCACGGAAAAGCTGGAAGAGCCGTTCATGGTGCTGGCCACCCAGAATCCCATCGAACAGGAAGGCACCTATCCGCTTCCCGAAGCCCAATTGGATCGCTTTCTATTCGCCTTGCAATTGGACTATCCCACGTATGAGCAGGAACTGGCGATCATCAAAAAGCATACGGGAAAGATGAAGGAAAGGATCCAGCCCGTATTGGACAGGGCGCAAATCCTGGAATTGCAGGAAATGGTCATGGAAATGACCGTGCCGGATCATGTCTTCGAATTGGCGGTGAAATTGGTACGTGCCACTCGCCCCACACCTGACAATCCGAACAAAGAAGTGCTTAAATATGTCAAGTGGGGAGCCGGACCGCGGGCGATCCAATTCCTGGTTCTGGCCGCCAAAGCCAGAGCTTTGATGCACGGGCGCCCGACTCCGGTGGAAGAAGACCTCCGCTCCATCTTCAAATCCGCGCTGAATCATAGGATGTTGCTGAATTTCCAGGCGGAAGCGGAAGGCCTCACGCCGCAAAACCTCTTGGATCAGCTTCTCAAAAAAGCGTAGCCGAGAATCCCCGCATCCCATGCGGGGCCCGCAAACGACATTTTCCGTTTCAACTCCATGACGGCGTCCAGATTCATGTAACATGGCCCGTTTTTTGATTATCTAATCGGATATGAAAACACTATCATCCGCATCCAATCCCGCAAACGACAAGTCCACCCCCAAGGACGAATACCTTTCCCTCTACTACAAAGAGATCGGGAAGACGAAACCCCTTTCACCGGATCAGGAAGCTTCCCTGGCCAGGCGCATCCGCAATGAGGACCGGGAAGCCTTGAATCAATTGATCAAGGCCAACCTGAAATTCGTAGTGTCCGTCTGCCGCAATTACCAGAACCAGGGATTGCCCTTGAGCGATCTCATCAACGAAGGCAATCTGGGATTGATCCGCGCCGCCAAGCGCTTCGATGAAACCCGCCAGTTCAAGTTCATCTCTTACGCCGTATGGTGGGTGCGCCAATCCATCTTGCAGGCATTGTCCGAACAAGCCCGACTGATCAAATTGCCCACCAGCCGTATCGGCAAGTTGAGCCGCATCCACAAGGCCGCCGGCAGGCTGGAACAGAAGCTGGGAAGGCCCGCCACCCCGCAGGAAATTTCCAGCGCCTTGGAAATGGAAGTCAGCTCCATCGAGACCAGCGTGGAGATGGGGTATACGCCCATTTCCCTGGACGCGCCCATGTCCCGCGATGAAGAAACGGGGCTCCTCGACATCCTGCCTACCGATCATGAAAACGGTCCGGAACGGTTCATGGAACGCACGCAATTGGCGCAAGACGTGTCCAATGCGCTGCAGTCCCTGCGGCCCAAGGAAGAGGCCGTGCTCAAGATGTACTTCGGCATCGAACCGGAAATCCCCCATTCCCTGGAAGACATCGGGAACCGCCTCAACATCACGCGGGAACGTGTCCGGCAGATCAAGGAAAAAGCGCTCAGCAAGATGAAGCATGCTTCCAGGAGCAAACCTCTCTCCTCCCATCTCTGCCTGGAATGACGTTCCGGAATCATCGCCCCAAAAAAAGCGAACCCGGATCAGCCCCCAGTCCCCCTGGAACAACTCCTGGATAGCCGTGGGGAGATGATGAAGAACCCCGGGAGAACATTTCCGGCAAGGCGGAAATGTGGATAAAAAAAAATCCGCTTCCAGGATATTCAGGATCGAAGAGAACCTCTCCGGTGCCGCTTAAAGCGATTCGAACGGGTTGGTAGAGCAATGTCCCCACCCCAAGGTCTCCAGGACCCGGGAGGAGGCGATACAACGGTCAGAGAGAATGCCGGCGCCCTTTTCCGGCACGCAGAGGTTCCCTGGGCGCATTCCCTTTCAACATGTTTCTTTTCCTATTCATTCTTGTTTTAGATATATACAGGATTAGGAATAGAAGCGTGAACAGCCGGGGATAACCTGGTTTTCCCCATCTAAGTACTTATTCCCCTTGGATTTATAATAAATGGGGAAAAGTGGAGATAATGGGGAACAGGGGCCACTTCTCCCTAAGGAGAGTTGTGGATTGATGGGGAAGGATGCTTTTGAACATGTATCCACAAGATGTTCGAATTTCGGGATTGGGTTGCCGGGTTTTAAACAGTTTCCTGTGGGTATTTGTTGAAAAACCAGGTAGCGGAAATGGATATCAACAATAAGCCCATACTTTGTTGAAAAAAACAGTTCCCATGAATTATACCTGAAACCATTCGGTATTCTTTGGAACCCCCTTTCAGAATTTTAATTTGGCTGTGAAAACTCAAACACCAAGACCCTAGAAAAGGAAGAGTTTATGCAGGCAAATGGAATCACAGGTTGGAAATGCTTTTTATTCATCGGAACGGCCATTTTTCTGGCCGCTTGCGGCGGAGGAAGCAATAAAAGGGTCTATTTCGGCAATTTGGAAGATGGTTCCAACGTGGAAAGCCCCTTTAAGGTGGATATGAAGGCGGAAAACCTGATTGTGGAACCCGCCACCCTGGGAGTTACGGAAGGTCATGGCCATTTCCACATTATCGTGGATGCTCCTTTGGCTTCCCCGGCGGAACCCATGCCAAAAGACGTCAAACATATCCATTACGGAGACGGCCAGACGAGCACAACGTTGGATTTGCCCGTCGGCCAGCATACGTTGATCCTGCAATTCGCCAAAGGCGACCATGTCCCCTATGATCCGCCGGTGTATCAGCAAATCCAGGTCAATGTGACCAAGCAGAATGCAGCGGACACCGCTTCCCAGGCCAAACCGGCGGACTCGACGGCCGCTCCGGCGGTCGAAGCCACGTCCAATACTCCTGCCGGCCGGGCGGCCACGGATTCCGTGAAAGTCCCCGATGCCGGTGCTCCGGCCAAGGATGCCGCTATCGCTAAAAAGGATTCCGCGGCCAAGGCCGAAGTGGACAGCCATGAAGGGCATAAGAAAGAATCGAGAAAATAGTCCTTCACCCTCTTGAAGGCTTTTTCCGGAAACGGAAGAAGCCTGCCAAGGCCGCGGTCAGCGCCAGACCGAATCCGGCCAAACCGTAGAAATACCGGGGAGAATAGGTGAGGTCCACCGTCGCGACCTTATTCCATAACGGCATGGCGATGAAATGATCGGGGGTTTCCAGGGGCCTTTGCCAGGATCCGCCGTCCAAACGGTATTTCCATTCCGGGCTGAACCGCTCCCGGACAATCAAGGTGTCTCCGGGAAGGAAGGCGGACAGGATCCGGAAATCCCCGTCGCGTTCCTCCCGCACGCATACTTCCGCGTATCCGAAAAACCCTTTTGGGCAAAGGGTCTTATCCACGCCGGAGCGGGTTCCGTTCCGCAGGTTGGATGCGGTCTGGATGCGGGGCCGCCAACCGGTCAGCTCATAGACGTTCACCGATCCGAACCGGCCGATGGGAGCGAGGGAATCCGATTTGTGCGCCGTGAGGGCGCGATTGGAAAACAGGTACCGGGCGGATTTCCCGGCGGGCGTCAGGGCCGGATCCCATTTCCACAGCAAGGGGAGGTGGGCGGTAACGTGCCGGTATCCGAACACGGCGTGGATGCCGCAGCTCAAGGCCGTCTTCTCCCGCTCCAGGAGATCGAAATGCGCGACGGGATCGTTGTGCATTTCCCACATTTCCAGGCCGGGGTATTCCAGGTAATGCGAGACGCGCCAGAACGGAGCGGTGGCCCGGTCCAGGACCCGGACCGATTCCGGGGGCCGCCGGTAATAGTCGGCGGGAAAGAGATAGAAATGATCCCAATGCACCCGGATCAGATCGGCCGCCAGGACCAGGAACAAGAACCCCAGGCCGGTGCGATGCAAGGCGAGGCGGGCGGCCCGGCTTCCGGAGGCGCGCGCCACCGCGCGATGACGGACCGCGTAATGCCGGACCGCAATCCCGGACAAGGCCAGGAAGGCCAGGTCTCCGGCCCCCAGGTCCAACAGCGCGGACAACTTCCGCGCATAGTCCTTGGCAGGATCCAGTTCCTTCACGGTCTCGATCAGGACGAGCAGGCCCTGCATCGCATCGGGCAGGAACCGCAAGGCCGTGGCGCCGCCGGCCAGGGCCAGCGCCCCGGCCGCGAACCGACCCGCCCAGCGCCCGCCGCGGGGGTGCCCCAGCCAGCGTTGCAACCCATGGGCGGACAAGGCCGCCAAGGCGAAGGCGAACAGGATCAGGAAACGCGCGGGCCGGCGGAAGTTGTTGAGGACGGGAACGTGGTAGAGGATCTGGCTGGCGCCCAGATGCGCTCCGAAGGAAAGCCATAGGCCCGCCAGGCCGAGGATCAGAAGCAGGCGCAGATCCCGCCTGGCCCTTTTGGGGGAAGCGAAGAAGCAGAAGAACAGGCCCAGGCCGCCCAGGTAGACGAACACCTCTCCCCATGCTTCTCCGCCCCACCAGGACGCGTTGGCGGGGCTCCCCAGGGCATGGGGCGCGATAAGGGAAAGCAGATGTAGCGGCCGCAGGCCGCCGGTGGCGAACTTCTCGAAACCGAACACGCCGGTTTCCAGCTTCTCCGCCGCCGCCGCCTCGACGCCCACCGCTTCGGCACCCGCCGTTTCGGCGCCCGCCGTTTCGGCGCCCGCCGTTTCGGCGGCCTTGCCGCCCTCCCAGGCCACGCCGTCGAACCGGTCGGTCTGATCGACGAGTTGCAGGAAAGGGACGAGCATGGGCGCGCAATAGACCGCGGTCAGCAGATGCCCGCCCAGGACCCAGGCCGCGCGGCGCCCGGGCTTGCGTAACAGGTATGTTACTGTAAAGGCCGCGATCAGGAAGGCGGTGGCGAGGGAGGCCTGGGGATGCCCGCCCAAGGCCTGCAAGGCCACGGCGCCCGCATACCAGAACAGCGCCTTGGGGCGCGGATCGTCGCGCAGGGCCAGGAAGGCGGAGAGCACCAGGGGCATCCAGGCCCATCCGGCCAGGAAGGTAGCGTGCTCGTAACGGGCCAGCATGGTTCCGCACAGGGCGAAGCAGATGCCCGCCCACAGGGACGCCGCGCGGCCCAGGCCCAGTCTGGGGCCCAGCCGCAGAAAACCGGAAATTCCCAGGAAAAAATGGAGGGCGTAAAAAAAGTAGATTCCATAATGAGGGGAAAGGGGGCCGAAGAGAAGCCAAGTAATGGGATACAGGAAACCCGATTGCCAGTACGCATGCATGGGCATGCCGCATTGATAGCTGGAGCTCCAGAACACCAACGGATGGCTCCAGGACCAATTGCGGTGGAAATCCCAGAAGTAGCAGAAATAGGCCACCAGCATGTCGTTGTTGAGGACCGGACTGCCCTTGATGAGGATGGGCAATACGGGAAGGAGGCCCAGGAAGGCCGCCAGGACGTAGACGTAGATCATGGCCTCATTTTACGCAATTGCCGGGCCGACGCGCCATGCCGTGGACTCGTGAGGGCCGCGGCGGGAAAGCGCGGAGGGTGGAACCCGGGCGGACAGGATCCGCTGCAGAAGGAGGATCACATGTCGAATTGGACCGCTTGGATCAAAGGAGGGAAGATGAAAAAGGATCGCAACCGCAAGGATTATCCGACCCTGGAAGACGTCACCCCGATGCATCCGGAGGAATATCCGGCCAAACACATGAAGGAACGCCTGGACTCGCGCCGGGACATGCTCGACGAAATCGAAGAGCGGGGCCATCCCACGGGGTTGCCCGACGGCAGTTGGCCGTCCCAGTGACGGAAGCCCGGGCTCTGGCGGGGGTTAAGCCCTGGTGAAGCTTAGGTTCTGGTGAAGGTTAAGCCCTGCGTCCCTCGGGACGCGCCCGGATGTCTCCCTTGGAGGGACCCGATTGGGCGCGGGGAGCTTCTTCCGCCAGCAGGTATTCCGGCCTGCGCTTGAGATGGTCCAGGATGACCAGGATGTAGCGTCCGAGTATCCCCAGGTAGACCAGGATGAGGCCGCCCAGGAAAAGAGTGGAGGCGATGAGATCGGTATAGCCGGGCACGTTGCGATGGGAGAGGAACTTCGCGGCCACGTTGTAGAGGCCGTACAGGAAAGCCAGGGCGGAGATGAGCAGTCCCACGCGCATGGCCAGCTTCAAGGGCACCGCGCTGAAGTTGAACAAGGCCTGCGAGCCCATGTCCAGGGACTTCCTGAAGCTGAATCCCGCCCGGCCGTGCAGGCGATCGGCGACCTGGAACGGGAGCGATGCCGTCCTGAAGCCCAGATAGGGCAGGATGGCGCGTACGATGAGGTTGCGCTCCGGCAGGGAGTTGAGCACGTCGCAGGCATACCGGCTGACGAGGCGGAAATCCGAGGCATGCTCGGGGATGGGCACTTCGGAAAGGGAGTTGAAGACCTTGTAGAAGGCCCGCGAGGAAAGGTCCTTGAAGAAGCCCGCCTGGGATCCGCTCCGCACCATCTGCACCACGTCGAACCCTTCGCGGGCCTTGGCGAGCATGGCGGGGACGGCTTCGGCGGGATGCTGCAGATCCGCGTCCATGGTCGCGATCCAACGGCCGCGAGCCGCCCGGTAGCCGGCGCGCAATGCGTTCTGGTGTCCGGCGTTGCCGATGAAGCGCAGCAGGCGCACGCCCGGATCCCGGGCGGCGAGGCGGTCCACTTCCTCTCCGGTGCGGTCCGAGCTGCCGTCGTCCACGAAAATCATTTCCGTGCGGATGCCGGCGCAAGCCGCCGCCAGGGCGCGGTGGACGGGTTCGATGTTCTTTTCTTCGTTATAGCAGGGAAGGATGATGGACAGCAGCGGCGGAGCGCCCGCGCCGTCCGGATCCTCGGCCTTCCAATCCCCGTCCGTCATGCCCCTGATTCTACCATAACCGCATGGCGGAGGGAAAGTCACGGAAGGCGGTTTATCACCCTCCAGAACCGGAAACGAGTATGTTATGGCCAGGAGCGGGCCATGCCGGCCCGGAACGCCCATGCCCGGATTCTTTCGCAAAAGCCTCGCCTTCGCCGCCGCCCTGTCCACGGACGCGCGCATCCCTGCCCGGGACAAGGCGGTGCTTGCGGGCATGCTGGCCCTGATCCTGTCCCCCGTCGACATCATCCCGGATTTCATCCCCGTGCTGGGACAGTTGGACGATGCGATGATCCTGATCCTGATGCTGGATTATGCCTGCAATCGCGTGCCGGACGAGGTCCTGCGCGATCACTTCCCCTGGGGCCCGGACCGGCTGCTGGCCTGGCGGCGGCGGGTGGGGTTCTTCGTGAGGCTGGTGCCTCATTGGGTGAAGGAGAAGATCTGGGTGGCGGGGAAGAAAGCCGAGGCGGATCCGTCAGGTACGGCCGCGGAAACCGCGGGCGCGGACACCAAGGCCCGGTGACGGGCGCTGCGCTCGGTCGAGGGCGGGGAAAAGGATTCCTCGTTGCGGCTGCAAGGGGCGCTGGCGGTCTATTTCAAATAGGGAGAGGGAGGTCCAAAAAAGAAGGGGCGGCGAACCACCCCTGGGCACCTTTAGAAAGGCAGATCGTCCTCCGCCTGGGGAGGCATGGACGAGGGCGCGCCGGAGCCGCCTCCCCCGCCGCCCTGGCCATAGCCGGAGCCGCCGCCCGACGAGCGGGAAGGCATGGCCGGCTGCTCGCGCTGGGAGAAGTTGTCTCCGCCCTCGCGCGGCCCGCCGCCGCTCGGGCGACCCAGCATGACCATGTTGTCCGCCACGATTTCCGTGGTGTAGCGCTTCTGTCCGTTCTGGTCGTCCCAGGAACGGGTCTGGAGGCGCCCCTCGATGTAGACTTGCGAGCCCTTGCGCAAATACTTCTCCGCCACCTCGGCCAGGCCGCGCCACATCACGATATTGTGCCATTCGGTCTTGTCGACCTTCTGGCCGTTCTTATCGGTATAGCTTTCGGTGGTGGCGATGGAGAAGTTGGCGACCTTGGCGCCGGAGGGGATGGCCCGGACTTCCGGATCCTTCCCCAGGTTTCCGATCAGGGTGGCTTTGTTCAGAGATCCCATGTTTTTCCTCGATTCTCCCCGGGAGGGTGAGTCCCGGAGGCACTGCGTTGATTGTTTTTTTTCCGTCCCGCTCGGTCCGCCGATTTACTTTATTTATGCATTCGTCATGCAGAAACAAGCACCCGCCGGACCTCCTTGGACAAGATGAAAAATAGAAAAAATCAGGTCTCCCTTCCCATCGATCGCTTGGCGAAAATCTGGCCGCGCGATCTAAAACACGCCCGCATCGGCGCCGTTCTGCATCCCGCTTCGGTTTCGGCCTCCCTGGTCCATTCCAGCGACGTGCTGAAATCCCATGACGGCGATCTGTTCCGGCTCCAGGCCCTGTTCGGGCCGCAGCACGGCTATCTGGGCCAGACCCAGGACAATATGATCGAATGGGAGGGCTATAAGCACCCGCAATGGGGCATCCCCGTGTACAGCCTGTACGGCGAGCACCGGGAGCCGACGGCGGACATGTTGGCGGACCTGGACGTGGTGCTCATCGACATGCAGGACGTGGGGGCCCGGTATTATACCTTCATTTGGACCCTGTATCTGTGCATGAAGGCGGCCGAAAAGGCCGGCAAGCACGTGGTGGTGCTGGAACGGCCCAATCCCATCGACGGCGTGACCGTGGAAGGGCCGATTCTGGACCCGGAATACCGTTCCTTCGTGGGCCTGCATCCCATTCCCGTGCGCCACGGCAAGACCATTGGCCAATTGGCCCGGCAATTCCGGGCGGAGGCCTTTCCCCGATGCGCCCTGACGGTGCTGGACATGGAAGGCTGGGACCCGGCCCTGTATTTCGAGGACACGGGGCTTCCCTGGGTCCTCCCCTCCCCCAACATGCCCACCGTGGACACGGCCGTGGTCTACCCGGGCATGTGCCTGCTGGAGGCCACCAACATGTCCGAGGGGCGCGGCACCACCAAGCCGTTCGAATTGTTCGGCGCGGGCTACATCACGGACGCGCGCGATTTCACCGCCAAGCTCAACAGGCTCGGCTTGCCGGGAGTGTTTTTCCGCGAGGCCTATTTCCAGCCCACCTTCCACAAGTTCCAGGGCCAGCTCTGCGGCGGCGCCCAGTTCCACGTGACCGATCGCAATGCGTTCCTGCCCTACCGCAGCGCGGTGGAGATGATCAATCTGGTGCGCCGGGACTATCCCGGGCAGTTCCGATGGAAGCCGCCCCCGTACGAATACGAGCACGAGAAACTGCCGATCGAAATCCTGATCGGCGGGCCCGCGGCGGGCGCCTTCCCCGATCCCCGGTAACATGTCCGATACCCTGTCCGCGTTCTTCCTGTGCGCCGGCTACGGCAAGCGCCTGCGCCCCCTCACGGACCGCGTGCCCAAGCCCGCCATCCCTTTCCAGGGGCGCACGGCCCTGGAAATCAATTTCCGGCTGTGCCGGCCCCTGTTCCCCAACCGCATCCTCTGCAACACCCACCATCTCTACGCGGAGATGGAGAAGCCGGCCCGGCGCCTGGGCATGAGCATCCTCTACGAACCGGAGATCCTGGGCACGGGCGGATGCCTGCACAACGCCCGCCACATCCTGGAGACGACGGACCGGTTCCTGGTGCACAACGGGGATCTCATCCACACCCTCGATTTGAAGGACCTGATGGCGCGGCACCGCGCCTCCGGGAACATAGGCACCCTGGCGGGGATTTTCCGTCCCACCCACAACACCCTGAGCGTGGACGTGAAGGGCCGGCTGCTGGGCGTGCATGGCTTCGAAGGATTCGGCGGTGTGCCCGCTCCCATTGCGGCAGCGGCAGGGCAAGGCGCTCCGGTGCCCCCGGAGGAGGCTCCCCTCCCCGCCGGCGGCGAAATGGCGCGGCTCACCTTCGCCGGTATCGCCATTTACGAGAAGGCCTTCCTGGACTTCGTGAAGCCCGGTTGCGAGGACATCAAGCCCTATTGGACCGCGGCCTTGCGGGCGGGCCACTCCATAGGGGTGGCCAATTACAGCCACGACGCAGCCTGGTTCGATTTCGGCACGCCCCAGGGATTGTGGGAAGCGGCCCGGTTCTACATGGAGTTGACCAGGAATTATAGTTATGGCTACGCGCCGGACCTCCGCGAGTCGCGGCCGTTCGTGTCGAACGAGGCGAACGTGCAAGGGTTGCCCGAAGCGTTGCGGGACGTCCTCATTTACGAGAAGTCCGCGACGCCGATATCCCCCCATACGATGAACCGGATCATCGGGAGCGATTTCCGGTGGGAGATCAAGTCTTAGAGGGTGTTAAGCACAATTCCCGCTCGTATCGAGGTCTCTTCTCCGTGAGGGCTGCACTGGAGCCCTCGGTAAAACCTGGCCGGCTGCGCGGGGCGGGGCTTTTGAGCCTGGGAGGGCCTTTTTGTACCTTGGCTGCTGTATGGGCCGTGGCGCGAAAAGACTTTCCTACTACTCCTACGACAGCCTGAAGAACCCCTGGCTTTCCGGCGGCGGCGCCCTGCGCGATTTCGAAATCCTGCGGCGGCAAAAAGAGGCCTGGGCCGGGATGACGGTCTACACCGGATCGTATCCCGGTTTCCGGAACGGGACCCGCGACGGCGTCCCCTTCCGCAAGCTCGGCTTCGGCCGATCCTATCTGGTCTCCCGTCTCAGCTTCACGCTTTTCGCCAACCTGAGGGTGCTGTTCGATCGCGCCGACGCCATCGGCAACAGCGTTTCCGCCTACGCCCCCCTGCTGGCGGGATTGCTCCGTCCCGGCCGCTTCTTCCTGGTGGCCCACCATTACGCGGGCGGCCATTCCCGGGAAAAATATTCCCTGATGGGCGCGGCCGCATGGTTGTGCGAGTGGCTGCTGTTCCGGTTCGCGCGCCGCCTCATCGTGTCCAACGGCAAGGTGGCCGCGTGCGCCCGGGCCATGAACCCCCGCCTGGACGTCCTGCAATCGCAGAACGGCTTCGACCCGGGCCTGTTGCAAGCCGTCCCCGGGGAAGCGGATCCGCCCTTCATCCTGTTCCTGGGGCGCTTCGACATCTACATGAAAGGGCTGGACCTGCTGGTCGCGGCCTTCGCGGGCCTGGCTGCGGAACGGCGCGGCAAGACCCGCCTGATCCTGGCCGGGGCGGCGTCCCCGCAAGCCCTCGCGGCGGTGGAAAAGCTGCTGCCGAAAGACGCTTCCGTTCCCGTCGACCTGAGGCCCAACGTCACCGAAGAGGCGAAACGGGAGCTGCTGCGCACCTGCCTTTTCTTCTGCAGCCCCTCCCGGTTCGAAGGCTGGGGCATCGCGGCGCTGGAGGCGAACGCGTCCGGGAAGCCGGCCCTGGTGACCCGCGCCGACGGGTTCCTGGACAGCATCAAGGAAGGCTATTCGGGGATCATGGTTCCCGTGGAGGATCGAGCGGCCTTGGAAGCCGCCCTGGGCGATTTGATCCAGGACGGAGCCTTGCGCCGGCGCCTGGGGATGAATGCCCGGGAATGGGCCGCGCGCTTCACCTGGGAGGGCATCGCCGCCCGGGAAAAGGCCTGGTTGGACGGGAGCTTGGGATTCACGATATGGCCAAGACATCGGTGATCCGCGTTACCAGTATTGCCACGAATTCCGGAACGCGGTTCTCGATACCCATAAGTAAGCCGCATGGGGTTTCCCGTGGGCAAACGGAGATGCGGATCCAGGCCATATGAAGCGGGGCGGCAGCGCCTTCCGGATCCGAATTTGCTATTATTCCACCGGAAATCGCCATGCCATTGCCCCCGGAAAAAGTATCCGCCTATTTCGATCAGGGTTACCTGGTGCTGCCGGATTTCTTCCCCGCCGCCCTCATCGAAACCCTGGTCGCCGAAGTGGAGCGAAGCATGGCGGATCCGGCCGTGTTCAACGCCAACCGCGCCCATTTCAGTTTCGCCGCGGACGAACGGGCGGGCAAGCATTATGTCCTGCAAGCCTTGCATTCGGAAAACCTGAGCCGGACTCTTTCCGCGCTGGTGAAGTCCCCGCAAGTGCTGGAAGCGGCGGCCTCCATCCTGGGCCCGGATATCGATCTGTTCCAGGCCAAGCTGGTTTTCAAGAAGGCCGATGGCGGCGCCGAGGTGCCCTGGCATCAGGACTTCGACTATTGGAAGCGCCTATCCAAGGCCCCGCTGCAACTGAACTTCGGGATCTACCTGGACGATACCACGCGGGAGAACGGATGCCTGGAAGTGGTGCCGCAAAGCCATGCCGCGGGCCTGCAAAGCCACCGCAACCGCAAGGATAGGCTCAATTTCCCCATCCAATGGGATCAGGGCCCGGAAGCGGGAAAGGTGATCCCCATCGAGGCCCGCAAGGGGACCGTGATCCTGTTCTCGGCGCTGACCGCGCATCACTCCCAGGCCAACCTCTCTCCCAGGCGCAGGCTGTTCCTCAACCTGGTTTTTTCCGCCGCCGGCAACGACCATATCCCCACCCTGGCCTTGGCCCGCAAGCCGGCCGCTTTCGAAGTCGCCAAAGAGATGGATCCGGATCGCATCCCGGGCATTTGGGGACCCGGCCCCCATGGCGGGCAATGCGCTCCCCAATACCGCATCAAGGAATTGTGGAAGCAGGCGATCACGGGATGGGATCCGGCGCTTGCCGATTGGGTGTACGTGCATGCCAACCAGGCCGCGGACAGCGCCCCGGAATGGTTCGCGGCGCGGCGCCGGCCGGAAGCCAACTTCATACACCTGCGCACGGGCGGGGAAGCCTATCCGGATTCGCAAGCGGTGCATTTCCTGCGCGGGGACGTGACGGAAGCCATTTTGGGCGGAAGGCTGCAAGCGGCCTTGCGCGGCGACATCGGGTTGCTGATCCTGCAATCCCAGGACTACGGGACCGTAAAGCGGCTGTTGGATCATCTGGGGCAAAGGCTCAAGCCCGGAAGCATCCTGGTTTTCGAAGGCCTGTTCGGTTGGCGCGGCTGGGAGCATGGTGCCGCCTACGCGCTGATCGAATTCGCCCGCCAGGAACGCGCGGGCTTGCTGCTGTTGGGCAAAACCGAAACCGGATTGGTGGCCAAGCTGGAGTCCAAGGGATCCGCTTACGGGATCAAGTATGCGGCCCAACCCTGGATCTCCAATACCCAAGGCATCGCCACGGGATTCGGAACGCCCCCTCCGGAAAAAGCCATGGGGGGCAAGGGGCCCTTGATGCGGATCAAGCGCGTGCTGCGCTCCTTGCGCGAAGACTCCTTCCCTTCGCCTCATTACCGCGATTTCTTCCCGGCCAAGCGCATCCCCCAATTCAAGGACGGCAACGTGCCCGGCCCCTGCTGCGGCACGCATCTGCGCCGCAAGGAGTTGTGGAAATACGCCCTGTCCTTCATCGCCGATCCCAAGCTTCCCTGGTGCGAGTTCGGCGTGGGCGAAGGCGAATCCCTGGATTGGTTCGCGCTCAACAAGCCCGAGGAGAACCTGCTCTTCGGCTTCGACAGCTTCGAAGGCATCCCGGAGGCCTGGACCAGCTCCCCCAAGGGGCAATGGAAAACCTCCGTCTACGCCCCCAACCGGGACGACGTGCGCATCGTGAAAGGGCTGTACCAGGACTCGCTCACCCGGCCCGCCGTGGTGGAAACCCTGGGGCCCCGCGTGGGATTCGTCCATATCGACTGCGATCTCTACAATTCCACCCGCCTGGTCTTCCAATCCCTGGGCAACCGCATCGGCCCCGGCACCGTCATCGTCTTCGACGAGATGTACGGCTATTCCGGGTGGCAAAAGCACGAGGCCCGCGCCTTCTTCGAATTCGCGGCCGCGCGCAACCTGGAGTTCGAATACCTGGCCCGCTCGGACATGCAGGTGGCCCTGCGCATCGTCGCCATCGGCACGCATTGGAGCCGGTCCGTGCGGGAGATGCGCTTCCGGGAAAGCGGCAACGGCATCCGCCTGGACCATGGCGAAGACCTCTTCCTGGGCTACTCCCTGAGCAAGCTTTTCGGCCATGCCAAGACCTTGCGGAAAAGGGTTAAACAAGGGCTGATCCGGCCCTGAAGTGCCAGTTTCAGGGCCTTTTTGTAGTTTTCGACGCCATGAAGAAAAGACCGATTCGGGAGTTTTTCCGGCGTTTCTGGATCCTGCGCCGGTTATACGCCTGGTGGCAAGTGGCCATTGCCGTGCCCCCCACCGATTATTTCCGTTTCAAGAAAACCGGCCGCATCCGCGAGGTCTATCCCTACAGCATGTCGGGCTACAAGCGCCTGGCCAACGTCTACGACCTGGCGGTGCAGGTGCATGAAAAAAACATCCCCGGCGCCTTCGTGGAATGCGGCGTGTGGAAAGGCGGCTGCATCGGCCTGATGGCCACGGTGGCGCGCGATTATGCCTCCAACCGGAAAATCATCCTGTTCGATTCCTTCGAAGGCCTGCCCGAACCCACCGCCGAGGACGGCGTGGAGGCGGTGGAATATTCCGGCGGCCGCACCACCGGCGCCCTCAAGGCCATCGATCAATGCGTGGCGCCGCTGGACGTGGTGAAAGAGCTTTTCTTCGACCGCCTGCATATCGACGAAAAGAACGTGGAGTTCCGCAAGGGCTGGTTCCAGGACACGGTGCCGGGTTCCGGACCGTCCGTGGGGCCCATCGCCATCATCCGCCTGGACGGGGATTGGTACGACTCCATCATGGTCTGCCTGGAAGGCCTGTACGATCAGGTGGTTTCCGGAGGCTACATCGTCATCGACGATTACCAGTTCTGGGAAGGCTGCCGCAAGGCCGTGGACGATTTCATCGCCAAGCGCAATCTCAAGGTGCGCCTGATCCCGATCGATTTCGCCAGCAGCTATTTCCGCAAGCCCTGATCCGCGCCGGGGCGGATTCTCTCAAGCGCCCGCCGCGCACTCCGCGCAGATGTCCCGGAAGGTGCCGAGCGCCCGCTCCCGGGTCCACCGCGCCGCCTCCTCCAGGCATTTCCGCCGCAAGGCTTCGCGCGCTTCCGGATCCAGGCCGCGCAGGTATTCCCACGCTTCGATCACCTTCTCCTCCTCAAAAGGCACGATCAGCTTGGGATCGATGCGGGCCACCACGTCGTTGGCGTAGCCGCAGCCGATGGAGACGATGGGCGCCAGCCCCAGGGCCAGGGCTTCCAGGATATTGGTGCCGGAGGGCTCCAGCAAGGCCAGGTTGAAATAATAGCCGCAAGCGGGCAGGTCCTCCCACGGCGCCTTGCGCCATCCCGTGAACGTGATGCTTTCGTCCAGGAGCGGCGCCAATACGGGTTTGTATTCCTCGGCGATATAGCCCACCACGTTCATGCGGATGTCGAGGCCGTGGCGGGCCTTGACCGCATGGAATACCCGCAGGGTCAGTTCCTGGTTCTTGAAGCGGTCGGCGCGGCCGATGTAGAGGAAATCCTCATTGCGTTTTTCCGGCGGCAAGGGGCGCCAGCGATCCCGATCCACGTACAGGTGGAAGATGCGGTGGAGCTTGTCCGGGAAATGCCGGCGCGAGGCTTCCAGCATCAGGTTGGCCGGAGACAGGAAGGCGTCCACCTTGGACAACAGGTACAGGGTGATCCACCGCTTGGGCCCGCGCGCCAGGTGCAGGTTGATGAGGATGGGATCGGCATTGAGCATGAGGATGCGGCAGCCGGGCGCGCGCCGCAGCAGCGCCGCCGCCATGGCTCCGGGGCCTTCCAGCAGGAACACGCGCCGCTTGGGCTTGCCCAGCGAATAGAGCAGCGAGCCCAGGTTGCGGACGAGTTGGGAGGCGGATTTGCCGATCCAGGCGGGATAGGCCGGGGAAGCGTGCGCGCAGCATTCGCGGCTGAATTCCAGGTGCAGGGGATGGTTGCGGAGATAAACGTATTCCCAATCCGTTTTCGCCATGGCCGTCCCCTCCCCCGCGCGCGTCATTTGCGGCAGACGATCACCAGATCGGAGGCCAGCCCCGGCAGCGTCCGCGCGATCAGGCGATCGAAGGCCCCCATGCCCCGGCCGGACAGGATGCTGGCGCCCTTCAGGCTTTCCACGGTCAGGCCGCAGGCCCGGATCAGATGGCGCAAGGAGGAAGGCGTGAAGTTGCGGATATGCCCGGCCGGTTGCGAAACCTTGCGCAGGAAATTGCCGGAGTTGGAAGCGCGCACCCCCACTTCGGTGAAGAAGGGCTGTTGGCCCAGGAGCAGGGAGATGCGGTTCAGCCACGCCGCCAGGTTGGGCGTGGAGAGGATGAGCGTGCCTCCCGGCTTGAGCACCCGGCGCAAATCCTCCACGAAGAATTCGGTATCGAAAATATGCTCGATGACCTCGCCGGCCCAGATCAGGTCCATGCTCGAATCCGCCAGCGGCAAGGGTTTGGATCCCAATTCGGCCGCGTAGGCTTCATCGCATACGGTCTTGGCCACCGCCACCGCGCTGGCCGAGGCGTCCACGCCGATGGCGTACAGCCCCATGCCCTTGAAGGCCCGGCTCAGGAACCCGTCCGTGCAGCCCACGTCCAGGATCTTGCGCCCGGGCGCGGCCAGGCCGCGCACCAGCGCGAGCATCAGGCGGATGCGATCGTCCCCTTCGATGCCCTGTGCGGCGCGGTCCGTATCCCCGTAGCGTTGCTCGTTGAAGGCATGGCCGATGTCGATGCCGGTTTTCCCTTCACTCACTGCGCATCCTCCGGAACAGCATCCAGGTCCAGCCGGTCAGGGCCATAAACAGGTTGGGCGCATAGCCCAATACGCTCAAGGCGAAAATGATGTCCTTGGGGATGCCGGCGATGTCCGAAAAGAACAGGAGATTCAGGTATTCGCGCAGGCCCACGCCCCCGAAGCTGATGGGCAACATCAGGATGACCTGGATGATGGCGGGGAAGAGCACGATTTGCCACAGGCGCACCTGCGGGTACAGGCTCATGAACAGGAGCCAAAAGCCCAGGATGGACGCGATCTGGATGAGCGCGGTAAGGCCCAGCGCCCCTGCCAAAAGGGGCTTGTCCTTGCGGATGCGATCCATTTCCAGCAACCACTTCTGCCGGCCCAAGCGCGCGCGGAAACGGTAGGCCGCCACGGCGACCAGGCTCAGGCCCGCCAGCGCCAGCCCCAAGGCGAAGCCGTTGAGGGAAGCGCGCTGGAACAGGCCCATGGCCCGCAATTCGTCCCGGTAATACCAAAGGCTGCCGCCGGCCAATCCCATCTGCAAGATGAAGCCCAATCCCCGCGCCATCAGGTTCACGCCGATGCTTTCCTGCACCGCCCCGTATTTTTTCCCGAAGGCGAGCACGCGGATGGCCTCCGACGTGGCCGAAGACGGCAGGAAGGCGTTGAAGAAATAGCCCAGGTAGACGAAGTACAGGTATTTGCGCAAGGGCAGGCCCTGCAAGTCCCACAGCAGGCGCCAGCGCCAGGCCACCAACAGGCTGGTGGCCACCTGCGCCAGCAGGCACCCGAGCAGAAAGCCCCATTGGCAGCGTTGCAGCAAGGGCCCAAGGGCGTGGAAATCGATCTTCCGCGCCAGCAGGAGCGCGGCCGCCAGGGTCAGGGCGATCTTGAGGGCGTTGAGCCAAACCTTACGCTCCATTTTCCGTCCGGAACGCCCCCATGCCCTTGAGGCCGAAGGCGGACGCCAGCAGGATCAGCAGGGAGGCCGCGGAGATGAGCAGGGATTTCTCGATCCAGGGGGAAACGTAATGCATGGACACTTCATGCGATCCCGGGGACAAGGCCACGCCGCGCAAGGCGTAGTCCACGCGCAGCAGCGGGGCCGCTTTGCCGTCCACGTCCACGCGCCAATGGGGGAAATACAATTCCGAGAACACGGCCACGCCGGGGCGGGCGTTTTCCACCTTATAAACCTGGCGATTATACCCGTTCACCACGCGTTGCAGGGAGGCCGCCGGGGCCGCGCTGTCGGCGGGGGCGGAGGCGGCGAATCCGGAAGGCAGCGGGGTGGAATCGGAAACGTAAACCAAGGCGCGCGGATTGAAATCCGGCCGCCGCATCTTGTCCAGCGAAAGGCTGTCCTTTCCGGACTCCCAGGCGGGCGCGAACCAGGCGCGCGGCAAGGCGCTGTTATTGGGGGCCAGATGCAGGGCGCCGTCCCCGGGCAGCTTATAGGCCAGGTACTTGACGTTCAGCATGTCCAGGAACGGGCTGCCGGAAACGGAACCGTCCGCGTTCTGCTTGAGCCCGGCCATGAAGTTGGGGTTCATCTGGTAGTCCTGGCCGCGGAATTCCCGGTACAGGCGGTACTCGTTATCGGTCCAGCCGTCGGTGGTTTCGATGCGGTGGTATTGCATCAGGGAGCGATCGTAGGCGCCCGGCAGGCCGAACACGCGGAACGAGGCCGTATCCGTTTTCAGGAAATCCACCGCCGCGTCCCGGGGCAGCACGCGCTCGGTAGCGTAAACCTGCACGAAGTTGGCGTCCACCCAGAGGAGATCCGCGCAGGTGACCGCCAGCAAGGCGAGCCCGAAGCGCAGCGGATCCACGCTCTGGAACAGCCACTTGCGCGTGGCCGCCACCAAGGCGGCCAGCAGCAGGCCGCCCCTGATGGCCCCCAGGGAAAAGGCGGAAGCCGCGCCCGCCTGGTTGGCCGCGTTGCCCGCGCCCTCCGCCCCGAAAATCCCGTTCCAGAGATTGAAGGTGAACGACGGCGCCAGGCCGATCAGGATCAGGAATCCCGCCAGCCCCAGGCCCACTTGCAGCAAACGCTTGCCCCAGGCCAGGCGCTTCTCGGCCGGGATGGGCTGCTTGGCTCTGGTGAGGCGCGCCAGGGTATCCGCGCTCATGATGAGCAGGGCCGTGGCCAGCCAGAACAGCATCATGCTGGGCGCGCGGAAATTCTTGATGCCGGGGATGAAAGCGTAGAAGAGGCGGAACAAAGGCGTGTCGGCCCCCAGCCCGAAGACGATGGCCAGCAGGCCCACCGCGCCCCAAAGCCAGAACCAATGCCCCTTCTCCCTCCGGAACAAGACCAGGCCCAGGATGCCCAGGAACAGTACGGTCAATCCCGGGTATTCCGAGTTCAGCTTGAACGGATTGCGGCCCCAATACTTCTCATTGAGCCCCGTGAACTCGGGAACGATCAGGGAGGCGGCCTCTTCCGGATGGATGGACCAGGAGGTGGCGTGCTCGTAGGTGGTCTTTTCGCCGCTGCCGCGGATGCCGAAATGCTTGGTCCATTGCTGGGGCGGATAGATCATGAAGCAAAGCATCCCGATGCCGGCGAGGATCGGGATCCAGAACCTGGCCGCGGCAGCGGCGGCGCCGGCCGCATCCTTCCGCAGGATCAGCCGCGCCATTTTGAAGGCCCAGGCCAGGAAGTAACCCATCAGCACGAAGTACATGAATTGCGGATGGTAGATGAACATCAGCAGGGCGATGGAAATGGCGAAGGCCAGGAAGTGGCGCATGCGCGCGTCCCGGCGCAGGCTGCGCAGCAGGAAATACAGGGACAGCGGCAACCAGGCCATGATGTAGAACTTGCCCGTATGCCCGGCGTGGATATGCGAGAAAAAATTGGTGTTGAGCATGTAGGCCACGGCCAGCACCGCGGACAAAAGGCGGTTGAGGCCGAAGAAGCGGTTGACCAGGAAATACGCCGTGCACCCGGCGATGAGCACGTGCGCGATGAACATCCAGGAGATGAAGGTGGCGATGGGCAGGAACATGCCGAAGAGGATGTGGATGGGATAGGCTCCGTCCCCGTAGCCGGCGTCGAAGGTGGGCATGCCGCCCAGCCCGTAGGGGTTCCACCAGGGGATGGTGCCATGGCGCAGCGCATCGAAATAATAGCGCCAGGAAATCGATCCCATTTGATCGGAGGCGAACAAGGCCTGCCCGCTGGAGGTGAGGAACTCCAGGAAGGGGAGCAAGCCGATGGCCAGGACGGCCAGCAAAGCCTTCCAATGATAAGCCGGCCATTGCCGTTTTTCCTCGAGGAATCCCGCCATGATTTCCCTTCCGTCCGGAGCGACGCAAAGGGAGTCAAGGTAGGAAAAAAAAGGGGGCCGGGCGACGCCCGGGCCCCGCCCGGGAGCGCGCGGGCGGGCGCTCTAAGGCGCCGGCAGGACGGTTTTCAGGTCCGGCCAATCGAGGCGATCCAGGATCCACGCCAGGCGCTTTTCCCCCGGTTCGATGTAGGCCTTGAATTGCGGCAGCCCCTTGTGGCGGCTGAGGAAGCAATAGGCGCCCAGGGCCTGCATCACCCGCTGGGAGGCGGCCAGCAGGAACTGGCGGAACATGTCCTCGAAGGAAAGGGGATTGAGGGACTGGGCATGGTAATAGCGGAGCAGTTCGCCGATGTCCGCATCGCCGAGCATGGTGTAGGGATCGAGCAGCAGGGAGGCCAGATCGTAGTACAGCGAACCCAGGCGGCTGCCCTGGTAATCGATCACGCGCACGCTGCCGTCGAACTGGATCATCAGGTTCTGGGATTGGAAGTCGCGGTGCATGATCGATTTCGGCTGCAGATCCACCCGATGGGCCAGGTCCCTGAAGAGGGCGTCCAGGCGCTCTTTCTCCGCCGCCGTGAACGCGATGCCCCGATGGCCCTGCAGGTACTGGATCGCGTAGTAGTCGGTTTCCCACAGCAGGTCATGCTCGTCGAACAGGCGCGACCGGATGTCGGGGCATTCCTGGTGCCGCTGGTAGCAGCGGGTCTGCAGATCCACCAGTTGATGGATCACCTTGCGGTACAGTTCCAGGGGCGGCTCGCCCGCCTTCACGCAATCGTACAGGCGCCGATCGCCCAGGTCCTCCAGGATCACCTGGTGGGCCGCATCGTCGATGCAATAGACCATGGGCACGGGGAAGTTCATCAGGCGGTAGAACTGCGTGATGCGCAAGAAACGCCCGAAGTCGGCGTCGTCCGGAGGCGAGACCAGCACGATGAAGTTGCGCAATCCCTCCTGGAGGCGGAAATACACGCGGCGCGATCCGGCCGAGCCCGCCAGGGAGATGGCGCAGCCCTCCCCGAATCCGTAGCGCGCCAGGAACTTGACCAGCACGGGGGAAAGCTCGGAGAATTTCAATTCGAACATAGGATCCTTGCTCCACGGGCGCGGAGGGAATGTAAGCCTGCCCGACAATACCCGGAAAATTTTACAGCTGCAAAATACTTCTTACGGCGCCTTCAGGCACAATCATCCCAAAAAAGAGGTTGAAAGGGAACGAGCTTCTTTTGGCACGGATCTTCCTTGCTCATCCCGCGTTCCCGTTTCCGCGTATCCGTCGCGGATCGGGCGCCGCACGAGGGAAAAGCGGGATCTGCGAGGGTCCCGCTTTTTTTTGCGACTTGCGGCGCACTCCGGACCGTCTCCAAGGGAATCTTCACGGGCAACCTTGAACGGATTAAGGTTCCAAGCTGATCAGGCCAAATATCGCCAAAAAAACGCTTAATTTAAGGATAATTAACGCTCACCCAGCCGCCCGTGCAGATACTTTTGGCCGACTTTGTCAAAGGCACCTTGCAGCAAATGAAAAGGCCAAGGAGGCTTGCCGGAACAGCAGACATAGGCCGGAGGACCATTTCGAGGATATGCTCGGAATGGTTGAGATCGGATCCGAGGCGAAGCGGGAATTCAAGCTGTCCCGCTATGCCTGCTATCTCATCGTGCAGAATGCCGATCCTCCCGAGCCCATTATTGCCAATGGCCAGACCTATTTCGCCATGCAGACGCAGAAACAGGAGTTGGCGCAGGAAGTAAAAGTTAGAGGAAGTGTTCGGCGGAGAGGTGGAACAATGCGGAAAACTTCTTGGCGGCCGTCTTGCTGATGGGGCGTTGGTTGTTCTCCCAGTCGGAGATCCGGGACGCCTTCACGCTGCCCAGCTTCTCACCGAGAAAAGCTTGGGACCAGCCGTGCGCCTCCCGCGAATGCTTGAGCCAAAGCCCCGGCGTCATGGTGGCCGCAATCTTCTTGGCCAAGTCCGTCTCGAAATAATCCACCGTCTCGGAATCCTTCTCCAAAAGGTAACGGGAATACCGGCGGCGGACATCCGTGAGCACGCGGCTGGGCGTGCCGGGACGGAAGGTCAGCTTAATAGGGCGCGTCTTTGTGGCTACCGACATAGTATACCTCGATCGTGATCTCTTGCTTCTGGTACTCCCAACAGGCCACGTAACCGTGGCTGTGAGCCAAATGGCAGTGATGTACCCCGAAACGGGGTACTCGTCAAGCGGTTTTTTCCACCCGGGCGGGGTGGCGGCGGATGGCCCGGGCCAGGCCGCACAGCGGCCGCAGCAAACCGCGAAGTTGGCTGGAAAAACTTATGACCGGAGGAAGGCGACTCTCTCCTGATGCCTGCGCGCAAAAGTTGCAGAAATAGGGCGGCGCAGGGGAAGAAAAGAAGTGAATTAGCGACGTCTCAACCGACCATGTCGAGCAAGGTGCCCAGCATCTGATCCCGGGTCTTGATGGCCTTGGCGTTGGCGGCCACGTTGTCCCCGTCGGAAGGAAGTTCCGCCATGTCCTTTTCGAACCGGGGGCCGCCGTCCGGCTGGGCGATGCGCTTGCCGCGGGCGGCATGGGTGGCGAAGGCGTTCTGGATTCCCTGGACGGATGAAGACGAGCCGCTGATTTCCATATGCCTCCGGACCGGTCCGGCATCGGGTTTGCCGATGGGGATCCGCTGCTTCCATTGTATCCGGCGCCGGCGCCGGCGGCAAGGTTTCCCGCGGGGACGGCTGGAGGTATTCGAAGCGGCTTGGAGGAGCTTGGGGAATTCCGCGTAACCGCCGTCACACGGCCCGGGGACGCGGGGATCAGAACGGGTCCGACGCCATGCGGCCCATGGGACCGCCGTGCATGCCGATATCGTTGGGGCTGCCGTCGCGATCGCGGAAGTCGCGCCCGGGGCGTCCGGCGTCGACCAGCTTGGAATATTTGGAGAGCAGGTAGGGGCCGTTGCCGACCGGCGCATATTCCTTTTTCTTCTTCTTGCCCTTGGCGGCCTTCTCTGCTTCGGCGCGCGCGTCGGCTTCCAATTGCGCCAGCTTCGGGTCCTTGACCAGGTGCGCCGGCGTATCGCCGCGCACGTCGGCTTCCTTGGCCGCGTCGAAGCTGGGCGAGCCGATGAACACCGGGTCCGCGGCCAGGTTCCCGAACCGGTCGCAGGAGTCCTTGTTCGCGTTCCGGGAAGCGGCGTCCAGGATGGCGTACGGGCACTTGAAGCAGGCCTCTTCCCGGTTCTCCCAGAAGGCGTTGTTCCAGGCCTGGATGGCGGGCCGGCCATCGGCCCAGATGCCGTAGGAACGGTTGCCCGCGAAGATGTTGTTGGCGATGCGCGGACTGCCTTTGCGGATGACGATGCCGGCGCTGAAGTTGCCGATGAAATTGCAGTTCACCACGCCCACGTCCCCGCGCAGGCCCGCCGACAAGCCGGTGTTATTGCCCTCGAACAGGGAATGGTGGATGAAGAAGCCGGCCCGGTCCACGGTGACGGCCTGGTTGGCGCCGCGGAAGACGGCGAAGCTGATCTCGGCGGCGCCGGCCTGCTGCCCGGTGAGGCGGACGCCGTCCCAGCCCACCGCGCCGGCCTTGGCCGTTTCGGGTTCGAACAGCACCGGCTGCTCTTCGCTCCCCAGGACGTAGAAGGTGCCTTCCACCTTGATGCCGGTATAGGCGGAATCGGCCCAATCGACCTGCGCGATGGGGGGCTCTTTTCCGGAAACCTCCCGTTCCGCCAGGCACGGCCGCGGCTTGGCGAAGCGCACGATGACCCCCGGGCCGATGCGCAACCGGGAGGTGGAGGGGATGAAGATGTCTCCGGTGACCAGGTAGGGGGAATCCTTGGTGGCCCATTCCGTGGCCAGGGAGAACGTGCCGCATACTTCCGTGGCGGCCAGGTTCGGGGTGCCGCCCAGGGCGATAGCCAGGGCGCCCAGGGCGAAGGGGGCTGAGGGGGCCGAAAAGCGACTGTTCCGTGCCATGATCTCGGAAAATCCTGCGATTCCGGGGGAAAATCCAGCCCGGCGGTGGGAACCATGGCTATTCTACGAAATTGACGGCCCCGACCGCAACCCGGCCCGGACAGGAGGATCGGTACCGGGCCGTTACCGCTTCCGGGGGGATTTTCCGGCCCGGCGAAGCGCGCCGGATCCCTTCCGGGCGGAGGCGCCTTGGGCCAGGCGCAGCATCTGGGCCGCCGCGAACCCGGCCCCGAAGCCATTGTCGATGTTGACCACCGTGAGTCCGGAGGCGCAGGAGTTGAGAATGGCCAAGAGCGCGGCCAGGCCTTTCATGGACGCGCCGTAGCCGATGCTGGTGGGCACGCCGATCACGGGCTTGTCCACCAGGCCCGCCACCACACTGGGGAGCGCGCCCTCCATGCCCGCCACCGCGATGATGACGGAGGCGCGGCGCAAGGCGGGCAGCTTGGACAGCAGGCGGTGCAGGCCCGCCACGCCCACGTCGTGCAGGACGCGCACCCGGCACCCCAGCATCCGCGCGGTCAGGGCGGCCTCCTCCGCGACGGGGATATCGCTGGTGCCCGCGCAGACCACCAGCACGTGGCCGGCGCGCAGCGCCCGGGCCGACCGTAACTGGGGTGCGCCTTCATGGAACGCGGCGCGCGCCGCGGCGTGGTAGCGGAGCCCGGGGATCCGGGACCGCAGGAATCCGTAGACCTCTTCGGGAACGCGGGTGACCAGGAGCCGGCCCGATCGCGCGAGGATGCGGACGGAGATTTCCGCGATCTGTTCCCTGGTTTTCCCTTCCCCGAAAACCACCTCCGGAAATCCCTTGCGGGCTTCCCGCCCATGGTCCACGCGGGCGAAACCGAGGTCCTCCTCGGCGCCGGGCGGCTTCAGGGCGGCGCGCAGGCGCGTCAGCAGCCGGGCCCGCCGGCCGTCCTCCCGGGCCGAAGGGGCCGGTAGGCGGGGTAACTTGTGGGAATCGGGGATCATCCGCGTGCTTCAAAACCTAGTAAAATCACCCTTTCGGAATTCGAGGATTTTAAGGACGTCGGATTTCCATACAACCGGAGACGGCTCCGGAGTCGACGGCATTCCCGCGACGGGAGAAAAACACGGTGTGGACCCCCAGTTTGAGACTTACTATAGCTAGGGCTTTCAGGAGGAACTCGGCGGCATGACGCTATTGGACATACATGGCCATCAAAAACGCGTGGAGCCGCGCGTCACGCGGCCCTTCGGGCATCTCCCTGCGCCGCATTTCCTGGCCCTGTTCGAAACCGTCCTCGACAACCCCCTGCTTCCCACCTTGGCCTTCGGAACGGTCTTCCACGTGGTCCGCTTCGGCGTCCACCTGATCCTGAACGGGAGTCCGGCGGGTTTCCTCCCTTCGGTCCCGCTGCACTATCTGGCCTGGCTGCCGGAATTCGTGGTGCCCTACGCGGCCCTGGCCCTGATTTCCTCGACCTACCGCAAGACCAGCCAAAGCATGCATGAGCGCATCCTGGAGGGCCTGGAGCGCGGCAACGAAATCCAGAAGGTCTCCATCCTGGGTTTCGCCAAGATCTCCGAGGTGCGCGATCCGGACACGGGCGATCACATCATCCGCATGAGCCACTACTCGCGCATGCTCGCCCAGGAGATGGCCAAGTTCCCGGAATATTCCGATTACATCACGCGCACCTACTGCGACGAGATCTTCATCGCCGCCCCCCTGCACGACATCGGCAAGGTGGGCATCCGGGACGACGTTCTCAAGAAGCGCGGCGGCCTGACGGCGGACGAATTCGAGATCATGAAGATGCACACCATCATCGGCGGCGATCTGCTCCACGAGCTGGAGCTCAAGCTGGGATGGCGCACTTTCTATTCGCTGAGCAAGGAAATCGCGTACCATCACCACCAGCGCTATGACGGCACGGGGTATCCCAACGTGCTGGGCGCCACCAAGGCCATGTTCGTGGAGCCGGGGATCGGAAAGCCGCTCAAGGGCAAGGACATTCCCCTGTCGGCCCGCATCGTGGCCATGGCGGACGTGTACGATGCGCTGCTCTCGCGCCGCTGCTACAAGGAACCCATCCCCCACGAGCGCGCCAGGGAGATGATCGTGGGGGAATCCGGCAGGCATTTCGATCCCGATCTGGTGCAGGCCTTCCTGCGCATCGAAAAGGACCTCATCCGGGTCTCGCGGGAGTTCTCCAAATAGGCTGCGTCCCCAAACCGCCCGCCCTTTTCTAAATTACCTCGGCAGGGTGTTGAAAAAGTCCGCGCAGGCGTCGGCCGGCCGCGCGGGGACTTTTTCAACACCCTGGTAGCCTTCAATTCGGGAGCGTGCGCATGCATCTAGTCGTCACCGGCGGCTGCGGTTTCATCGGATCCAATTTCATCCGCCGGATACTGGCCACGCGTCCCGGCTGGCTCGTCACGAACGTGGACAAGCTGACCTATGCGGGCAACCCGGCCAGCCTTTCGGACGTGGCGGGCAACCCCGCCTACAGATTCTACAAGAGCGACATCTGCGATCGCGCCCTGATGACCGAGATCTTCGCCGCCAAGCCGGACGCCGTGGTCCATTTCGCGGCCGAGTCCCACGTGGACCGGAGCATCCTGGGGCCGGAAATCTTCGTGCAGACCAACGTGATGGGCACCCAGGTGCTGCTGGAGGTGGCCCGCACCGCCAAGGTGGGCCGCTTCGTGCACGTCTCCACGGACGAGGTCTACGGATCCCTGGGCCCCGCCGGACTGTTCACCGAGAACACCCCGCTCGCGCCCAACTCGCCCTACTCCGCCAGCAAGGCGGGTTCGGACATGCTGGTCTCGGCCTATCACCATACGTTCGGCATGGACGCGCTCATCACGCGCTGCTCCAACAATTACGGTCCCTACCAGTACCCGGAGAAGCTGATCCCCCTGCTCGTCACCAACCTCATGGACGGCAAGCAGATCCCCATCTACGGGGACGGCATGAACGTGCGCGACTGGCTGCACGTGGACGATCATTGCGCCGGCATCCTGCTCGCGCTGGAAAAGGGCAAGGCCGGCGAGGCGTACAACATCGGCGGCAACAACGAGCGCCCCAATCTCGAAATCGCCCGGAAACTCCTGTCCCTGCTGGGCAAGGACGAGTCCTCCATCAAATACGTGGAGGACCGCCTGGGCCACGACCGGCGCTACGCCATCGACGCGTCCAAGATCCGCGGGGAGCTGGGCTGGCAGCCCCGGCACGATTTCGAGTCCGGCATCGCCGCGACGGTGGAATGGTACAAGGCGAACGAGAAATGGTGGCGGCCCCTCAAAAAGGGATGATGCTTTCAAGCGTCAAACCTTGAGCCATTCCGCCAGTTCCGCGAAGCTGTCGACCAGGTAATCCGCCTCCGCGTCCATCAGTTCCACCCGCGTGAACGAAGTGGTGATGGCCGCCACCTTGGGGCCCCGTTCAGTAAGCGACTTTCAGCTTCTCCGCCGCCTTGCGCAAGGCCTTGTCCCGGGTCCAAAGCCTGAAACCATCCAGATTCGCCGCGGCCAGCAAATGCATGTCGATGAACCCGAGGCCCAGTCCGGAAAGCCGATGCGCTTCGATGAAGGCGAGGACTTCCGGATGCCGCGCGGAAGCGGCGCTGGGAAGCAACGCCAGGCGATGCAGGACCTCTTTCCGGGAGGCCAGGTTGCTGCAGGCGAGCTCGCCTATGATGAACGGGTGGCAGAGCACGTCGCCGCTTTCCAGGAGCGAGACGACACCGGGATCGCCTTGGCGGAAATGATCGATCCAAACGGACGTATCCAACAGGATCATCGGCATGACGGGATCGCGGTCACTTGGACGGACGGCGGCGGGGTATGGGGCGCAGGCCCTTTTGGGTGCCTCCCAAGGCGATCAGCCGTTTGCGGTTTTCCTGGGCGATCAGGGTCTCCAAGCCCATGCGGACCAGGGAGGTTTTCTCCGTGATGCCGGTGAGTTCGGAGGCTTCCTTCAGGATTGCTTCGTCAATGTTCAAGGTCGTTCTCATATGCATCAATATGCATCAGATATGCATACAAGTCAAGCGTAAACAAGTCAAGGCAAACCAGGCCGGAGCGCCGGATGCGGCCCCGGGCCTTGAGTTCGTCCCCCATTTTAAGTTGATTGTACCCCATGAAACTCATTTTCATGGGCACGCCCGAATTCGCCGTGGCCTTCCTGGAAACCCTGTACGCGAGCCGCCACCAGGTGGCGCTGGTCGTGACCCAACCGGACAGGCCCAAGGGGCGCGGCCGGAAGCTGGCGCCGCCGCCCGTCAAGGAAAAGGCCCTGGAGCTGGGGCTTCCCGTGGCCCAACCCGTTTCCCTGAAAGCGCCGGAGTTCCACGATCTGATCCGGGAACAGAACGCCGATCTGCTGGTGGTGGTGGCCTACCGTATCCTGCCCGATACCCTGTTCCCCCTGGCCCGCTTCGGGGCCGTCAACGTGCACGGGTCCTTGCTGCCCAAGTTCCGGGGCGCCGCGCCCATCCAATGGGCCGTGGCCACGGGGGAGGCGGAAACGGGCGTGACCGTGTTCCAATTGGACAAGGAGATCGATCACGGCGGCATCCTGGCGCGCGCCGCGACTCCCATCGGCCCGGACGAGACCTCCGCCGATCTGTTCGCCCGCCTCAAGGAGATGGGCCGGGACGTGCTGATGCGGGTGCTGGACGATCTGGAAGCCGGCCGCGCGCGGCCGGAGCCGCAGGACCATGGAAAGAGCTCTCCGGCGCCCAAGCTCCGGAAAGAAGACGGCCGGCTGGACTGGACGCAGTCCGCGCGCTGCCTGCACGATCGCATCCGCGGCTTCAACCCGTATCCGGTCTGCTATGCCGTGCAGGCGGGCACGGAACGGATCCTGCGCATCCACGCTTCCCGCCTGGCGCCTTCCCCGCCGGGAGCGCTGACGGTCTACGAGGCGGTCAGGCTGGCCGCGGGCATGGGTCCGCAGGTGGACATCGTCGCCGCGGGCACGGTGCGCGTCTCGGAAGATCGTTTTCCCCTGGTGGCCACGGGCGAAGGCTGGCTCAAGCTGGTGGAAGTGCAATGGGAAGGCAAGCCGCGCGTGAGCGGTCCGGATTTCGTCAACGGCCTGCAGCCCGCGGAGCGCAAGGATCTCCGTTTTATATAGTCCCCCGCCTCTTAAATGCATGGCCGCTAAGTTAATTGACCTTTTCCTCCAATTTTGCCAAGGCTTCCAAGGAAGAGACCGTAAGCTGCGTCTCAAAACCCGCCGTCCTGCTTCCTTGACCGATCAGCACGTAGCCTTTCCTTCGAATGATTTGCTCCGCAGCCAAAATGGATGTCTGAATGGCGCTGCATGGATCGAATTGGAGAGGTTCCCGGGTGTCATAGGTTGAAATGGCCAACCTTATTTTCTCATCAGCATCTCCGCATACCGGGCCCGCAACTCTTCCCATTCCATTTCCCTTGTCATGCTCCACCTTCTGCATTCGGTTCAACGACAAAACCGGAATCCTTCAATGCCGGAGAAACCCGGAATCCCCGCTCGTTTCCGCATCCTTCTTGGAATAAATAGAATGCACCTGTACATTTAATTCCGTGCCCGCAATCACATCGAAACAGATAAGCCTATGGCACAGAACATTTTGCAGTCCTGAGGAGGGGCAGGAAGTTGATTCCGTTCATTGGGTTGACCCGAATCCACGGACTTCGAATACGGGCCGATTTTGCTGTTGTGGGAGGGGGGAGGGGTTAATAGTATCGTTATACGGGCGGAAAAAATAAAATGAAAAAAGAAGAAGAGATCGTAACCAAAGCAATGTTGCGAACCGTGGATCTAGGTTCCAATATTCATGTCTTCTGCTTTACGTCAATGCTTGCTTTCCATCAACATTTCCAAAATTTGAATAAGGAAATGAACCCAGAAGCAATCGAGCACTTCGCTTTGCTCTACAAAACACAAAAGGATCTAAGGGATAAATTTCCGACATTCGAAGGTTTTCTTGCTCATACACATGAGTTACTCAAACAGAGGACATTGGACGGGCATTTGGCAATAAGCGATTGCGCATCCTTTACATTCGCATTTTCAAACCTTGATGGTGTGGCTGACGAAATGCTCGATATTACAAAGACTTTGGATAGGCCTTACTGGGAAAAGAGGATAGGCGAAAAAAAAGTGGGATATGGAGAAATTCAAAATGAAGGTATTGAAGCCATAACCACTAGACTTATCGACACAGCAGTGATCGAAGCAAAAGGAAAATATTTAAAGAACAAGATATCTGTCCTGATGGAAATTTGTCGCCCATCAAAGGACTGCGACATACCCGATTACAAGTTGGACCTTGCCAAAATTGGCGAGTTGAACGGTGAAAGAAACAGAATCGTACATGAGGTTACGAAATTCAAAAGAATTGAAAACGTCTTAGACAAAATTGTGTACATGAACTTTTCGGCCAACTATTTGGTAAAATGCGTTAAAGCCCGCTTCGCAATGGGAGTCAATATTAACGGGCTCCTCGATTACTTGAAGAGTAAAGGGAAATGAATAGCACCACGAAACATGGTGCGCCGCCGCATAACAATCAAGTAGAACTGATTGCGCGTGGCCGTCATGCCTTTTGCTCGGGTATGTCTAAGAGGTCGGTCCCACGGCAAAAGTCACGCCGGTACCCTACGGGCTCGTCCGTCCCGGCCGGCGCCCTCCGGCCATGCTCACAGCTCACTCGAGCGTTATGCGTACGGAATAAAGAGGTTTAAGAAATGGTCGGTCTTCACGTTCGATCCATTTCATTTCTCGGCGCTTTCCGTTAAAAATTTAAAAACGCAGCGGTGTTGGCCGGTTGAGGTGAGCGTTTTACGTATGTCTAAACGTAGAAGAGGATGGCATTTAAATAGGAGCAGCCAAGGATGAAGATTTGGTCGATATTTTTATTGGTGATGTCTTTTGGAACAGTTGCCCAACTTCATGCAGAAGATGAAAAGGTGAAGGACAAGTCCTTCATCAATAAGGGTAACGAGATAACGAAATTAGGTACGTCAACTAACGGTACGTCAAAATACGTCGTCCTTGGATTCAAGAATAAATTGGATTCCAAAAATTCAAAGGGGAAATCCACGGACGAAAAATCGAATTACGGCGACTCATCCTCAACCTACTGCTATAAAAAGGAATCCGATTTAGGAGACACAGAGCGTCAATTACTTGTAGAGTGGTTTAAAAATAATGGTCCACTGAATTTGGTCTATACGTGTGGCGATCCTATGGAAGAAGAAAAACGGAAGACATTTGCTGGGTTTGCAGAAACGAATTGCCAATGTCTCGAATTCATCTTTAAACCCCTCCCATCACGCGGCTTATTTAGATGAAAATGTTGGGCACACCCCTTGGTAAACTATGTATCGGTAAACTCTTCCCGGTCCCAACGGTGCGCCGCATATCAATCGAGTCAACCTGAATGCGCGCGGGTGTCACGCCGCTTGCGGGGCAAGCGTCGCGCCACTCCCCTCCGGGCTTGTCCGTGCCGGCCAGCGCCCTCCGGCCGTGCTCTCAGGTTACTCCAGCGATACGGACGAACGAAAAACTCAAATAATTAAGGAAAAATTCAGAGAATGACCTGATTCTAACCTTGACATTATGTCAGGATTGGTATATATTCTTCTTGATGAATGATACGGACAAAAGGGTAATTTGGCTTCATGGTGAAATTAAAACGCCCCCCTTTCTCCAAAAATGCCAGAATTGAAGCGGGCGTTCTGGTTCGAAGATTACAAGAAGGGGATAAGCTCTCGTTGCCACATTCCAGACCAATGCCGAGTATAGGCGCCAGATGTCACGAGTTGAGGATCACGGATGAAGACAAAATCTGGAGGATAATTCATCGAGTTGATTCGGATTTAGTTCTTATCGCGGACGTCTTTTCAAAAAAGACAGCGAAAACGCCCAAGGACGTTATTGCCAACTGCAAGCGACGGCTAAAGCGATTTGATGATTTAATTAACTCGTAACCATAAGGATGCAGGTAGCTGTATGGATGCAAATAAAAAGAAAAAATTAGAAGCTGCTGGATGGAGAGTCGGTGATGCCAAGGATTTTCTCGGGCTCAGTGCTTCTGAAATGGAATATGTCGAACTCAAGCTTGCCTTGGCCAGAAATTTGGCAAGTACAAGAAAAGCCAGAAAATTAACACAGACACAGCTTGCAGAAAAGCTAAAGTCTAGCCAATCTAGAGTCGCGAAAATGGAAGCGGGAGATTCCTCCGTATCTATCGATCTACTAGTGCGCTCTCTTTTTGAGTTGGACGTATCCAATGGTGAATTGGCTAAGTTCATAAAATCATCTCCAGTTCACGGCACAAAAAAAGCCGTATAACAATCGAGTCGAACGGACAAATTTTGCCCGTCATGTCCGTTGCTTACGCAACGGTCACGCCGGTACCGATCGAGGTCGCACTTTCCAGCCCCGGCGGCCACCCAAAACCGGCCAGTTGTGGGTAATCATTCGGTGATCCCCGTATAGGGGTATTGGGAGAGGGGGGTTATCCTTCCCCCCCATGGCGTGGAGTCTACGGAGCGGGGATTGGGTTGCGGGCGGCGAGCCAGCCGGCGGGAGTCAGCTCCGCGATGCGTCGAT
>DATENA010000064.1:0-6629 GCA_035275285.1 Fibrobacteria bacterium | reverse complement strand
AGGGGGCGGAGTATTCCAAATCGATGTTGGATACCCTATCGAAAAGCCAATTGGAAAAGAAAATGAACCATTTGAAGCGTCAAGCCAAGGCAGCGGGAATGCAGTTAGTGCCCATGCCCGTGGCGAGTTAGTTGGTAGTCGTTACAAGAAAAACAAAAAAGTACTTGCGTTCCCGTCTTCGGATCGTTTAAGTTATCTCGGCCGCCAAAATGACGGACAGACGCGCGATCGTAGCGATTTGACATAGAAACAATGCAGGGGGGAATAATGGGATTAGTCCATGTTTTCAGTATTTCGGGATTGATGGGGCTCGCGATGTCGGCCATGGCATTCGGGGCCGACTCCGACCTCATCGGCAAATGGTCACGGCCCACCCAGTGGGCGGACAACAACGTAGTGGAAACCATCACCTTGGCCAAGGTGACCTGATCCCCCTTCTCCGGACATTTTTATGCAGCCCTTTTGTTTTCAAATTCGACCGGGCTGCAATAGTCGAGGCTTGAATGCCGTCGCTTCGTATTATACCAGGTTTCAATCCAATCGAATATAGCCTCTTCTACCCCTTTGAGATTCTCCAAAGGCCACTTTCCAAGGCCCGTCTCCTGCTTCAATGTCCCAAACCAACTCTCGGTCGGCGCGTTGTCCCAGCACTGGCCCCGCCGGCTCATCGAGTGCAGTACACCTCTGTCACGCAAATAATCCCTGAACGCCTCCGAGGTGTATTGGCAACCTTGATCCGAGTGGAACATCAGCCGCCAACGCCGATAGGGACGGCTCCGAAGAGCCATTCCCATCGCCCCGATCACGAGCGAGGTGTCCGGCCGCTCTGAGAGCGCCCAGCCCACGACCTTCCTGGAAAACAGGTCCAACACCACGGCCAGGTACACCCAGCCTTCACGGGTCCAAATGTAGGTGATGTCGCCCGTGAAGAGGCGGTTGGGACGCGTAACCTTGAAGTGTCGTTTCAAGCGATGCTTGCAGACCTTGGATTCCTTAGCTGTCCTCAAAGCCGCATAGGGATGGGGCTTCAGCGGCATGGCCACAAGCCCCAGCACGCGCATCAGACGGCGAACGCGCTTCTTGCCCACAGGCAAGCCTTCCTTGGCCAAGGCGCGCCGCATCGAGCGGAACCCGTAGGTCATGCGGCTAGCACGAAAGATGCGACGCATCGCCTCCTTGAGCGCTTCCTCTTGGGCATCAATGGGACGAGCCTTGTGCTCGCGCCACTCGTAAAAGCCCGAGCGGCTGACACGCAAGACGCGGCACATCACTTCCACCTTCATCTTGGCTCTCATCTTCTCAACCCAGGCGTATTTTTCTTGAGCCGTTCCTTCGCGAAATACGCCATGGCTTTTTTTGTGACTTCCAGCTCCTCTTCCGCTTCCGCCAGACGCTTACGGAGCTGTTCCATCTCCTGGCGCTCCTCAAGAGCCAGCGCAAGACCCTTGCCTTTGGCTTCCGCCGCCTTAGCTGCGTTGATCCACGAGTGGAGCAGGCTGTTGCCTAACCCCAACTCTCGGGCTGTCGCGGCCACGTTCCCAGAAGTCCTCGCCGCTTGGACAGCTCGCTCCTTGAATTTCGCGTCGTGTTTACGTCTTTTTCCTGTCTCCACTGGACACTCCTTCTCAGGCAAAATCTACCTGAACGTTGTGTCCGGAACCAGGGGATCAGGTCACTCCGGAAAGCGGGAATGTATCCTTTGCCGTCCACTTCGACGGCACTTCGATCACCTGGAATCTGAACGGAATCAAAGTAATGACGTCCTCTTTTGCCTGCAAATAATCCTTGGGCCTGTCGAAGGCCATATGTAGTTTTTGTCACGGGCCAGCGGCTCTTGATTTCCCCGCCCCGGTGCGAAACGGGCGGCGGGGATTTCGGCTCCGGGAGAACTGCACATGACGTGGAACAAGCAAGGCGCCATATATCTCTGGATGCTCGCTTGCGTGCCTGTCCTGATGGGACATGGTTGCGGCGATCCCGTCTGCCGGGTTCCCGATCCGGAAACCAGGAGCGTGGACCTCACCCGCCTGCGGCCCGCCGGAGCCTATTACCGGCGCCTGCTGTCCTCCTATACCTTAGTCGTGGATCCCAAGGATCCGAGCCGGGCCACCCTGACCGCTTCGGACAGCGGGAAGGTGTTCGTCCTCCATTACCGCGTAGCCTATGCGGGAACGGTCAACCAGCAGGTGAATCATGAAAAATACTGACCCCAGCCGGTTGGAGATGAAGCCTTTTCTCCCACTCCTAGCCCTGTTCCTGTTCGCGGCGGGAAACACCCTGCGCGCAGACGAGATCTGCTTGGACACGGTAACCTACAGCCGGGAGGAATGGACCTTGGCGGGCATGACCTTGACTCTGGATTCGGCGAGCATGGACGGCAAACCCGTGGACCTGGGTTCGCCGGTCAGGCTGCCGGGTCTCGACCTGGACGAGGGACCTAGCCTGACCGACATGCGCACCTTGCATGCGCAGGAATATTTCCTCGATAGCGCCGCGAGCAACGGGAAAATCCTCGGATTGATTCTGTCGGCCGAGGACTCTTCCCTGAATTTCAACCTGACCTATAACGGGCTCAGGCTCCGCAACGGGGATTACATTCCCGGCGTCTCGAAATGATTTCCCACTGGAGGCGGCGATGAAAAAGGATTTGACCTTGGTCTTGGCGATAGGCCTTTCCCTGGCCGTTCCCGGGATGGCGCAAATCACCCTGACGGGTTCGCAGCTCCCCGCGCCGGGACTGTCATTCAAGGCGGGCATGGCCGCCAATCCCGGGACCCTGAAACCGGGAGCGGCGGGAGCGGGGAAGACCTGGGACTTCTCCGGCCTGGCGGCGGCGTCCGACTTTTCGATCCGGTACCTCTCTCCGGCAGGAACCCCCTTGGATACGGTCCTGAAAAGCGCCAACCTGGCCAGCATCTCCACCAAGGACTCGGCCTATACCTACTATCGATATCAAAACTCCGGGTTGGCCTTCCTGGGAACCTATATGCGGACGAACACGGTCCTCGGTGCTATGCTCTTTATCCCTGAAGAACCCATGACCCTCCTGAAACTTCCCTTGAAGTTCGGAGACAGTCTCAAGGACACCAGTTTCTTTCCCATCCGGATCTACCTTCCACCCGATACCTTGGAAGCCACCCGGTCCGAAACCACCCTCCTCCGCGAGGACAAGGCGGATGCCTGGGGCACGCTCAAGCTCCCTTGGGGGGATTTTCAAGCGTTACGGATCAAGAGCATCCACACCTCCCGGGAATCCGCGTTCGTGCGGAGCGCCGTCACCAACGGCAAATGGACCTTGCAAAGCGCGTCTTCGGGGGTCGATTCCACCTTCTCCTGGTACACCTCGCAATCCCTGCAACCCTATCTGACCTTAACCATCACGGACTCCGGGACCGTCAGCGGAACCTTCGTCCAGGCCGCGCCCAACGCCGGCCTCGGGCCCCGGCGCACCCGGGGAATCGGCCGGGACCGGACGTCCGCATGGAGGACGGAGGGCCTTTACCCCGCAGGGGAGGAATACCGGGATATCCGCGGCCGCGCCCTTCCCATTGACTACCGGCTTCCCGGCGGGAGGCTGCCGGTATGGTGAAGCTCGCCTTGGCCTTGGGATGCCTGGCCGCCGCGGCCTTCGGCGATATCCGCCTGGACTATTCCGTTCGGGAGGAGGGCGGGAGAGGCGGCGCGTATACCGTGAAGGTTTTTTGCCGCCCCCAGGGGATGCGCCTGGAAAGCACGCGGCCAGGAAACGGGCATGTCCTGATTTACCGCGAAGATAAAAAGGTCTTCTGGCGCCTTGATCCCGCCAAAGGCACTTATTCCGAAATACCTGAAAGCAAGATTGCCGATTATAGGCTGCGGCTCAATGCCATGAAAATGATGCTCCTGGAACGGTCCGCGAAGATTCCGGAGGATCGGAAAAAAATGCTGATCGGGAAATTGCAAGCGCGCTTCGATGGACCGCGGCTGCGATCCCTGGTTCCCATGCAACCCGGTTCCGGAGAAACCTTCCAGGGCTTGATCTGCCTCGGGTATCGGCAGACCATCGGCTCCAAGAAGCGGATTGACGCGTGGTTCGCGCCGTCGGCAGGCCTGGGAATCCCGCGCCGGGAATTCAACGATTTGACGCGCATGGCGGACGGGATCAGTTCGATTTCCTCCGAGGCCGCGGAAGTCCTGCGGTTCCGGGTGAACGGCGATACCCTGGCCCCGGATGTGCCGGTGATAATCCGGTCGGAAAATACCCGCGGCAGCCGCACCGAAGTCCGACTCACCTCCAGTCGCGTGCTGGGCTCCCAATCCTCCCCGACGCTCGACCTTCCACCGGGCCTCAAACTCGTTCCCTTGGCGGTACATTGAGGCCAAAAGTCGCGGTGAAGGTGATGACGCTGCGCTTTTCCAAGCAGATCAAGATGCGTTCGCGGGCCCGCTCGACGCCAAGGAGCAAGCCATCTTTGGGGAACGAGGGGATTTTGTGGTAACGCGCAGGATACCGGTTCGTTCCCGCTCCCGGATTCCGCAAAGGGGGCCCTGGGGCCGCTCCGCAATCGGAAAGGTTAAATCCGCGCTCGGAAATGGAAACAATTCCGGGCGATTCGCGACGTACCATGATCCCATGGCACAGGGAGAAATATGCGCCAAGGATCAAATCACCATCTAAATTGGTTTAAATCGGCGACCCTGGGGACGGTGGCGCTGCTCGCCGCCTGGACCGCGGCGGTTTCCGCCAACGCGCCCTACGTCACCTTTTACTACGACGATCCTGCCGGGACCATCCTGGTCCGCGACGTGGTGATCGTGACCGAGAACCCGGGAACCTATTACTGCGCCACGGGTTGGTTCGGCACCAACGGCTACTCCGGGCTGCAGATGACGCAGGGCCAGCGCGGCAACGACGGCAAGACCTTTTACAAGCACCTGCACTTCTCGCTATGGGACACCCCGACCCATCAGGCCATCCCCATGATCTGGAAGCGGCCCGAGGTCGTGGTCGACGGGTTCGGCGGTGAGGGTACGGGGGTCAAATCCATGTGGCCCTTCGACTGGAAGACGGGGGTGAAGTACACCATCGCGCTCAAGGTATGGGATACCGGGCCCGCCCAGACGGCTTGGGGGATGTGGTTCAAGGACGGGGCCAAGGAGCAATGGTACCGCACCGCCACTTGGGGCTATCCCCAGGCGGGCGTCAAGATTCCGGCGGGAACCTACAGCTTCCTGGAGGATTACCTGGGGAACAACCTGACCCGGGAAATGAAGGTGGGACCGGGCTGGAAGAAGAACCTGGCGGGCAAATGGGTGGCGATGGGCACCTGCACCTCGCGGGAGCGGGATGGATTGACCGCATGGGACGTGGGCGCGGCCGGAGACGCTTTCCGGGTCAAGACCGGCGGTAGTACGCAGGCTACCCTTCCGAACGGTTCCCGGCTCACCACCGCCGTGCCCGCGGAACCCTCTTTCCCGGCGCAGACCCCGATCCTCTCGGCTGCGTATGCCGGGGGAAAATTGATCGCGCGTTGGCAAGTGGACGATTCGAAAACCCCGCCGTTCGCTTACCGCATCGATGTGTTCGCGGACCCGGGCATGACGGGTACCCCGGTGAAAACCTCGACCAAGACGGATCCCAGCGCCTTGGCGGATACGCTGGCAAGCCTGGCCCTGGCGGATGGCGCATACACGGTGCGCCTGACCTTGACCGATATCTTCGACGCGACTGCGACGGCGAAGGCTTCGCTCACGGTCGGGAGTTCGGGGATCAGGCGGAAACCCCGCGCCGCCGCCGCGGCAAGCGGATTTTCCGCCGCGGCGCGGGTTTTTACCGTTTCCGACCCGGGCGGCGGGACCCGGGGCGCGGATGGCCGCCGCCTCGGAACGGCAATCCTTCGCTGATCCGCTTCCCGTTCGCATCCTGCTCCAACTCAAATAAGGTTGGCCGCGGGATCGGCGGCGTGCCATTCGGCCGCTACTCGCGACCGAGCTTGGACCCATTGAAGTGGGTGGTTTGATACTCCTGAGGGGGTACCAGGTTTTTCCTAGGCCGCCCGGCCCTCGGGATTGACCTCGTTCAGCCAGGCCAGGATCCCGCCCGTGACGTTGAAGCAGTTCGAATAGCCCTTGGTTTTCAGGAATTCGATGGCGGTGCGCGACCGTTTTCCGGACCGGCAATGGATATAAACGGGTCCGTCCTTGGGGATTTCCGCAAACCGGTCCTCAAGTTCGCTCATGGGAATGAGGGTGCCGGACAGATTCGCATCATCGAACTCCTCCTGTTCCCGCACGTCGATGAGCACGGTGGAGGGGTCTTTTTCCAGAATCTCGCTCAATTCCTGGACCGAAATTTCGTCGTTCATGGTTTTTCCTGGGTATGCCCCGGATCGGGGATTTTGGCCGATTTTCAAGAAAGAATATAGGATTTCCCCTTCCCAAGGCGTAAGCTTACCCGCCAGCCGCCCTGATTCCGGGGCTTTTTGGAAGGTGGGGCCATGGGAGAGGGGCTATCTATTGAAAAGAACGGGCCTTATAGCTAAATTGAATGTCCTTAAATTTTCGACGCATACGGATTTGACCTAGAAGGAACAAGGAATGCCGGCTGGACCCAAAGTAAAGATTTCTCGTGCCTTGAACCTGGCCATTAC
>DATENA010000063.1:0-9786 GCA_035275285.1 Fibrobacteria bacterium | reverse complement strand
GCCCCCGCACTTGTCGGCGGGCACGCGCTTCCATTCCCACGATCTCTGCTTCCTAATACCCGTTCGCCTTGCTGTAAAGGGTGCGCCGAGAACGGATACCAAGGTCTGGTATCCGATGCGCCACTTATCGGCCGTGGTCCTTATTCTTCGTCATCTTGGAGTTCGTCCGGAGTCATTGTCAAAATCAAAGAAATCTCATTTAATTCATCGGAGGAAAGGTGTTCCTTGAGAATGGCCCAAACCATTTTTTGCCTATCTTCTTGAAGGGTATCCTTAAATGATCCGGAAGTGACGTATCCACTGACCTTTCCTGAATCCAAAATTTCAAGATCGGATAGATTGAAGTCCAATGCATATTTTTCATTCACTATTTTTTTGATCTTTTCAACTAATTCCTTTTTGGCCATTTTTCGATCCCCTTGGTTACGATAAGTGATGCGGCGTCTAGGATTATCCTTGAATTTTCTTTCAAGAAGTCCCCTTTTGGCTTTGGTAAATTGGATTTTCGATAAATCCCTTCTATTTTTCGGCGGGACGCATACCGAAAATCATTCTTCCAACGAGCCCAGACGTTTCCCATGGCAGCCGCCATTTTTTGGCGTATTTTGTCGTCGACCAAGTTTTCTATTCCACTGGATGTAAACAGCCTTGGAAGAACGTGCTTTTCATCAAATTCCTTGCTATCTGCTGTGATGTATGCTCGCAATATGCACTCGATCGCCACTCCGAAAAGATAAATGGAACTTGAATATTCTGAGTTTTGATGCAGGGCGATTCCCGCCCTCAACCTTTCATGAGATGCCTCGTAGTATTCCTCAGGGCGAAATCGTATCCCTTTTCCCATTGTGCCGGTCTTTCCTTATTTTAAGAAGCGACTCATCCACTTGTCTCAAGTCAATTTGCTTTGGTTTTTGCCTTACCGAAAATAGTTTTTCATCAAGGGAATCCAAAAGGGCATTGCCGACTCGAAGGCGAATCGAGCAAGCCCTATTCCAAAATGCGTTGAGCGGCCGACCTACACGGCCGCGAGAGGCTATGCCGCTACAGCATCAACTTAAAAGTCCGGCTGCCGGCGCCCACAAGGTACAGGCCGGGCGCAAGCCCCGCAGGCAGACGGTAGCGCCCTTCGGATATCTCCGTCAGGGCATGCTTGCGTCCATCCAGACCCATCAAAGACACCTTGGCTCCCGGAGTGGCGTGCAAGGATAGGATGTTTCCATGCAGAACGGGAGCCCCGGCGACAGGTCCCGCGCTTCCATTCCGGATCGAAGCCACCTCGGGCAGGCTGGTGATCCACTGGGCGATCATCTTGGTGGCCACGGTATCCTCTTCGAACACGCCCAACGGGGGCATCTGGCCCGGATCCCGCGTAAAGGCACCCACGGAGTCGGGGGTCAGGCGGTTGCGGTGCTTCATGCGGTACAGGAGCACGGAGATCTCCGGATGACCGGGCACTATCAAAGCGGGCTCGATTTTCTTGCCGTTCAAGGTGATGGGCTCCAAATCAAAGATTCCCACCGACACGTTCCGCAACTCCATGGACGGGGTCAAAGTACCACCCGCGAGCTTGAAGAAATCATAATTCAAGTCCGTCACATGAGGCGTGGCATCGGTGCCCTTGCCCCGCTCTCCATGGCAGCCGGAGCAATTGGCGGCGATATAGGCCCGGGCGCGGAGGTCCAAACTCGCGGTCCCATCATCGTCCTTGGCCCATTTCGGCATCTTGGCTGTTTCGGCCTTGTTGGGAGTCGGCTTGGACCAGGCCAGGATGCCCTTTTGGAAAAGCCTGGTGATCTGGTTGTTGGTGTCGCCCACGCTGGGGCGGTTCAGTTGGGGCGTATAGAAACCCAGCACGGCCCGGCCCTGGAAGGCATCCATGTCCTTTTCGTATTGACGGTGGCATTGGTTGCACGCATTCTTCGAGGGGAAGCTCCATTTCCGGAACGTCTTCTTATTGTTGACCCAGAGGGTCATGGACGTATCCAAGCCATTCTCCGGGGACACCAGGTACGCCTCGGAACCGTCGGGTTTCCATTTGTAGCTGAAGGCGTACCAATAATCGAACGTTTTCATCGAGTTGGAATCCAGCGTCTTCTTGTTGACCAGCACGCGGGTTTCCCAGAAAATGCGCGAAGCCGCGTTGCCGGGAATGGTGTCATGCTGGAACAGCTTGACGAAAACGGCGCCGTCCGGATACTCGTAATAATCGCTGTCCGGATCGAACTTCACCTTCGCGGATCCGGGCTTCAGCAGAATCCACCGGCTCTTCACGGCGTTATCGCTCCACAGGGGCGTGTTCACCTCGAAAGCCGCGGCCTCCGGGGTGACCGTCTTATTCGGCATATTGGAGTAGAAGCCGGTCTGGGAGAATTTCTTGGGAACCTTGGCCGTATCGCCGGGATCGAAATGGTTCCAGGCGGCCGGAGTCAGCGCGGGAACCGCGCCGACCAGTAGGAAAGACAGCCTGCAAATAGCGAGAAGAGATTTACGCATGATGATGGTTTACCTTATACTACTGGAATTGCAAGAAGCCGAGATTGGCGCCCAGGGAGCGGGGCAAAGTGAGCAGGCCGCTTTGTACGCGCCCTTCCCAGATCCTATCGCCTTTCAAGCTATAGAGCAAGCCCTTGGCGGACCCGGCGGGCGCCTGGAAGGACAAGCCGGAGGCCAGGTTCACAAGGAGGCGTGGGTGGCTTGCCCGGGCGGGGCCTTGGGCAGCCGCGAGGCCGGTGCCGTCGGCGGCGGTCAAGACATACTGAGAGCAAAGATTAGCCGCATATTGGGGTTTGTTGTATTGCATTTTAAACAGGACGCCGCTGTTGTTCGGGGCCCCGTAGCCCCCGGTCGACGCATACTGGAGCACGTACAAATCCCCATCGGGTCCGATAGCCAGGTCAATGATACTGGGTACGTCCCACAGCTTCTCCACCTTCTTGAGCGTTTTGTTACTGTTCAGTTCCAAGGACCAGACTGTGTTCCGGCTCCAATCGCCCACGATGAATTTGCCGTTGAAAAAAGCCGGCATCTTGGCATCAGGCTTGGCAGCGTCGAAGCGGTAATAGGGACCCGATATGGCCGTTTCCGCGCCGTTGCCGAAGGCGGTGTTGGCGCCGGTTTGGGAGTTGCGCGCGTTATAATATCCAAACGCGCCGATGGCCGGGGGCAGATTCGTGATGCCGGTATTGAACTTCGATTTATTCTTGAGGTTCGACAAATCGAATATCGTGCCCTTGGTATAGGCCTCGCCGTCATAGGCGATATAGGGCTGGTTGTCGGCAATGGCAAAGGGCCAGCCATAATTGCCCGATCCGGTCACCAGGTTGAACTCGTCCGATCCCGTGGGGCCGCGGGCGGGATCCGGTCCCCCGGCATCCGGTCCCACTTCGCCGATCAAGCCGACTCCGGAAACAGGGTCGATTTTAATCTTATAGGGATTGCGATGCCCCATGGTGTAGATCTCGGGGCGAGTGCTATCCTTCCCCACAGGGAACAAGTTCCCCACCGGAATGGAATAAGTAGTGCCCACGCCCATTGCCGGAGTCTGGTTGTCCGGGAACGGAATGGGCTTGATGCGCAGCACCTTGCCCCGCAAGTCATTGGTATTGGCCGCACTTCTCAAGTCGTTCAAATAAGCTTGGGCCTCATTGCGGCCCCCCCAATGCGTCTTGAGATCGCTCGGATAAACATCATCTCCGGTGGGGATGAACAGTTCACCCGTGGCACTGTTGAAGGAGATGCCCCCAGCGGCATGGCGCTTGGTCAGTCGCGCAAAGGACAGGATGTCCTTGGGATTGCCCAGCTTGCCGTTGGCAAAGGTCATGCGCGCCAACACATGCTCATGGGGGTTTATACCACCGTCTCCGGCGATATAGCTGGAGTCTTTTGTCTTCCGGGAGTAGAATAAATACACCCAATTGTTGTGGGCAAAGTCGGGATCCGCCGCGATCCCCAGCAGTCCGTTTTCCACACCTTCCGAGCCGTTTCCCGCACCGTCCCGGTAAAGGCCCCCCACAGCTCCCACTGAGCCCGGCACCATTCCCGCTTCCGTCACTCCGGTACCCGGAGTGAAAAGCATAATCTTTCCGGTCCACATTTCGCCGAGGAACACCCGCCCATCGGGCAAAACCGACATGCTTACCGGCTTATTCAATTTTACCGGGGAATTTTGGTCCACCAGGGTGACCTTCTTCCACTCCGTGTCCGCCGGTTTGACGCATTGTGCGTCCGCTTTCAGATGGAGGGCCGAAACCGCCAGGAGCGTGGCCGCGAGTTTTACCGTAGTGTTCAAAATCTTCCCCCTTTTTCCTATTTGCATGACCCCATATTGCCATGGCCGTTTGTTTACCACTTTGCCTCCGGAGGCCCGGATCTGGACAAAAAGCACCCCCCTTTTCGTCCCTTCGGATAATGCCCACTCAGGCAAATAGCCTCGCTTTTTTAATTTACGCTCATCTCTCGAAAAAAATCGCCTATCTTTGAGCACTTTTTGCATAAATCTAGGTATTCTTTGCCCAGGAGCGCTTTTCTTAGGGGCATTTTTTGCGCAAGAAGGCATTTCGAATTACTTATACAGCAAATATTTTTACCTCCCTACCGGCCTGGCGGAACGGTTTTCCGCGCCCGGATTTTGTTTACCGGATTCCAGCAAATCCTGCAACCATACCTCGCACTCGCCGGTGGTTTGACGGAAACGCGTCGGTGGCTCGGGCGGATATTCCGCCTTTTCGGACATAAAGCCCTTTCAATAGCCCCGTTTCGGAATTAGGTACTTTTGTGTTTCGTCCCAAGTCCAATACTCGAGGGGGTACCATGGCTTCAGCCGATACATCGGTTTTCTCGCTCCAGGTGGAGAGCTTTCCCCTGGATACCTTCCGGGTCATCGATTTCACGGGCCGTGAGGCCCTGTCGGAATGCTATGCCTTCACCATCCGGGCCGTGGCCTTCGACCTGGACCTTAAATTCGACGAAGGCATCGGCGTGGCGGCCACGTTGATAGTCGGCGGGGCGGAAGCCGACACCAAGCATTACGGCATCATCACCAGCTTCACCCAGGTGCCCGACAGCGACGGCACCGTGATGCTCAACTCCAACTACGAATTCATCCTCGAGCCCCGAGTGCGCATCGCGTCCTACAAGGTCCAGAGCCGCATCTTCCAGAACAAGACCGTGCTGGAGATCGTTTCCGACGTGCTGGGCGATTATTTCATGAAGGACACGGACTTCAAGATCGACGCGCAGTACGAGGCCAAGGGGCAGGACTATTCCAAGCGCGAATTCACCGTGCAGTACAACGAGTCCGATCTCGATTTCGTCCAGCGCCTGCTCGAAGAGGAAGGGCTCTTCTATTTCTTCAACCATGAAGGCGACCGGGAGGTGATGATCATCTCCAACAAGAAGGACGCCATCAAGCCGCTCCCCCTCTTCCCCAAGCTGCCCTTCCGCCCGGAGACCGGCATGCACATGGAAGCGGGCGAGTACGTGGATTCCATGATGAAGAGCATGAAGTTCGTCACCGGCCGCGCCACCATGAAGGACTACAACTACCGCACGCCGGACACCAAGGTGGTGGGCTTCTTCGAGATGGAAGGCCCGGGCGAATACTACCACTTCGGCGATCACGTGAAGACCACGGACGAGGCCAAGCGCCTGGCGCAGTTGCGCACCGAGATGTTCGCCTGCGAGCGCGAGATCTACCGCGGGACCGGCGTGGCCCGGGACGCGCGGCCCGGCTACCGCTTCACCCTGGAACATGCGGGCGCGGAAGGGTTCAACGGGGACTACCTCATCACGCGCGTGACGCACCGGGGCGCCTTCACGGACGCCGGCGGCAACGGCGCCGTGGACGCCATCACCCGCGCCGTGCCCCATTACACCAACAGCTTCGAGGCCATTCCCGCCCTGGTGCAGTTCCGGCCGCAATTGACGACGCCCAAGCCCAAGGCCCCGGGCATCCTGACCGCCAAGGTGGACGGCCAGAAGGGTTCCTACGCCTACCTGGACGAGGAAGGCCGCTACCGCATGAAGCTGTTCTTCGATCGCAGCGAGGAGAAGGACGGCAAGGCCAGCAAGGCCATCCGCCTGGCCCAGCCCTATGCGGGGGCCGGCTACGGCATGCATTTCCCCCTGCACACGGACACGGAAATCGCGGTCGGCTTCGTGGACGGGGACCTGGACCGGCCCATCGGCCTGGGCGCCATCCCCAATCCGGGCAAGGGCACGCCGGTCAAGGCCGGCAACAAATCCCAGAACATGATCAAGTCCCATTCGGGACATTCCGTCACCCTGGACGACAAGGAAGGCAAGACCGGTATCCACATCGCCACCTCCGGCGGGCACGCCCTGGGGCTGGACGACAGCGCGGACACCAAGGGTTTTTCCGTCAAGACCTCGGGCGGCAACGCCCTGGCCGCGGACGACAAGAACAAGAACATCGATCTCAAGACCACCGGAGGCATGGAGCTCAAGCTCGACGATCAGGGCACGACCATCACCCTGGTGACCACGGGCAAGAACACCCTGGAGATGAAGGACGGCGGCCACGTGGTGACCCTCAAGGACGGCAGCGGGAACATCTCCCTGACCATGAACGGGGACTCTGGCAAGGTGGAGCTGAAGGCCAGCCAGGAGATCAAGCTGGTGGTGGGCGCCAGCAGCCTGACCATGGGCATGGACGGCACCATCAAGCTGGAAGGCAAGGACGTGACCGTGAAGGGAACGGCCAGCTTCATGGCGGACGGCGGCCCCAAGGCGACCATGACGGCGGCGGATACCAGCGTCAAGGGCACCGGATCGGTGAACATCGCCGGCGGCACCGTCACCTCCCAGGCGGACACCATGAACACCATCAAGGGCGCGGCCATCATGTCCGACGCCTCCGCGGTCAACACCGTCAAGGGCGGCGCGGCCGTCATGCTGAACCCGTAACACTCTCAAGGACGCGGTTCCCGGAGGATCGTTTTGCAAGCCATGGCCGAAGCGGCGGAAAAACCGAAAGCGAAGGCGGACCATGCGGTCCAACCGGGGCAGGACGAGGACGGCAACCCCGTTTTCTCCGTCCTGGTCAAGCGCACCTACGACATCGTCCCCAACGGGCCCGCCGCCAGGGCGGAAAAGGACAGGCCCCTCGTCCCCATCGACGAATACTACGACATGGGCGACGCCCAGACCTCCACGGTCAAGCACGAAGCGGACCTGGCGCCCTGGAAACCCCTGACCGACGTGGTCTTCATCGGCAAGGCCGTGGCCGCGGGCGGCAAGCCCGTGACGGCCATGGACGTGGGGCTGCAGGTGGAAGGCGCGGGCGCCAAGATCGTGCGCGTCATCGGCCCGCGCCGCTGCGTGTTCCAACCCGGAAGGCCGCCCCTCTTCACGCCTCCCGAACCCTTCACGGAGATGGAGATCCGCTACGACAACGCCTACGGCGGCAAGGACAGGAAAAGCCTTCCCGACGGGCCCTTCCACTATCCCCGCAACGACATGGGCAAAGGCCTCATCCTCGCCTACCGGAAAGAGTTGCTGGACGGGATGGAACTCCCCACCCTCGAGGACCCCGCCGATCTGCTTATCCCGGAAGGCCTGGTCCTGAACGTTCCCGAGGCCTGGCCGCGCGCGCCCATGCCCCAGGGCCTGGGCTGGTTCCAGCGCACCTGGTATCCGCGCGCCTTCTACGCCGGTTCCATCCCGCCTTACGTGGAGACGGGGACCATGACCAAGGAAGAGTTCCTGGGCCTGGTCTGGAAGGACCATATCGTGCTGGCCCGCAAGAGCAAGCTGCCGGGGTTCCACGCGCGCTTCCTGCAAGGCGCCTCGCCCGGGCTTTCCTTCCCCTATCTCAAAGGCGACGAGACCATCCGCTTGCGCGGCCTCACCGCGGAAGGCATGCTCAAGTTCTCCCTGCCCGGCGAGGTCCCCGCCCTGCGCCTGGACATCGGCGGGGGCATGAAGGAACTGGATCCGGTCCTGCATACGGTGTGCATCCGCGGCGAGGAGCGCCAGGTGGACCTGGTCTGGCGCGGCGCGCTCGCCTATCCCGGCATCGAGTACCTGGCGGAGATGACCACCCTGGCCGCGGAGGTGGAGTAGCATGGCCCTGCAGAAGATCTTCCTGCCCGGACAGGACCCCAAAGGCGGCCCCATCTACAGCCTCCTCACCAAGCGCACCTACGATATCGTGCCGGGCGGACCCTGCACGCGGGCCAAGGAGGACCGGAAGCTCCATCCCGCCGACAAGCATTTCGGCGATCCCATGAATTCCTCCGTGCGCTTCGAAACCGATCATATTCCCTACAAGCTGCGAACCGACGTCGCCTTCGACGGCAAGGCCCATTCCATGGGCGGCGTGCCTGTGCAAAGCCTCACCTGCGCCATCTCCATCGGCAAGGCCCGCAAAGAGGTGCTGGTGCTGGGGGACCGCATCTGCCGCTGGACCGACGGCGGCCGCATCGCCGCCACCGCCCCCACGCCCTTCGCCACCATGGAACTGCGCCACGAAAACGCTTATGGAGGCGTGGACGTCTGGAGCGATCCCAAGATGCCCTATGCGTATCCGCGCAACCATCTGGGCAAGGGATTCGTGGTCAAGCCCCTCCCTAAGTCCCTCTACAACCTGCCGCTGCCCAATATCGAGGATCCCAGGGACCGCATCACGGCCGAGCGCCTGTGCATCCTGGAGATGAAGAACTGGGAGAAGCAGCCCGTTCCCGCCGGCCTGGGCTGGATGCCCAAGATCGCCCCGCCCCGCAGCAGCCTGGCAGGCGTGATGCCCGGGGACGAAGCCCTGGAAAAGGAATTGCGGGACGCGAACGCGGCCCTGCTGGACAAGAAGAACCGGGAACTGTACCTGGCGAACCCGCTCCCGCGCATGGACTTCCGCTATTTCAACGGCGCCGCGCTCTCCCTGCCCTACCTGGCCGGCACGGAAACCATCCGCCTGGAGAACCTGACGCCGGAAGGCGTGCTGGAGTTCAAGCTCCCGGGCGAGATCCCCAAGGTGCACATCGATATGGGCCTGGGCCCGCAGGACCCGCAAGCCTTTCTGCACACGGTGCAGATTCGCGGCGAGGACCGCCAGGTGGACTTGGTCTGGCGCGCCTGCGTCCCCTATCCCGGCCCCGACTGGCTGCCGAACATGACCAAACTGGACCTGACCGTGGAATGAGGACGCCGTGAGCACATTCGCCTTCCAGCAGAACAAATTCATCTTCATCTTCGCCGGCTTCATGCTGCTGGCGGGCGCGCTTTACTATACCTACCGCCTGGCGGACGGCGTAGGGCTGAGCGAGAAAGAGGCCACGGGCAAGGTGGTGGGCAAGGAGCATGTGCCCTTCTCGGAGAAATACCAGATGCAGAACGTAGGCGGGGTGAACCGCACGGTGAAGATCGCCGTGCCGGAGACTTGGCTGCTGACCGTGGACCTGGGCGGGACGCAGGCCCAGGCGAGCGTGCCGCAGGAGGATTTCCAGAGCCTCATGCCGGGGGCGGAGGTAAGGGTGAAGTATAAGAAGCGGAGGGTGTCGGGGGTTTTGCAGGTGACGGAATACCTGGGAAGGGCAGGCGGTTGACATGCCCCTGTTCCCCGCCGTCTCCATGGGCTCGGCCATCGTGGGCCTGGACATCCACGCCCAGATCATCCCTCCCGCGCCCGCACCCATCCCCACTCCCGAGCCCTATGCCGGCACCATCTTCATGTGGATGACCCCGAAGTTCCCCATGGCCAACGTGTTCGTCAACAGCACGCCGGCCTGCGCGGTGGGGGCCATGGGGTATTCCACGCATATCCCCTTCGGC
>DATENA010000062.1:0-6762 GCA_035275285.1 Fibrobacteria bacterium | reverse complement strand
ACCTTCGCCTGAAGATCCTCACCTGCATGCTTCCGGAGATTTGAATACGGCACGATGCTTATCCCTTCAGGCCGCCTGAGGTAACCTACAAGTGACAAAATGGCCCAAAATCACCCACTCGATTCCGTGAAGACCCATAATTCCGAATGGGAATATGGGCATCATGCCCCTTCGCAAACCTTTGCCTATTTCAGAGTTGATATTCGGAAACGCAGCTATTCGATAAATTGCGGCTTCTGCTTCATCAGCGAATCTTTGACCCAAACCTGCTTGCTGCCCTTCATACCATAGTACCGCCTCCGCAACTTCTTTCGAAGCTTCCGGATGAAGCCTAATTTTCATTTCTTGTACTTACCAAATACTTCGCCCATTGTAAGGGGCTTCACTTTACCTGAACGCATTTCCTTTTGGCGCCTCGCGGCTTCCTTCACCCAAGCTTTGTCGATTTCTGGATCGGGCTTATCGAGTTCATGAAGGATATAGTTTAAGACAACCATTTTTTCATTGTCCGTTAACTCGTCGATTTTCTGTTTGATTTCCCTTTTGATCTTCATTTCCGTACCTCGCGAAGACGGTCGCTTAAATCTAAGATCTTTCCAGTCGACGTGGGTTGCGGGCCCACTTCTACTCGTTTCCGATTCAGACTTTCATTTTCCTTCAAATTTTGCATCATCCGTATGACGCACGCGTAAGCCGTGGAGCAGTGGCCCGGAGCGCGTGGCCGGTGACGGCCACGCGACATCGGTTTGACGCGTTTGTTATGCGGCGTTGCGATGCAGTTTCACCGAACCTTTCGATTCGTGCCACATCGTGTACCCAAGCAGTTTCCGGCGCGTCGCCCAGTCCACCGCACTCTTTGACTCGTTGACCTTGAGTTTGAGCCGGCTGTAGAGCTTGCGCAGGAACGCCATTACGCGCTTTCCGGCCCGCTCCGAGCCTACATAGACATTGCAGTCGTCCGCATAGCGGACGAAGTCATGCCCACGCTTCTCCAACTCCTTGTCTACTTCGTCCAAGAGCACGTTGGCCAACAGCGGCGATAAGGGCCCCCCTTGCGGGGTTCCCTCGTGCCGTTCCACTACCACCCCGTGGAGCATGACTCCGGCTTCGAGGTAGCGGCGAATCAAACCCAGCAGCCTCTTATCCTTTATCCGTTTTTCCAACCGGCCCATCAGTATGTCGTGATGGACTCGGTCGAAAAACTTCTCCAGGTCCACGTCCACCACGAAGTGCTTGCCTCCTGTAACCAGCTTGCGCGCGGACACCAAGGCCTGGTGCGCACTTTTGCCGGGCCTAAAGCCGTAGCTGTTCCGTGAGAAGGTCGGGTCCAGAATCGGTTGCAGGATTTGTAGGATGGCTTGTTGGACGAAGCGGTCCAGCACGGTCGGGATGCCAAACTCTCGCATCCCTCCCCCGCTCTTGGGGATTTCCACCCGCTTCACGGGCGTGGGTGCATAGTGTCCCAAGAGCAACTGCTCCCGGGTGGCCACCCAATTCTCCCGCAAGTAGGATTCCAAATCCCCTACCGCCATTTTATTCACGCCGGGGCTGCCTTTGTTTTGCCTCACCCGTTTTAGAGCCGCCAAAAGGTTGCCGCGTTCCACCACGGCTTCCAGCAGCAGCTTGTTGCCTGAATGTCGTTTTCCGTTACCCGCCATCGGCGTTTCCACGCTATCGGGAGAGACCTGGGGTTCACCCGGCCCGTTTCCCGCAAGCTCCCGATTCAGGGACGTCTGTGGCATGACTCCTCCGAGGGTTTCGGCTCGACACTCCTCTCTCCGTTGGGCCCTTCGCCTTCGAGGCTACTACGGCTTATGCTGACTTCTCGCTCCATCGAAAGGCGATGTCACCCTTTCGGGTGCAAGGCGAGATCTCCCCGGATAAGAACGACACCTTTCCACGCACGACCGCCGGATTTACGCCGCCACCTCTTGGTCATGGGAGCTTCGCGGCTTCTGGCCCGCTCGCCCCAGGTGGAAACGCCTCGTATCCGGTTTCTGTTCGTCGGCCCGCGTGTTCGCTCCACGCTTCCTCCCCACGGTCGGTCGCCCTTCCGCAGTTGCGCTTCGCTTGGATCGCTATGACCTGCTTTCCGAGGGACTTCCACCCTCAGGGTGTCGCCCGTGCCGGGCGTACCAAAAAGGGCCCGCTTCCGCGGGCCCCGCATTTCCTGGCATCTTTCTTCCTGGCATCTTTCCGTCACCGGCTGCGCGACGAAATTATTCCCAGCTCAGCGCCCCGCCCGTCTGGTATTCGGTCACCCGGGTCTCGAAGAAATTCTTCTCCTTCTTGAGGTCCAGGATCTCGGACATCCAGGGGAAGGGGTTGGAGGCGTTGTACACCTTGGGCAGCCCGATCTTCTCCAGGCGGCGATCGGCCACGTATTGCACGTAGTCCTCGAACATGCCGGCGTTGAGGCCCAGGATGCCGCGGGGCATGGTGTCCTTGGCATAGGCGATTTCCAGTTCCACGGCCTTGCGGACCAGTTCCGTGGACTTTTCCTTGACGGCGGGGGTCCACAGGTCCGGGTTCTCGATCTTGATCTGGTTGATCACGTCGATGCCGAAGTTCATGTGCATGGTCTCGTCGCGCAGGATGTACTGGAACTGCTCGCCGGAACCGGGCAGGCGGTTCTGGCGCTGGAAGCTCAGCATCATCACGAATCCCGAGTAGAAGAAAATCCCTTCCATGATCACGTAATAGCCGATGAGGTTCTCCAGGAAGGTCTGGGCGCCCTTGAAGGTCTCCGTCTCGAAATCGGGGCGGAGCATCTCGCGGGTGAGCGAGATCTCGAAGGCGTCCTTGCCGTGGATGGAGTTGACCTCGTGGTACATGTTGAAGATCTCGGCCTCGTCCAGCCCCAAGGACTCGATGATGTACTGGTAGGCGTGCGTGTGCAGCGCTTCCTCGAAGGACTGGCGCAGCATGTACTGGCGGCATTCGGGGTTGGTGATGTGCTTGTAGGCGGCCAGCACGATGTTGTTGGCCACCAGGGAATCCGCCGTGGAGAAGAAGCCCATGTTGCGCTTGACGATGCGGCGCTCGTCCTCGCTCAGTTCGTTGCTCTTCCACAGTTCGATGTCCCGGGACATGTTGATTTCCTGCGGCATCCAATGGTTGGCGCAGGCGTCCAGGTACTTCTGCCAGGCCCACTGGTACTTGATGGGCACCAGTTGGTTGAGATCGGCGCGGCAGTTGATGATGCGCTTCTCGTCCACGCGCACGCGGGCGGTGGATTCGCCCAGCAGGGAATCCAGCTTGGCCGTGCCGTTCAGGGAGGCGGCGGCGGCCCGGAGGGCCACTTCCGCGGAGGACTCCGTGGAGGACATGTAGGCCGAGACCGGCGACGGGGCCCGCGACGGCACGGGCGGGGTGGAGTCCACCAACGCCTGGTTGATCTGGGTGGTGCCGCTGAAGGCGCCGGGGGCGGCGGGCTTCGGGGCGGTAATCGTTTCTACGTCGTCGTCCCAATTTATTGGCATGCTTCGCACTCCTCGCCATTGATGATTGAACAGGCCGCTTTGGCGGAAGCCGCGTCTTGGGCCGCGGCGGCCGAAGCGGCCGCTTCCAGCCCGGCCAGGGCGCGCGCCGAGGCCGCGGCGGCCTCCAGGCGGGTCAGTTTGTCCGCTTGCGACTTATCCATCGGGTCTTTCACGATGCTGGTCTTGATGGCCATGCCCGCGATGGATTCCTCTTTCGATTTCCCGTTCGGGGAGCCTTTGGCCGGGCCCGCGAGCACGTCCACCGGGGAGACGGCGTTGGTGCCGCGGGTCTTGTCCAGGGTGGACTTTTCCGCATTGGTGGCGCCGAGCGACCGCAGGTAATAGGTGGTCTTGAGGCCTGCCTGCCAGGCCAGCTTGTACATGGTGTCGAGTTTCTTGCCCGAGGGCTGGGCCATGTACAGGTTCAGGGACTGGCCCATGTCGATCCACTTCTGGCGCTTCATGGCGCAGGCGATGAGCCACTTGGGCTCGATGTCGAAGGAGGTGAGGAAGATCTTCTTCACGTCCTCGGGGATGCGCTTGATCTCGGCCAGTTCGCCGTCGAAGTACTTCAGGTCGTCCACCATGGACTTGTCCCACAGGCCGAGCTTCTTGAGCTTCTCCACCAGGTAGGTGTTGATGACCGTGAACTCGCCCGACAGGTTGCTCTTGACGTAGAGGTTCTTGTAGGTGGGTTCTATGGACTGGGACACGCCGATGATGTTGGAGATGGTGGCCGTGGGCGCGATGGCCATGGTGTTGGAGTTGCGCATGCCCCACAGCTTGATGTGCTCGCGCACCACCGACCAGTCGAGGGTGGTCTTGGTGTCCATGAGCGTGGGCTCCCCGCGCTCGGCCGCCATGATGTCCACGGTGTCGATGGGCAGGAGGCCCTTGGACCAGGAAGAGCCCTGGTAGGAAGGATAGGTGCCGCGCTCCTTGGCCAGCCTGGAGCTGGACAGGATGGCGTGGTAGGAGATCACTTCCATGGACTTGTCCGCGAATTCGACGGCCTTGTCCGAGGAGTAGGCGATGCCGAGTTCGTAGAGGGCGTCCTGGAAGCCCATGAGCCCCAAGCCCACGGGGCGATGGCGCAGGTTGGAGTTGCGGGCCTGCACCACGGGGTAGTAGTTCAGGTCGATGACGTTGTCCAGCATGCGCATGGCGATGCCGACCGTCTCCCCCATCAGCTTCTCGTCCAGCTTGCCGTCCTTGATATGGTTCAGCATGTTGATGGAGCCGAGGTTGCAGACCGCGATTTCCGCGTCGCTGGTGTTGAGGAGGATTTCCGTGCACAGGTTGGAGCTGTGGACCACGCCGGCGTGGCGCTGGGGCGAGCGGACGTTGGAGGGATCCTTGAAGGTCATCCAGGGATGGCCGGTTTCGAAGACCATGGTGAGCATCTTGCGCCAGAGGGCCAGGGCGCTCATCTTCTTGAAGGTCTTGATGCGGCCCTGGCGGGCTTCCTCTTCATAGTATTTATAGCGTTTCTCGAAGGCCTGCCCGTAGAGGTCGTGCAGGTCCGGCACTTCGTTGGGGCTGAAGAGGGTCCATTCCCCTTCGGCCATCACGCGCTTCATGAACAGATCCGGGATCCAATTGGCGGTGTTCATGTCGTGGGTGCGGCGGCGATCGTCGCCGGTGTTCTTGCGGAGTTCCAGGAACTCCTCGATGTCCATGTGCCAGGTTTCCAGGTAGGCGCACATGGCGCCCTTGCGGCGTCCGCCCTGGTTGACGGCCACGGCGGTGTCGTTGGCCACCTTGAGGAAGGGGATGACGCCCTGGCTCTTGCCGTTGGTGCCCTTGATGTGGGCGCCCAGGCCGCGCACGTTGGACCAGTCGTTGCCCAGGCCGCCGGCGAACTTGGAAAGGAGGGCATCGTCCTTGATGGCCCCGAATATGCCGCCCAGATCGTCCGGGACGGTGGTGAGATAGCAGGAGGACATCTGGGAATGCAACGTGCCGGAATTGAACAAGGTGGGAGTCGAGCTGGTGAAGCGGAAGGCGGACAGCACCTCGTAGAACTCGATGGCGCGGGTCTCCCGGTCCACCTCGTTCAGGGCCAGGCCCATGGCGACGCGCATCCAGAAGGCCTGCAGCAGCTCGATGGTGCGGCCGTCGGGGAGATGCACGAAGTAGCGGTCGACCAGGGTTTTCAGCCCCAGGTAGGTGATGCCGAGATCGCGCTCGGGCTTGAGGGCCTGCCCCAGGCGCTTGAGGTCGAACTCCAGCATGCGCTTGTCCAGCAGTTGGGCTTCCACGGCCTGTTCGATGTATTCGCCGAAATAGGAGGCGTAGCGCTTGGTCATCTGCGCCTGGGTCAGGCGTTCGCCGAGCACTTCGTCCCGGATATCGTCCATGAGGATGCGGGCGGTGACGAAGCTCCAGGCCGGATCTTCTTCGATATGGGCGCAGGCCACCATGACCATGGCCTTGCTGACGTCCTTTTCCGGGATGCCCGGGAACAGGTTGGCCAGGGCTTCCTTCAGGATGCGTTCTTCCGGGACCACCTCGGTGTAGCCCGCGCAGGCTTCGCGGATGACCTCTTCCAGGCGGGCGCGGTTGAGGGGCTGGATGCGGCCCTGGGCGTCCGTGACCGTGTATTCGATGGCGGGGGCGGAGGGGAGGGCCCCCCCTGCACCTGCGCCGGACTTGGAAGCTTCGCGGGCGCGGGCGCGCTCCTCGCGGTACAGCACGTAGCGCTTGGCCACTTCCGGGCGGCCCACGCGCATGAGGGCCAGTTCCACCTGGTCCTGGATGTCTTCGATGTGCCAGGTGCCGCCGTTGGGGCGGCGCTTGACCAGCGCGGCGAAAACGAGCTCGGCGATGCGCTGGACCTCTTCCATGATGCGGGCGGTGGGCGCTTCCAGGCCCTCTTGGGCCAGGAACGCCTTTGTGATGGCTTTCACGATCTTCTCGCCCTTGAAGCTCACCACCGTACCGTTACGGCGCTCAATCTGATACTTCGTCGCGTCGAGTCCCGCCACCACCGTGCCGACCGCATCCACCGTGCGTGCCGACGACTCCTTCTCCACCAGCGTCATGCTCATGTAACTTTCTCCTTGTCCTTCTGACTTTCCCGTTTGTCCCGAGTCCCCAGGCTGCCCATGCCGCCCTGCTTCCCGGGGTCCCCCGGGCGGGGACGAGAACTTTGGGTTGCTTTCGGCCTTTGGCAACTTATCGATGAGGGAAGTGTAGTGTTTTTAAAATACGTTAGCAACTAGATCCAGGGTATTTTTTTTTGGAGACCACAAGATATAGTGGAATGGGCCCTAGAATG
>DATENA010000061.1:0-2360 GCA_035275285.1 Fibrobacteria bacterium | reverse complement strand
TCGATGTCATCCGGGCTCTCGCTCAGGCATGAAATGAGGAGAGCGCATACGGCGGTACTTCCCAAACGCAACAGCCAAGTTTTCATAGGCATTTCCTCCCGCAATGATTTTTAGGAACCGTCAGGAATAATCTATTCAATGTCCGGCTTACCATGGAAAAAATCTTGAGAAGCCTTTCCCTTCCTGAAAGTTGCCCGCGGATTCCTTTTTTCACCAGGTATGCTATTTGCTCCAAGTAATACTTTGCTTACCGTTACGATTAGCAAACTCGGAAATTCCCGTCACGACCGTGAAATTGAACGCTCTCACTTGGACGGTCTCGAGTCGGAACGCGGCCTTTCACGGCATTCGCCCGGGCGCCATAAGTGATGCGGCCCGAGGCATCCTGCGGCAGGCGCGCCCGCAAGCGTTCCTCGAGGAGGGCGGTCCGTCCGGCCTCCATCGCCGCGAGCCTGGACCCCACGCTCGAGCCGTGGAAAACATCGAAATCGGAAGCGCGCAAGCTGCGACAGGGCGCGGCAGTCGCCGGGTTTGTCGCGGTTGAAGGGGTTTAGTAGCGATTGGGCCATTGCGATCCCTGGCCGCCGAACCTTCACTCCAACCGGATCCGATACGCCTTTCCACTTTCCAGGACCAGCACATGCAAGCCCGGGTCAAGCCCGGGAGGGATTTTCCAGTTCCCCGGCCCCACGCTTTCGAGAAGATGGCGCCGGCCTCGCATGTCCATCAGGACGGCAGCGCCGGACCCGGATGCTCCGACCGGAAAGCGGATCGAACCGCCCGCGATGCGGGGGCCTTCCCCGGATGGGCGTACGCCCCGGAAGAGCCGCACGGACCGCTCCGGCAGGGAATTGATCCAGGCCGCGAGCACTTTCAGGGCCGTGGTATCGGCCTCGTAGCGGGCCAAGGGCGGCATCTCCGACTTGGTGCCGAAATCGAAGGAGGAATCGAAGGTCCATAAGGCGGGATCGGCCGGGGGCTGGGCCTCGTTCATGCGCTCCTGACGGAACATGATGGAACTGAACTCAGGATGCTTAGGCGTCACGATATGATTGCTGTCATAGGAATCGGGATTGCCCCGGGAGGTGTATTGGTATTCCAGGGCGCCGTTCCTTGCGGTCCCCTTCTCCTCGGGCTTCTTCATGTCGTAGAAATCGAAATTCACGCTGCACATCCCGAAGGTGCCGCCGGCCTCGATGCCCCGATCCCCGTGGCATCCCGAGCAGTTGGCCGCCAGATAACTGCGGGCTTTGAGATCCAGGGAGGCCGAGGCATCCGATAGGGATGCCCAACGAGGCGATTTGGAGAAGTCGGGCAAGGGAGAAAAGGGTGCGAAAACCCCGGCATCGAAAAGGCGTTTGATCTGATTGCCACCGGCCTGCTCCTTGTTCAATTGCGCGGTGAAGAAACCCAGGATCGATCGCGGCGCCGCCTCTCCCCAGTTATCCAGATGGCAGCGAAGGCATTGCTGCTGGCTCGGGAAGGTCCATTTCTTCATGCGGGAAGGCCTGGTCCTACCCTGGGGCCAGATGCGCACGGCGTCATTCTTCCCGCTGTCGGGATTGACCAGGCGGGCATCCTTGCCTTGCCGGTCCCAGCGGTAGCTGAAGCCATGCCAATGGTCCGCTCCGGCAGAGTCTTTCTTGTTCACCAGCAGGCGGGTCTCCCAGAGCAGGCGGGAGGCCGCGTCTCCCGGCACCGTGTCCAGGGAGAACTCCTTGACGAAGACGGCCCCGTCCGGATATCCATAGTAGTCCGCCACCTCGGTGAACTGGATGCGCGTGCCCGGTTTCAGAACCACCCAGCGGCGCTTGGCGGCTCCATCGCTCCAAAGCGGGGAGTTCACCTCGAAGGGCACCGCCCCGGCCGTTATGCGCTTGGCCTGGATATCGTCGTAGAAGCCCGTGGCGGAGAGGAGGGCGGGTACCTGGGCCTTGTTCTCCGGGTCGAAGAAGCGGAAGGCCGCCGTGGCGGGCGACTGGGTAGCTTGCAGAACGAGGAGAAGGATGCCGAGAGGGATTAACGACTGGTTCATATATCGCCAATCTATCGCCGGCCCCGGAAAACCGGGCGGTAGCATGAATGTTTCCGCTCGCTCCCGGAGAGCATCCGGAAGGGCCTATACTCGTTCGTCTCCCCCACCTGGGGGCTCTCCCCCTGATATGGGCGTACTGTAACTAAGGGTCCGTTAAGAAATAACTGAAGCAGTTCGCCGCCCGTCTGAGGGCCATCTTGGCCCGATCGTCAATCGCAAAACCTTCGACATAGCGCTGCTATGCCTCAGGTTTTGCTCAATCCGATCGGGCCAATCTGACCCCCATCTGGGGGCTCCTTTGCTCCATTTATTTCTTAACGGACCC
>DATENA010000060.1:0-8327 GCA_035275285.1 Fibrobacteria bacterium | reverse complement strand
TCGAAGGTGGACCTTCCCATCAGCCTTTATCCTTCGCCTTTTTGAAGGCGGGCCTTCCCATTAGCCCTTATCCTTTGCCTTCTTGAAGGCCTTGGCGAACAGCTTATGGTCGGCCAGGTAACGGTTGGCTTCCAGCACTTGGTTGTCGTTCTTGAGCTCGAAGGCGGTGCGGGCGTCCTCGCCCAGGGACGCGCCCAGGAGCTCCGCCTTCAACTGATAGGTGATGTAGTCGAGGTTCTTCTCGAACTCCTTCTCGGCTTCGGCGCGCAGGACGCTTTCCAGGGCCGCGGTGGCGCCTTCCACTTCGATCTTGTCCTTGTCTCCGGGCAGGGTGTCCCCCCGCTCGATGCGCTCTTTCTTGACGATGTCGCGGAAATTGTCCAGGGCGATGATGGACGCGCTCTTGAACTTGGTGAAGGTGGTGTCCGAGTAGACGAATTTCTTGAAATCGTCGAGGATGTCCCTGGTGACCACGAAGTCCGGGGTGATCTTGGTCTTCTTGGAAATCTCATAGCGCTTCTTGATCACGTAGTTGAAGAACATGGTCTTGCGCAGGAGTTCCGACGAGAACCGGGTGTACTTGCGGCCAGGCAGGATGACGTCCGGCGTGATGCCGCCGCCGGCGAGCACCTTGCGCCCGGCCTTGGTGTAGAAGAACGCCGTATCCTTCTTGGCCGAATCGCCGGCCGCCGCCTTGGTCTTGAACCGCACCGCGTTCTCCGGCTTGTTGATGCAGCGGCCCGCGGGCGTATAGTAATAAGCGGTGGTGAGCTTGAGGGTGTTCTGCTGGCCGTCCAGGGGCAGGATGGTCTGCACCGATCCCTTGCCGAAGGAGGTCTCGCCCAGGACGATGCCGCGGTCCCAGTCCTGGATGGCGCCCGCCACGATTTCGGAGGCCGAGGCCGAGTTCTCGTTCACCAGCACCACCATTTTCCTGGTCCAGATGGGATTGCGGCGGCTGTGGTATTCCTGGTTCTGCGATTTGACCCGGCCCTTGGTGTACACCACCATCTGGTTCTTGTCCAGGAACAGTTCCGATACGGAGATGGCCTGGTTCAGCAATCCGCCCGGATTGACGCGCAGATCGATGATGAGGGACTTCATGTCCTTCTTCTTGAGCTCGTTGATCCTGGCTTCCAGGTCTTCCGAAGTGCGCTTGGCGAACTGGGTGATCTTGATGTAGCCGACCGAGTCGTTGACCATGGCCGCGTAGGGCACGCTTTCGATCTTGATGACCTCGCGCACGATGTTGAATTCCATCGGCTCCAGCATGCCTTCGCGCAGGATCTGGATCTTCACGGGCGAGCCGGGCTTGCCGCGCAGCTTCTCCACCGCGTCGTCGATGCTGATGCCCTGGGTGGTCATGGTGTCGATGCGGATGATCTTGTCGCCGGCCTGGAGCCCCATGCGGTGGGCGGGAGTGCCGGCCAGGGGCGAGACCACGGTGAGGATCTGGTCGCGGATGCCTATCTGGATCCCCAGGCCGCCGAATTCGCCTTCCGTGTTGACCTTCAGGTCCTCGTAATCCTTGGGGGTGAAATAGGCCGTGTGCGGATCGAGGATGGAGCGGATGCCCCCGATGGCCGCGTCCACCAGTTCCTCGGAGGAGACGTCCTCGACGTAGTTCTCGTTGATCTTGGTGACCACCTTGTCGAGGCGGATCAGGTCGGAATAGAACTTCTCCCCGCCGGCCTGCACGCGATTGCTGATGAGGGCGAATCCCGCGACGAGGACGGCGACGGTGGCGTAATAGAACTTGCTCTTCTTCATCTTTGTCCCTAACCCAAACGGGGGATGCGCCCCCTTCCATACATCTTATCACTTCACCCGGGATAATGCGACCCGGACGGCCGGGGCCCCGCGGCGGAACCAAAAGGAATGTACAAATTTCGCCGGATTAAGGGTTTTCACCGGAACCGGGGGATTGCTTGATCTCCGGGACCTGCACGGACCGCCGGCCGATCGCCCGGACCGATGATGCATTTTCCCGGGCCGAGGCGCCTTAAAGGAAGGGCGCCAGGGCGGCCAGAACCGCCCGATGGACGGAATCGGGATCCCGTCCGGCATCGGTCACGGTAAAACGGCCGGGATGTTCCCCGGCTATGGCCAGGTAACCTCGGCGTACCCTGGCGAAGAACTCGGCATTCTCCCGTTCCATCCTGTCGGCAGGGCGTCCGCCGGCTTCCAGGCGGGCCCGCATGGACGCTACGGGCAAGTCCAGCAGGACGCTGTGCAAAGGCCAGACGTCGCCGCAAGCGATGCGGAAGGAATCCCGGATGGGGCCGAAGTCCATGCCGCGGCCATAGCCTTGGTAGGCCAAGGTGGACCAGCCGAACCTATCGGCCAGGACCACCTTCCCGGCCTTGAGCGCGGGGGCGATGACCTGGGAAACCAATTGCGCGCGCGCGGCGGAGAAGAGCAGCAACTCCGCGGCGGGAACGATTTCGTTTTCAGGGGAGAGGATGAGTTGCCGGATTTTGTCCGAGACCGGCGTGCCGCCGGGTTCCCGGACGGTGACCACTTCCCGGCCCTGGCGTCGCAGCGCCTCCGCCAAGAGGGCCAATTGGGTGGTTTTACCGCTGCCGTCCAGGCCTTCCAGGGAGAAAAACCCGGCGCTCCCGGCGTTCATTCAAGCTTCCGTCCCGTGGCACTTCTTGAATTTCTTGCCGCTGCCGCAGGGGCATGGATCGTTGCGGCCGACGTTCTTCACGTCGATGGCGGGACCGGGCATGACCATGGGCCGGGCCTGCTGGGACGGACGGGCCTGGGGCGCGGGGCCGCGCGAAGGCTGCGGGCCGCCCTGGATCTGCACGGGGGGCAGTTCCCGGGGCTGGGGCGCGGCGCCCTGCGGCGGCTGGCCGGCCTGGACGCCGCCTCCCGGCTCGGCGGGCATGCTGAACTCCATCTGGCGCATGCGCGCCAGCTCCATTTCCCGGGCCCGGATCATGGCCTCCTGCTGGCGCTTGAGGAAGTCCGGGTCGATGTGCAGGATGCGCTGGGAAACGTCCATGGCGATGCGCTCCAAAGTGGTGGCGAACATCGCGAAGCCTTCCTTCTTGTATTCCTGGAGAGGGTCCTTCTGGGCGTAGCCGCGGAAACGGGTGGCGTCGCGGAGGTGATCCATGGCGTAGAGATGCTCGCGCCACAGGTGATCGATGACGCCGAGCAGCACCTGGCGCTCGATCTCGCGCAATTGCCCGGAGCCGATGGCCGCTTCGATGGCGGCGTATTTCTTCTTCGCCAGCTCCACCACCTGGTCCAGGGTCTGCTCCGTGCTCTGGTAGTGCAGGGCATCCTCGGCGATGGCGTAGTCGAGGTCGAAGGCGCGCTTCAGGTCCGCGTACATCTTGTCGAGTTCCCAGTTCTCGGGATAATTGCCGGCGATGGCGTATTGCGACACCACCTGTTCCACGGCGTCCTCCATGCGGGACTCGATTTCGTCCTTGATCTCCTCGCCCTTGAGGATGCGGCGGCGCAGCCCGTACACGACCGTGCGCTGCTTGTTCATCACGTCGTCGTATTCCAGCAGGTGCTTGCGGATCTCGAAGTTCTGGCCTTCCACGCGCTTCTGCGCCGTGGCGATGGCGCGGTTCACCAGGGAATGGGAGATGACCTCGCCCTCCTCCACGCCCAGGCGATCCATGATGCGCGAGATGCGGTCGGAGCCGAAGATGCGCATCAGATCGTCTTCCAGGGACAGGTAGAAGCGGGATTCGCCGGGATCGCCCTGGCGGCCCGCGCGGCCGCGCAACTGGTTGTCGATGCGGCGGCTTTCATGCCGCTCGGTGCCCAGCACGTACAGGCCGCCGGTCTCGGTCACGCCCTCGTTCAACTGGATGTCCGTGCCGCGGCCCGCCATGTTGGTGGCGATGGTCACCTTGCCCTTGGTCCCGGCTTCCTCGATGATGCCGGCCTCGCGCTGGTGGTGCTTGGCGTTCAGCACTTCGTGGGGCACGCCGGACTTGAGGAGGAACCCGCTCAGCTCCTCGGACTTCTCGATGGAGACGGTGCCGACCAGGACGGGCTGTCCCTTGGCGTGGCGTTCCTTGATGTCCTCGACGATGGCCTCGATCTTCTCCCGGCGCGTCTTGTAGATGAGATCGTCCTGGTCCTTGCGGATCATGTTGCGGTTGGTGGGGATGACCACCACCCTGAGCTTGTAGATCTGCTGGAACTCGGACGCTTCCGTATCGGCCGTTCCCGTCATGCCGCCCAGCTTCTTGTAGATGCGGAACAGGTTCTGGAAGGTGATGGTGGCCAGGGTCTGGTTTTCCCGCTGGATGGGGACGTTTTCCTTGGCTTCGATGGCCTGGTGCAGGCCTTCGGAATAGCGGCGGCCTTCCATGAGGCGGCCGGTGAACTCGTCGACGATGACCACCTGGCGGTTCTTGACCATGTAGTCCACGTCCCGCTTGAAGATGACGTGGGAGCGCAGGGCCTGCTGGACGTGGTGGACCCATTCCACGTTGAGATCGCCGTAGAGGTTCTCCAACCCCAGCTTCTCCTCGCAGACGTTGACGCCCTCTTCCGTGAGCGAGACGTGCTTCTCCTTCTCGTCCAGGGTGTAATGGGTGTCCTTGACCAGGTAGCGGACCACCTCGTTGGCCTTCTTGTACTTGTCGGTGGACTGCTCGGCGGGGCCGGAAATGATCAGGGGCGTGCGGGCCTCGTCCACCAGGATGCTGTCGACCTCGTCCACGATGGCGTAGTTCAGCTCGCGCTGCACGCAGTCTTCCAGGTTGTGCGCCATGTTGTCGCGCAGGTAATCGAAGCCGAACTCGTTGTTGGTGCCGTAGGCGATGTCCGAGTTGTAGCTCGCCTTGCGCTCTTCCTCGCTCAGTCCGTGGACGATGATGCCCACGGAGAGGCCGAGGAAACGGTAGACCTTGCCCATGGTCTGGGCGTCGCGCCGGGCCAGGTAATCGTTCACGGTCACCACGTGCACGCCCTTGCCTTCCAGGGCGTTGAGATAGACGGGCAGGGTGGCCACCACGGTCTTGCCTTCGCCGGTCTTCATTTCCGCGATCTTGCCCTCGTGGAGCACCATGCCGCCGATCAACTGCACGTCGAAGGGTCGGTAGCGGAAGGGGTAACGGCTTTCGGGATTGAGCTTGCGGATTTCCGCGTAAAAGGAGCCCGGGAAGTGCAGGGTATGGTGCTCGGCGGGGGCGGGAACGCCTTCGGGTCCGCCGGCGAGCTTTTCCCTGGCTTCCAGCAAAAGCTTCTGGGAGCCGGCGCTGAGCTTGGAAACGTCGAAGCCCAGTTCCGGATTGAGCACGTTCAGCATGCCCAGGCGGCGATCGGCGGCCTCGCGGCAGACGGCGAAAGCCTCCGGCAGGAGGTCGTCCAGGGTCTTGCCCTCGGCCAGGCGCTTCCGGAACTCCACCGTCTTGGCGGCCAGGTCGGCATCGTCCAGCGGCTCCATGGCGGGGCTGAGCAGGTTTATCTCCTCAACCTTGGGTTGCAGGCGTTTGACCTCGCGCTCATGGCTGGTCCCGAATAGCTTGGCAAGTACGGCGTTCACAATCATGGGGAACAAATTAGGAAAAAGGGGCGGGCATTGCAGCCGGAAACGGGGAAGAAGAAGGGAATATGAAGAGGAAGAAGGGGTTAGGGGCTTGGGACCAGGGGTTAGGGGAAGAAAAGAGCGTTTTCTTCCTGGTTTCCCTAAGCCCCGGCCCGGAATCCCCGGCCCCCGGGGTTCCCGAATCGCTATCCTGCAAGTTACCGGAAACGGCTCTGCGAGCGCCCCGGTTTCCTTATCGTACCAACGCCACCTTGCCTTTGCGGAGCAGGTCCTTGCCGTCCTTCAGCAGGGTGTAGATGTAGACGCCCGTTCCCGCCACGTTGCCATGGTCGTTTTTCAGATCCCATTCCAGGCTGGTGTCCCGCTTCTTGGCGCGCCGGGAAGGGTCGGACACTTTTTGCGAGTCGTAGACCAGGTCCCCGGTCATGGTGTGGATGCGCAGGGTCACGTCGCCGGCGGCGGAATAGCCCCGCAGGGCGTTCATGTTCTTGAAGGTGATGCTCCCCTTGTCCCGGTGCCGGGAATCGGCGAAGCGGAACGGATTGGGAAAGACGTAGAAGTCCGCTTCCGAAGTCATGAACGTGAAGGTATAGGCGTCCACCGAATCCCTGGGATCGAACAGCCAATCCGGGAACTTGTCGCCGTTCCCGTCCAGGGACAGTCCGGAAGTGTCCAGGATGCCGCCCGAAAGGATCACCGTGACCGTGTCCAGGGCGGAAAGCAGCGGCCGGGTCCGGAACAGCAGGGAGGAATCGTTGTCGCCCAGCGAGAGGAACTGGAAATCGTAGCTCTTGCCGGTCCGGAACACCGACGTGACCTTCATGCTGCGGTTCTCGGCGTATTTCAGGGCGCCCAGGGAAAGCAGGGTCAGGGAGTCCGTCCCGGCGGGGGGTCCCTTGGAGAGCTTGCGGTTGAAGCGGATCTTGATCGTGCCCTCGGGGTCCCAGCCCTTGGAACCCGGGGCCGGCTGGATGGAGACGATGGTGAAACGGCTGGTATCCACCCGCGCCTGGAACACCGTATCGAACGTGCCGGGCGCCCGGAATTTCCGGTCGAGGCGGAGGTCCAGGCCATTGCCGGCCTTGTCCGTGATTCCGTTGGACAGGCCGATGCGCAGCAGGTCCCGGTAGATGAAAAAACCCGGCCGGGGCCGGACCTTGAGGGAATCGGAGGCCTTGACGTAGTTCGGAGTGAACACCACCGTGTCCGCCAGGGAATCCCCGGCGGCGGAAACCTTGCCCAGGCCGGACTTCCTCATGCGGTATTCGTAGGTGCCCGCGATGAGGCCGGAACCGGCCGGATTCTTCAGGGAATCCAGATACGAATACACGCGGATCATTTTTGCGGGATCCGTGATGCGGACCGTTTCCGTGAAGCCCAGGGCGATGGAAGAGCGGGCCGGGACCATGGCGGGCATGCCGGCGGCGTTGAATCCGCCCGCCGGCCCCGCCGGCCGGGAACCGGGGATTTCCAAACGCACCAGGGGCAGGTCCCGGTGCTGCAGGCGGAAGGGGATTTTCAGCACCGGGTTGGCGAAATCATTGGTCAGCACCAGCAGGGTGTCCGTCAGGATGGAATCGCCGCGCAGGGAGTCGCTGAAAAAATGGAAGGCGAAGCCCAACGTCGCGGCGGGCGGCAGGGAGACGATCTTCCCGGAGGCGATGGGATTGACATTGGTGGCCCCGGGGAAGCGCACGCTGTCCGGCCGCGGCGGAGACCCGCTCAGCCACTCCAGCTTCACGTCCAGCCATTTCCGGTCGTCGGACTTGGTGGCCACGGAGAGGATGCGCAGGTCGGCCGTGCCTTGGCTCAGGATCTCCGCCGTCACCGTGGTATCGCGCCGGTCCGAATCGATGATGAAATCGATGGCGCTTGTCAGGGAGTTGACGGCGGTGGCGTATCCCCCCGCCCCCGTGGTGTCCAGCACCGGGTATTCCAGCCAGACCCGGCGTTCCCGGAACGCGCCGAAAACGTCCGTGACCCGCACCGTCAGGTACTGTTCCCGGGTGCTGAAGACGCGGGACAGGGAGGTTCCGAGGGCCGAATCGGTCTGCAGGTAACAGGCGAGGTTCCCCAGGGCGCATCCGGCCGGCTGCCTCCAGACGCGCCAGATCACGGACAGGGAATCCCCCGCGGTGAGGTCCTGGTCGGAAAACGCTCCCGCGACGACGGTCGTCAGCCCGGTCGGGATGGTGAGGCCGGTGTCGGCCGCGAAGTTCCTGAGCACGTCGAAAGGCCCGGCCTTATCGGCGGAGTCCTTGCCCCGATAGGAAACATGGAAGATCGAATCGACCGCGGGCGTGTGGTTGGCCCGGACCAGTATCTTGAAGGTTACAGTGGCGTCCTTGTCCCCCGCCCGGACCGCCAGGGTGTCGATGGCCGGGGCCAGGCCGTCGGGCGAGAAGCGGAAGGTCAGCGAATCCGCGACGGGCAGCCGCCGGCTCCCCAGAAGGGCGGCATTGCGCAGCCAGGAAGCCGTCACGGTGTCGTCGTTGCCGTCCGCGTAGCGGGCCCTGATGGCGAGGGAATCGCCGTCCTGGAGCACGATCAGGCTTCCCTCCACGGGGGAAATCGTGTCCGTGCCCCCTCCGGACGATGTGTAGACGGAGGCCGAATCCCGGCCGCGGTTGCGCAAGACCGTCAGGGTCTGGGCGGGAGCGATGTTCCGGAACCGGAAGGACAGGTTCAGGGGCCGGCTGCTCCAACCGGCCGAGTCCACGGTGGTCAGGGTCAGGACCAGGGGATCGAGCAGCGTATCCGGCGGCATGAAGGCCAGGGTGGCGGCGAACCGCCCGGGAGC
>DATENA010000059.1:0-12442 GCA_035275285.1 Fibrobacteria bacterium | reverse complement strand
TCCAAGGAAAGAAACGCCAAGAAGGAAACCAAGAAGGCTCCCGCCAAGAGCATGAAGGAAAAGAAGCTTGAGAAGCGGGAAAAGAAGGCGGGGAAGAAGGCGTAGGACCTGATTCCCGGAGCTTTCGAAAAACCGGACCGGTCTCATCCCTGAGGCCGGTTTTTTTACGCCCGCCCGGGTCGCCGGGCTTTACTTGACGGGCAGCAGGATGTCGGCGCCGCCGCGGCCCGTGACCACGGAGGTGGGGCTGACGCCGTTCCATTTCTTCACGATTTCCAGGGAGATGACGTCGGGAGAGTTCCGCAGGGCTTCGCCTTTGATCTTGACCGAGCGGGCCTCCGCTTCCGCGTTCACGATGGTGATCTCCGCGTCCTTGCGCGCCTTGTCCAGCTCGAAGGACTTGGCCAGCGCCTCCTGCTCGCGGATGGTCTTCTGCTCGATGGCTCGCTCCAGTTCATCCGTGAAATCGAAGTTGGTGATGGCCATGTCCGTGATCATGACCAGGTCCCCCACCGCGCGTTTTACCTTGTCCAGCACTTCGATCTTGATTTTCTCACGGCTTTTCACCAGCTCTTCCGCCCGGTACAGGGAGGTCGTCTGCTTCAGCTCCTCCTGGATGCGCGGTTCCACCAGGGTCTGATAGGGATCTCCGGAGTATTGCTGGAAGATGCTGATGACCTGCCCTTCGGGGATGCGGTACAGGGTCTTGAACGTCACCTGGACGGTCTGGAGGTCGCTGGAATAGGAGGCGGCGCTTCCTTCCACCGTGTTCTGGCGCACGGGAAAGTCGAAGATCTTCTCGATGAGCGGTTTTTTGAAGGTGAGGCCCTCCCCGCGGGCGCGGGAATCCACCTTGCCCAAGGTGACGGATATGCCGCGATATCCCGGCGGCACGATGTGGAAGGAAGAGGTGGCGAAGATCAGGAGAACCACGGCGATGACGACGCCGGGTATCCATTTCAGGCCGCTGAGGTTGATTCTGTCCATCTCGGGGTGAGCCATGTCCGTCCTTTGGAGGAAGTGATCAAGGCAATAGTAGGATGAGCGCGGGGGGATGGCAATCTTATTTCCTCGCGGCCGGGACCTCGGAGAGGCCCGGATAAGCGGTGCCGGTACCGTCCCGCGATTCTATCTTTCCGGCGGAAGGCGGAGCATCGATATGAGCGGATGGCGGGGGAAAGCGGAAGACAAGGCTGCGGGTAAAATGGCAGGTAAAACCGGGACTATCGCGGACTGGCTGGACCGGACCCGCAAACCCATCAACTGGATTTATTGCAGCGCGGTGCTGTTCCCCCTGGCCTTCGCGATCGTGGCCTCCTTGATCACGACCGCCCGGAACCACACCCAGGTCTCCGGTTCCCTGCTGGACGGCCTCTTCGCCTCCTTCTTCGTGATCCTGATGGCGGTCTTGTCCTCCGTGCTGCTCACCGTGCTGCCCACCCTGTTGATCTGGCTCATCGTCATCCAGGTGAAGCCCGACCTGGACGAGAACAAGCTCACCCGCTACCTGGGCCTGGTGGCGTTGCTTGCCATTGCGCTTTTCTCCCACTCCAGAGTGAACGACCGGCCGTTCAATCCGGCCTGGCTGGGCATCGCGACCCTGGCCGTGGTCCTGCCCCGGCTGGCGCTGCCTTCCCTGCGGGACGGACTGCGCAAGCCTTAGGGAAGAACCTCATGCTTTCCCGGCAGGAAATGGACCGCTTCAACCGGCAGATCGCCGAAGTGGAGGCGTATTTCCATTCCGAGAAAAAGCTCCACGTGGAATACGTGGACGTGCTGTCCGCCTTGATGGAAGCCCTGGGCGAGGCCAATCCGGAGGCGATTTGCGGGATGCGGTTGCCGACGGAAGCGTTGATCCGGGCCTTGGAGAACCGCTCCTTCGATGCGCCCCGGATCCTGGGCGTCATCGACGATGCGTCCATCGAGGCGCCGGGAAGCCTGCGCAGGATCCATGCCGCCCTGGGCAGGCCGGGCGGCACGGAATGGGAGATCCTCCGGAACGACAAGGACCCTTTCCCCTCCAACCCTTGCGCGCACAATGAAGCCGAGGACATCGTCCTGGACCTGGCCGCGGGCGGGCTCTACCATGACCGGGAACCGGTGTACCGGGTGCGCAGGCAGGAGCTGATCCGCTTCCGTGACAAGATCGCGGAAAAATATCCCGGGATCGCGCTGCCTCCTTTGCCCGAGGGAATTTGAACCCCCCAGGGTCCTTGCGTTGAGCCTCCCGGGGTTCCTGCGGATCCTTTTCGGCATCGCCGCTTTGCCGGCTTTGATCGGGTTTTTCTTCCAGACCAAGCTGCTTTTCCCGGGCGGCAAGCTTCCGGCCGGATATGCCTTCAGGATGGAACCGGGGGCGGAGGAGATCCGCATCCGCACGGAAGACGGCGTTTCCCTGAGCGCCATGAAATATGGCGGTTTCGGCAGCAAGAAGATCATCCTCTACTTCCACGGCAACGGCGGCAGCCTGGAATCCTGGCAATACGTCCACTACGATCTGGCTTACCTGAAAACGGACATGATCATCCTGGACTACCGGGGATACGGAAAAAGTGGAGGGAAGATCGGCGAACGGGGACTGTACCTGGACGCCAAGGCGCTATACGCCTATGCGCGGGCCGCGGGATACGCGGACAGCGATATCGTCCTGTATGGACGGTCCATCGGTTCCGGGATCGCGGTCGATCTGGCCCAGGGCAAGCCCATCGACGCCTTGATCCTGGAATCCCCGTATTCCAGCCTGCGGAAAATGGTCTACCGGGAGTTCTGGTTCATGCTGCCGTATCTCTACCTGGCATACTCCTTGAACAGCTGCGAAAAGATGGCGGCCGTAACCGCCAGGCTGCTGGTGATCCACGGGACCCGGGACGAAGTGGTTCCGTTCCGGTACGGGGAGGAGTTGTTCGCATGTTATGCCGGCCCCAAGTCGTTCCTGCCCATCGAAGGCGGCGGCCACAATGATTTGGATCGGTTCGCGGAGAAAAAAGCCGCCCTGAAGGCCTGGTTGCGCGTCGAATGAACGTCCCGGCCCAAGTGCCCTGCGCGGCTCCGGGAAAACTCGCAAATCCGGGCGGCTGAACTAGATTTTTCCGGAGGGCGCGGGGATGCGCGCCGCCCCTGGGTTCCAGCGGGCAGGTCGGCGGGCGGTTGGATGGCGTTGGCGAGGCAAGTGGTCTGCGAACCGCGCGGTTTCAAGTCGGCGTTCCCGGGCAAGGAAGGCTGATGGCTTTCGGCTCCCATGCCCGGGAACTCTTCCATTGGGAAAAGACCGTTCCCCTGACCCCGAGCAATGTCCTGTACGGGCTGGCGGGATTGGTCATCGTCGCCACCTATCTCCGCATGCGCATGCTGCGGAACGCGGCCAAGGCGCGCGAAACCGTTTCCAAGAGCCGGGACAAGGCCTGGAACCGGGAGAAGCTCAGGCAGGGCACGGCCGATATGTTCCGGGAAATCCAGGCCGCCTGGAACCAGGGGAATGCGGCCAAGCTGGAGCGGCGCCTGGAACGGAAGCTGTTCGAGGAATGGAGCGAGCGCCTGGCGAGCCTGAAGTTGAAAGGCGAACGGCGCAGCATGGCGCATATCACCGTGCACAAAGTGGAAATCCTGAACGCCAAGGACTACCTGGACAATACCCGGGACGAATTCACCGCCCGCATCAGTTTCGACGGGCTGGAAACCGTGGGCGAGGCGGAAGGGGAAGATCGGGCCGAGGAAGGCCGTTTGGTCGAATATTGGAAGATGGGCAGGAGCGGGGAGGCGTGGAAAGTGCGCGAAGTGATGCGGGACGGCGTGCTCGCCAGGATATCCCTGGCCCTGGAGCCTCCCGATCCCGCCTAGGTAACCTGTGAGATACCCTGGGGGGGCGGCGGGTCCTTTTTCCGATCGCGGTGCACGGCCGCGTTGCGGAGCTGGCCTTCCATCACGCCGTACTTCTCCACCACGCCCATGCGGGTGAACACGTCTTGCGGGGTCGCGGCTCCGGCCACCAACCCGGCGTAGGCCGAAACCTTCGTCCGCAGGGTTTCTGCGTCCTCGTACAGGGCCTCCAGGCGGAAACGGCGCACGCCTTTGGCCAACAGGGAAGGGACCAGCATGGCCGCGCTCTGGGGCTTGCCATTGAACATGGTGTTGCGGCATTCCTGGTCGGCCTTCAGCGGATGATGCGCTCCGGTATGATCGCGCAGCTCCACGCGGTGCCGTTCGCAGGGTTTGCCGCAATCCCGGAAGCTGGAGCCGGCGCTCATGAAGGCGGCGAACACGCAATGCTCCATGTGGAAGCCGGGCAGGTATTGGTGGACGGTGATCTCGAGCCTGCCCACGGCCCGCGGATCGGCCGAGGCCATGGCGTCGATGAGGTCGAACAATTGCCATTGGTTCAGGTCGTAGGACGGGCACAGGGAGGCCAGGCCCTTGCCGGACAGGTAGGCGGCCGCCAGGGAATTGCTCACGTTCAGGCTGAAGTCGCCTTCCAGGTTCAACCCTTTGCCCGCCAGGTAATGCAAAGCGCCGAGGTTGCGCACCAGCACCGCGTCCGGGGCGAGGGCTTCGATCACCTTGAGGTTGTGGTATTCCGAGGGCTTGAGGATGCGCGTGGTGGCGATGCCCGCACGAAAACCCATACCGCGGACCAGGGCCACGGCGCTTTTGTAATCCTTGCCGTGTTCGAAGTCCAGGTACACGGTGTCCAAGGGCAGGCCGGCCAGGGATTCCAGGCCGGAGCGCTCGCGGACCAGCAGGTTCAGGCGGGCGGCCTCCCGGGTTTTCCCGGGACCGGCGGGTCCGGCGGGGGGCGCCAGGCCGCGCAAGGCTTCGCCTTCCATCCAGGCCCCGGCCTCGGCCGCGCTGCGCAGGACCGTCTCCGCGCGCCGTTCCCGTTCGGCCTGCAATGCGGCGACGGCCGTCTGCCGGGCCTTGCGGACTTCCTTATCGGACAGATACAGCCCGGCAGGCACGGCGAACTCCAAGGCTTCCAGGCGGAACCCGGAACCGGCCAGGGCCCCGGCCTCCTTTTCGGCCCGCTCCCGGGTCAAGGCGCCCGCAGGGCTGTGGGCCGGCTGCAACAAGGCGGGGGATACCCCCGTTCCGCTGCGTCCGGCCGCATCGGTCGCGGTGAGGCGCAGGGGCTTGCCCTCCTCGCCCTCCAGGCGCATGCGCACGGGCGCGGTTTTCCAGCGCGCCTTGTCCGCGAAGCTGCGGCGGACCTCCCGTTCCAGGGACGGGGAATCGTTCAGATAGACCACGGCGCCGACGGGGACGTCTTCCGCGCGGAACTCGTTGGAGAAGGCCACGTCCCATTCTCCCTCCGACGCCCGGTCCGCCGAGAAGATGCGGCCGCCCCAGGAACCGCCCTTGCGGGTCTGCCCATCCCCGTCGTCCGGATAGGCGACGAAGAGCAGGCCGTCTCCGGCCTCCAGGGGATGGTTCGCGAGGAGGCGCAGGCTTCCGGGCCCGCGGGCGCCGACCGTCCCGATGTCCAGGCCCCGATGCGAGCCATAGCGCCCGTCCACCAGGCGCTGGTGATCCGCGCCGCCCAGCCAGCCGTTGAAGAATCCGCGCGAATAGAGGACTTCCAGATCGCCCACGGCGGCCTGCGGGTCCTCCCGGGATCCGGGCCCGGGCGCAGGTCCTTCCCCGGGAGCGCGCCCCATGGCGCGCTTGTAGGCCGAGGCGGTGGAAGCCACGTATTGGGGGGTCTTGAGGCGGCCCTCGATTTTGAAGGAATCGATGCCCAGCTCCATCAAGCGCGGGACGTCGTCCAGGCCGCACAGGTCCTTGGGGGAGACCAGGTACCGGCGCGCGCCCAGGTCGCGCTTCTCGCCGTCCACCATCAGATCGTATTCCATGCGGCAGGATTGCGCGCATTGGCCGCGGTTGGCGGAACGGCCGCCGAACCCTTCGCTGGTCAGGCATTGGCCCGAATAGGAGACGCACAGGGCGCCGTGCACGAAGACTTCCAGTTCCTTCTCCGTATTGCCGCGGATGAGGGCCATCTCCGGAATGGAAACCTCGCGGCCCAGCACATAGCGGGCCAGGCCCAAGTCCGCGGTCAAGGCGATGGCTTCGTGGTTGGTGACCGTCATCTGGGTGGAAGCATGCAGGGGCTGGGAAGGGGAGAGGAACCGGATCAAGCGGGCAAGTCCCAGGTCCTGGACGATGAAAGCGTCCACGCCGGCGCGCAGGGCGCGGGGCAGTTCCGCCAGGAGCTGCCGCAGTTCCTTCTCGAAGATGAGGACGTTCACGGCCAGGAACACCTTCACCTCGTGCCGGTGGCAGAAGGCGATCATCTCCTCCAGGGCCTCCCAGGAATGGTCCCGGGTGCGGCCGCGGGCGTTGAAACCGGGGAAACCCACGTAGACGGCGTCGGCGCCGTTGTGGACGGCGGCCCGGCACATGTCCATATCGCCCACGGGGGAAAGCACTTCGGGGCGGCGGAGGGTCTCGGGCATGGCGCGCGGAAATATAGGAAGCCGCGCCCCCGTCGCCATCCATCCCTTTCCCATGCGCCCTTTTCCGGGCGATCCGCGGTTATCCCGTGGAATCGGCCCCGGAAAAAGGGTAAAATGTGCCTGAGGTCGAAAGGAAACCGCATGGGTATTACCATCCACTACCACGGCAGGGTGAATCCGAAGCTAAAGGTCAAGGAGTTCTACATCTATGCGGCCTTGATCTGCAAAGAGAAGAAATGGGCCGTCACCGATCTGGTGGAAACCGAGGGGGCGCAACTCCTCGATCATCCGGAAGAGGCGATACCCTACAACGGAAAGCTGAGCACCTTCACCATCCGGCCCCATGAGCATTGCGAGCCCTTGCTCTTCCAGATCACCCAGGAGGGCTATTTCAAGAACTGGTGCAAAAGCCAGTTCGCGCCCCTGGAAGTGCACATGGGCATCGTCGATATGTTCGACCAGGTCAAGATCAAGCTCAGCGAACTGGTCATCCAGGACGAAGGCGGGTATTGGGAATCCCGCAACGCGGAGGCCCTGGAGGAGCGGATCGTGAAATGCTTCATGGAAATCCAGAACTCCAAGGAAGAAGATCCCGATTATTACGGTCCCGTCAAATCGGAGGACGGCCGCATCACGGATCTGATGAAGGAGAGCTAGGCAAAGCGGGAAAATTATCTATCTCTCCTTCCATAGGAGAGATTTCCGTGACGGATCTGCACGTTTACATCGGAACCTACACTTCGAACGGCGGGGAAGGGATCTACATCTTCTCCATGAACGCCGCGACCGGAGAACTGAAGCGGCTCCGCACCGTCGTGGGCGTGGTGAACCCTTCCTTCCTGACCCTGGACCCGGAAGGCCGCTTCCTGTACACAGTCAACGAGGTGGACGCTTATTACGGCAAACCGGAAGGGGCCCTGAGCGCCTTCGCCGTCGACCCGGGGACGGGAGACCTGCGGTTCCTGAACCAGCAGCCTTCCCGCGGCGCGGCCCCGTGCCATCTCTCCCTGGACCGGAACGGCCGGTTCCTCTTCGTGGCCAATTACGGGGGCGGCAGCGTGGCCGCGTTCCCCTTGCGCCCGGACGGGAGCCTGGCTTCCTGCGCCAGCCACGTCCAGCACCAGGGCTTCGGTCCCAATCCCGGCCGCCAGGAAGGCCCCCACGCCCATTGCGTGCTTCCCGATCCCTTCAACCGCCACCTGCTGGCCGTGGATCTCGGGACCGACAGGATCCTGGCCTATACCTTCGACCCGGAACGCGGGGATCTGCGCGCGGCCATGTCCCCCTCAGCCCAGGCCAAGCCCGGCTCGGGCCCGCGCCATCTGGCCTTCCACCCGAACGGGAAATGGGCATACGTGGTCCATGAGCTGGAGTCCCGGGTTTCCCGTTTCGCGTACAACGGCATGACCGGCGGCTTGGCGGAAACGGATTCCGTATCGTCCCTGCCTCCCGGCTTCGAGGGGGAGAACCATGGCGCCGGGATCCTGGTGGATCCGCGGGGTCGGTTCCTATACGTTTCCAACCGCGGGCAGGACGGGATATCCCATTTCCGCATCGATGAGCGCGACGGTTCCCTGGAATTCCGCGGAAACCGGCCCACCCTGGGGAAGTTCCCCCGGCATTTCGCCGTCGACCCGGGAGGAAGCTTCCTGGTGGCGGCCAATCAGCGTTCGGACGGCGTATCCGTGTTCCGCATCGATGGCCGCACGGGGGACCTGGAACAGACCGGCCACGGCGCTTCCGTGCCCGCGCCCGTATGCGTGCATCTGCACGTGCCCCGTCAGCGATAACCTTCCGGCACGCGCTTCGCGTCTCCGCCGGTCCTCATATACTCGCCGAAATGGCGGCGGGCTTCCGCCACCGTGCCCGCGCGCGCCGACAGGGTGCCCAGGAAATAGTACGGCGCCGATTCCTCCGGGCAGCGGCCCCGGGCGCGCTGGCTCAGGTCCCTGGCCAGATCGTCGTGGCCCGCCCGCAGATGCGCCTTGGCCGCCACCACCATGAAATCGCAGCCGTCGGGATGGCGGTCCAGGCCTTGCCCGGCCAGGGCCACCGCCTCGTCCACCCGGTGCGCGGCCAGCAAGGCGTCCACGGACGCCATCAGCCCCAGGGGTTCGTCCGGATCGAGCTTGCGGGCCTTGGCGGCCCAGGCCGAAGCTTCCTCGTTCCGGTCCATGCGCAGGCAGGCCAGCGCCAGGTGCGCCGCGGCTTCGGCGGAGGCGGAAGCCTGGAAGGAGCGCCGCAGGTTCTCCGCCGCCGCCTCGGGTTTCTCCTCCTTGGCGAAGGCCTGGCCCCGGCCCAGCAATCCCTTGGCGCGCCAGGACGGCTTGTCCGAGTCCGCCAATTCCAGGAAGTAGTGGTGCGCCTCCCCGCTGCGCCCCTGCTTCAGCAGGCACAGCCCCTGCCGGTACTTGGCCTCGGGGTAATCCTCGCGGTACTGTAACGCGGAGGTGAACTGCTTGCCGGCGTCCGCGTATTCGCGGAGGGAAAAGGCGGCCATGCCCAGCAGGAAATGCAGTTCCGCGTCGTTTTCCTTCCCGGCGGCCGGCGGCTCGAGCGATTGCCTCGCCAGATCGGCCGATCCCATGTCGATCTGCGCCGCGGCCAGGGCTTTGCGCACCTCGAAGTCGTCGGCATAGCCGGACGCCCGGATCACCTTCACGGCGCGCTGGGGGTTTCCGGAGGCGGAAAGGGCCCGGGCCCATTGCGCCAGGTTCTGCGGGGAGGGATGGGAGGCCTGCAGGCGTTCGAACTCCTGCGCGGCTTCCCCGGCCTTTCCCAACTGGAGCAGGCACCGGCCGTAAATGGAAAGGCCTTCCCCCGAAAGCCCGGACCGCAAGGGCTTCAGGGTCTTGAGGGCGGACCCGCACTCCTCCCGCGCGAAGTAGGCGGCGGCCACGGCGGCGGCGAAATCGGCGCGTTGGGGCGCCAGCGCGGCGGCCTTCTGGAAATGCCCCAGGGCCACCCCGTCCTGCTGGCGTTTCAGCGCCATGCGCCCCAGCCAGAAATGGCCGTCGGCTTCCCGGGGCCGGGCCTTGACCAGGGAGTCCAGCATGCCTTCCACCGAGCTCCAGGAGTCCCGCGCCAGGGATACCTCGGCGAGGAGCAGCAAGGCCTCGCGGGCCGCGGCGGACTTGGAGTCCAGGCCCATGGCGCGCCAGAGCGCGGCCTCGGCCTTTTCCGGCCGGCCGGTACGCCATTGGATCTTCGCGGCCCCTTGGAAGCCGCGCGCCTGCCATTCCGGGGAGTCCATGCGGGAAAGGGAATCGAACAGGCCCTCCGCGCCCGCGGTATCGGCCAGGGAGAGCCGGCACCGGGCCATGGCCTCCACGGCCTGGGGATAATCGGCCCGGAGCGCCCCCATCCGTTCCAGCCCCGCCAGGGCTTCGCGCGCTTGCCCTTGTTCCAGGCGGCGCGAGGCCACGTGGAAGAGCGCGACGGGGTTGGGCCGCTTGGCGCCGGCCATGTCCAGCACCACCTTCCAAATCCCCTCCACGTCCGGCCGGGGCGGGCCCGCGGGAGCCGGTTTTCCCGCCTTCCGCGGCCGCTTGGGCGGATCCGCCAGCAGGGCCAGCCTGCGCGCCGCCTCCGGGCCGACCAGGCCTCTGACCTTGGCCAGGAACGCCTTCTTCTTGGGCTTGGGCACGGCCTTCGATCCCATCCGCTCCTCGATGACGCGCGCCAGCATGGAACGGGGGACCTGCTTCCCGGCCAGGGTCTCCGGCCCGGGCTTCTTGGAGGGGGAGAGCATCATGGCGCGCACCGCGGCGGCCAGGGATTCCACCGAGTCCGCCGGGACCTTGAGATACGGCTTCAAGGCCGCGGGCGCGGGAAGGTTCGCGGCGCCCAGGGCCGAGTCCAAGGCATGCGCCAGGTAGACGTCCGCTTCGATGGGGCGCTGCTGGGACTCCACGTCCGCCCAAAGCAATGCGGTCCACAGGGCCCGGTAGGCCTCGGTGGTGTCCTCCGCGTCGAAGAACCGGCTCAGGTTCACGCGGTTCTCGCCGCTTTCGCGGTGGAATTCCGGCAGGCGCATGGCGGCCAGCATGCCCTCGGCCAGGCGGGGGTAATAATCGCGGCTTTTCTTTTTCCCCAGGCCGCGCGCGGGCTGGCCTCCCTGCATCGGGATCTTGTCCAGGGTGAAATCCCGGGAGAGCGTGTCCCCGGAGCCGAGGGCGATCACGCGCAACAGGGGAAAGGGCAGGTATTCCTTGCGATCGATGGACAGGGTATAGGTGCCCGGCGCCAGTCCGGCGAATCGATAGGTCCCCTGCTTGGAGGTGGTTTTGCCCGCGAGCTTTTTGCCCCCCGCATCGTACAAGACGAGGCGCGCCCCGGCGATGCCTTTTCCGGAGGAAGAGGCTTCCAGGGAGGCGCAATCGACGATCCGTCCGTGCAGGATCTCGCCGGTGGCCGGGGCGGCGCGGGCGGGAGAAAGGGGGGAAAGGGTGATCAGGAAAACCGGGAAGGGAAACGCGAAGCGCATACGGCAAACCCCTCTGCCTTGAATCCACCAGTCTCGGGTCCGACCCTGGCCGGATCCGAGCCCGGCTTTAAGGTAAGCCGGTTCGGCGGGAGAGGGTTGGGGAAAAGTCCGCCGGATCCGGAACCGCTCAAGGGCCGGGACCTCCGAGGTCCGGAATGGGGCGGGTCCGCGGAGCGGAGGCGGAATGGGGGCTAGGGGTCGGCGGAAACCACCTGGAGGCCGGTGCCGCTTTTGTTCCGCATTTCCTCTTTCATGCGTTCATTGAGGTCCTCGTACAGGAGGAGGGAGGCGGAAACGGCGGCCAGCAGGGAGCGTTTCTCCGGAGAGATCTGCGGCTGGAGCAGGACCTTCTGTTTGCCGAGCAATTCCACGGCGCCCAAGGGTCCCGTTACGTCCTGGAACAGGAATCCGGTATGCTGCGGGCTTCTGACCTTCCGTCCCTGGTAAGCGTGGGTCCCGGACACTTCGATCAGGCCGACGCCGTCGCTGAGATTGCCGCGGAGATCGTTGCCGGAGGAGTCCTCCTCGATCAGGGTCATTTTCCAGGGAACCCCGCCGCCGGAGGGCGTCAGCCCGCATTCCAGGGTGACCAGGTATCCCAGCTCCCGGGCCCTTCCCAGCAGCGGGAAATAGTCCTCCCGTTCCGCGCGGTTGAGGCAGTCGCAGGTCCATACGATGCCCGCCTCCGCCTGCACGCGGTACCCGTAGCGGGTCTCGGTATTCATCTTGGTATGCCCGAAGCCGCCTTTCCGGTCCGTGGCTTTGCCGCGGATGCGGATGTCTTCCACGTTGTAGGGTCCGAAATGCACCCATTTGATGCGGTTGGTCAGGATGGCGTGCTTGCGTTGGACCCGCATTTCCTGCGCCTTGGAAGCCAGGTCGCCGGAAAGGGGCATATGCAGGGCGCAACCGCCCAGGAGGGCGAGCAGCGAGGAACCGATCAGGAAGCCGGGGAGTCCGATGCGCTTGGCCATGGAGGATAAAAAGAATTCCCGTCCCGGCCGATACAAGCGCACCGCGGGGAATATTTGGCAAGCCCGGATCGGATTGGCAATGGAAAGTAAGCCGCGCCACCGATGCTCCGTGGAGCCCGGCGCGGCCCGTTAACGGAGCGCCTCAGTTCTCCTTGAGCTCGGCGATGATTTTCTCGGCGTCCGGATCCTTCTGATCCGCGGCCTTGAGGAACCATTTGAAGGCGGTGGTCTCGTTGCGCTCCACGCCTTTCCCGTTGCGGTACATCTGGCCCAGCTTGACCTGGGCCTTGGCATGGCCCTGCTCCGCGGCGGCCTGGAACCAGTGCGCGGCCTGGAAGGAACTCTTGACAGTACCTTTCCCGGCACGGTACATGAGCGCTACCTTGTACTGGGACTCGGAAAACCCCTTCTCGGCGGCCTTCTTGTACCAACGGAAGGCGAGGGAATCGTTGCGCGGAAGGTCCTTGCCCTGCTCGTACATCCGGCCCACCTGGAACTGATCTTCCGGGGAACCGTCCAGGGCCTTGCGCAGGAAC